>JAGLYV010000024.1 GCA_023131975.1 Candidatus Krumholzibacteriia bacterium | reverse complement strand
AGACGAGGAAGATGGTGCTGCTCCGGTGACCGGGGAAACAGGCTGAAACGATATTTTTCTGTCAAAAGAAGGAGTGATTTCCATGCGATCTCTGATTCTATTCGCTCTATTTATCGTTGTTGTGACTCTGGCCGCGTTGCCTGTTGGTGTCCACGCCGCGTGGCCGCCCGATGACCTTCTTGTTTGCGGTGCAAGATTCGACCAGGCGGGGGTGAAGATAGTCTCTGACGGTGAGGGCGGCTCGATCGTCGCGTGGGCTGATCAGACAAATTCCGCCATCTACGGGCAAAGGCTCGATGGATCGGGTAACCCTTACTGGGTCTATGGAGGAGTATTGCTTTCCGGTTCCTATGGTGGCGACAGGGTGCTGGCGATGGTCTCAGACGGCGCGGGCGGTGCGATCATTATATTTGGCAGCCTCTTTGCGCAGAGAATCGACGCTTCGGGAGCGCGGTTGTGGGGACCAGATGGTATCGAGGTAGGTGGGGAAATGGCTTATGATCTGGTGGCCGCTGCCGATGGCGCTGGCGGAATCGTTATTGCTTACAACATGTTTTCCACCGACGAGTTATGCGCGCAGAAGATCAACAGCTCGGGATCCCTCATGTGGGATGCTGGCCCAGGATATGTGTTAATTTCGGATGCCTCGACAGAAGAGCGTTTTTCATCTATCGTCGCGGACGGCTACGGGGGGGCGCTTATCGTTTTTTCGAGTATTCGGTCAGGCTATCCAACAATCTGGGTTCAGAGGGTCTTTTCCTCAGGTAGCGTATGGGGGATGGCGGAAGACGGAATTCCGGTGGGAGCAGGAGGATCCTCCGCTTGTGAGAATCCGGTCATAACCGGTGATGGAACAGGTGGAGCTATCGTGGCCTGGCAGGAATCACTCGGAATGGAGGACCTTATATTCGTTCAAAGGATAGATGCGGGTGGTACAATCCAGTGGTACAATTACTTAGGCGGTGGTTCGGATCAAAACCGGGGATATCCTGATATCCTGTCTGACGGAGCCGGGGGTGTCTATATAGGATGGATGGACTACCAGCCTGGTGGCTACAGGATCCTTGCCCAGAGAATAGATGCCTATGGTAATTTCCTGTGGACTAGCCTGTGGCACCAAGAGGGAGTCCGGGTCTGTCAGCAGGACCATGAGCAGGCCCGTCCTGTACTTCTGCCGTGCGAAGCGGGAGTTATCGTTGTATGGGAGGATCAATACTTTGGCGACCGGATTATGGGGCAAAAGCTCGATATCGGGGGTGGGCAGGTCTGGTCACAGGACGGGGTTCAGATAATCGAGGGAAAAGTGGATTTCGAAGAATGGGAATTCGAGGATTACGATTTCGCTGCCGATGGCGCCGGTGGTGTCCTTGCTGCTATTACCGATGAACGTCTGGTGAATGGACAGGATATATATGCCCAGTCGATCAATACCTTCGGGAACCCGGCATCGCCGGAGCCGGTCATCATTGATATCAGCGACGTGCCTGACGACGAGGGGGGATACCTGCGGATAACTATCGACAGGTCGGATCGTGACGATGTCACTCAGACTCTTCAGCAGGTCGCGAATTATAATATATGGCAGAGCGCGCCCGGGTTGACTGCCTCGCCTTCCAATGAGGCAGATGGAGCAGGGTCTCAAACGGGGACGATCCTCGGCTCGGATGATAGCCGCGTATTGTTGACAGCCCCCTCCGCCGTCAATCCCGGCGGCACCTGGGAGTTCATCGGGAGTTTCTACGCGACACAGAACGATGAGTATATATTCAGGGGAACGACTCTCGTCGATTCAACCGCATCGGGGAACCCCTATTCATACTATATCATCACTGCGCATACGACCGACCCGTCGGTCTGGTTTATCAGTGAGTGGGGCAGTGGATATTCTGTCGATAATCTTGCGCCCGAACCGCCTCTCGGCCTTGCCTCAGAGCAGTCGTACATGCCGGAGGGGTTGGAACTGACCTGGGATCAGAGCATGGAGAACGACCTCTGGTATTATGGTCTCTACCGCGGGACCAGTGATGATTTTATCCCTGCTCCCGGCAATCTCATCGCCACGCCCACCGGGCTGGAATATCTGGACGGGGACTGGTCCTGGGACGTCGATTACTGGTACAAGATCTCGGCGATCGATATCCATGGGAACGAAAGTATTTTCGCGGTGACAGGGCCGGGTGAGATCACCGGCGATGACCCGTCACCCGCACCGCTGGCGACGTATCTCGAGCAGAACTACCCCAACCCGTTCAATCCAGTGACGACGATCAGGTTCGGGTTGATGGAGGCGGGACATGTGAGCTTAAGGATCTACGACGCGGCGGGCAGGCTTGTAAGAGAAATGATAAATGGCGACATCCCCGCGGGCCATTACAACGAAAACTGGGATGGACTGTCCACTGACGGAAGCAGGGCCGCCAGCGGTGTCTATTTCTACAGGCTCAGCACAAAGTCATTCGCCGAGACGAGGAAAATGATCCTGCTTCGATAGGGCGTCTCGGTTAAATTGCCCCGGGCGAACGGACCATCACCCGGGGCAATAATAATCCGTGCATATTTTCAGCCATTTGCTGTAAAATAACCGAGTTGCGTATGGGACACTCGTAACCGGTGAGGCTCACCTTTGATAGGCAAGACTATATCTCATTACAGGATCCTCGAGAAGCTCGGTGAGGGCGGCATGGGTGTGGTGTATAAGGCCGAGGATACCCGGCTGATGCGTGCGGTGGCCCTGAAATTTCTTCCACCTGCCATGACGAGTGATCCGGGGGCCAGGGAACGCTTTGTTCACGAGGCGAGGGCCGCCTCCGCTCTCGACCATCCCAATATCTGTAATGTCCACGAGATAGACGAATCTGAAGACGGCAGGACCTTTATCGTGATGGCCTGTTACGAGGGCGAGAACCTGAGGGAGATGCTGGACCGTGGTGTTCCCGAACCGGACAGGGTGTTTGATTTGATCCGGCAGGTGGCAGAGGGGCTCCGGGAGGCGCACAGGAAGAACATAGTTCACAGAGACATAAAACCTGCCAACATCGTGGTGACTACCGGTGGACTCGCCAAGATCATGGATTTCGGGCTGGCCAAGTTAAAGGGTGTCAGCCACCTGACGAAGGAGGGTTCGACCATCGGGACCACGTCCTATATGTCTCCCGAGCAGGCGTTGGGACATGAGATAGATCACAGGACCGATATCTGGTCGCTGGGAGTCGTCATGTACGAGATGTTGACCGGCAGGACTCCCTACCGGGGCGAATATGAGCCCGCGGTGATCTATTCGATAGTCCACGAGGATCCCGAGTCCCCCTCCAGGATAAAGCCGGAACTCCCGGAAGCCCTTGACGCCCTGATTCTTCGGGCACTGAGCAAGGATCCCGATAAACGGTATCAGTCAATAGACGAGTTTCTTTTTGAACTGGACAGGGTCATCTCTCCGGAACCCAAAGGATCCCTTGCGGCTGGAGGAGGCGAAAAGATCCTCTGGTTGCTGAGAAAACCTCTTGTCGGCATCCCCGTCGTTCTCGCGTTATGTATGTTTGCTTTGCTGGCAGGCAAGAGCATTCAAAAAGCGCGTGAGGCCCGAAAAGCAAGAAATGAACTTCTACCCGCCATCATGGACATGGTGGAAAACGATCGATATTATGCTGCGTGGGTAACAGCTCTGGACGCGAAGAAAGTCCTGACGGACAACCCCGTTCTCGAATCGTTGTGGTCTGAGATAACCACCTGTGCCGTGATAGCGACTTACCCTCCCGGAGCTGAAGTTTTTATCAGAGATTACGCGGTTCCGGATGCCGGGTGGCATTCTCTTGGAGTGACTCCAATAGACCGGGCCTTTCTCCCTCAGGGATTTTTCCGCTGGAAGATCGAAAAGGAGGGATTCATTCCCCTGGAAGTCGGGCTTCCGAGCAACAGGGATACTTTCGGATTTCAGATGGACGAGGCAGGCTCGCTCCCCGAAGGGATGGTGAGGGTACCGGGTGGAACAGGTGGCGACTGGGTGCCCGGCTTCGGTCGCCTTGTAACACCCAGACTCCCTTCCTTCCTGGCCGACAGGTACGAAGTCACGAACCGCCAGTTCAAGTCGTTCGTGGACGCGGGAGGATACGAACACGGGGAATTCTGGAAGCATCCGTTCGTTCTGGATGGCCGCTCGATTCCGTGGGATGAGGCGAGAAAGATGTTCCGCGACAGGACCGGCAGGCCCGGGCCTGCCGGGTGGGAGATGAGCGATTATCCTGATGGCCGGGCGGACTATCCCGTGAGCGGCGTCAGCTGGTTCGAGGCGGCCGCCTTCGCTGAATTTGCGGGCAAATCGCTTCCGACCCTGTTTCACTGGATCTATGTCGCGTCGGCCAGGGCCAGTGCCCATCTCATCCCACTGTCCAATTTCGGCAAAGATGGGATCGCGCCGGTCGGCAGCCATTACGGGACAGGGCATTTCGGACTTTACGATATAGCCGGTAACGTCAGGGAATGGTGTTTCAACGCCACCGGGGAGGACCGTTATACGATGGGTGGTTGCTGGAGCGCGCCGCAGTACCAGTTCAATCACCCGGAAAAGGCTTCGCCCTTCGACAGGTCCGAATGCAACGGATTCCGATGCATAAAACCGATCGGCGATGAAGAGTCGACGGAGGAGATCTGGGATGAGATCACCTTCATGCCGACGCATGATTACGAAAATGATCAGCCTGTTTCGGATGAGGTCCTGGATGCCCTCCGCAGCATCTACCAGTACGAGAAAACCGGACTGAACGACCATGTGGAGTTCAGAGACGAGACTGGAGAGGACTGGACGATCGAAAAGATCTCCTATGACACACCTTATGGGGGTGAAAGGATGTTTTCGTACCTTTTCCTTCCTGAAGGAAGTTCCCCCCCCTATCAGACGATCGTTCTTTTTCCCGGTTCCTATGCAATAAATATGGAATCGAGTGAGAACGGCAGGAACCTGAACACATTCGAGTTCGTCGATTTTGTCATTAAAAGCGGCAGGGCGGTACTCTGCCCCGTATACCTGTCGACATATGAGAGAAGGGATGGGTACAGCATGTACGATTCCCGGACCACGATTTCCGATCACGAGCAGCACATCATAGCATGGCGGAAAGATCTCTCCCGGTCGGTCGATTATCTTGAGACCCGTGACGATATCGACATGGGCAGGCTCGCCTACTTCGGCAGCAGCTGGGGAGGCTGGCTGGCTCCTATCTATCTGGGACAGGACGATCGTTTCAGTGTCGCCGTCCTCAGGCTCGCGGGGTTGCCGACCTTTGAAATGTCTCCCGCTTTCAGTCCGTTCAACTTCCTGTCCCGGGTCCGGATACCGGTCCTGTTGCTGAACGGTCGATACGATTACACTTTCCCCTACGAGACATCCCAGCTCCCCTTCTTTAATAACCTGGCGACAGGCGCGGAGAATAAAAAGTTCGTATTGTTCGAGACCTCACACAGCATGTCGGGACACAGAAACGAGATGATCCGCGAGACCCTCGACTGGCTGGACAAATACTTCGGTCCGGTCGATTGATACTGCAAGTCAACAAAACAGGTTATCCAGGGGGATAGATCTATCTCGGTCTCATTTTTATTTAGATGCATCGAATTCAAAGGTGGAATGCGTTGTATCCAAAATAGAATGGGTAGGGTCGCTTCAATACAAAAAATCAATAATCACTTGTTTCGCGGCTGGATTTGCGGTACCCTTGAATTCTTCATTGGGGAAGCATTATTCTATTTTTCTGCCGCAGGCATCTCTCGCTGGAAGCTGATGCGGTGGGCATTACGGACGTGAGAAAAATGTCCGAAATAGAACTTGTCATTTTGGGACAGGATGAGCAGAGGGAGATCACACTCATACCGAAAGGCATGACCATTGGTCGCGGGGAGAACTGCGATATAGTGCTGAATGGCAAAATGGTATCGAGACTTCACGCGAGGATCTTTCAGGACTCATTCGGCCGCTGGATCATCGAGGACATGGGCAGTAAGCACGGCGTGTACGTCGATGAGCAGAAGGTCAAAACACATGTTGTGAAATCCAACGAGGAAATATCTATCGGTTCATTTCTTCTGACGTTGTGGGAGGCGGCTGATCGGGCGTTGATATCGAGCAAGTATGCCCGGGCGGCTATCAGGATAAAGGATGAAGGGGATGGTGAGCATTTCGTTTCTTTCAAGGATGAAGAAGTTCCTGGCCTTTCCCCGGGCCTGATGTGGCACCTCAACGATTTTAAGTCAGGGTTACTCGAATTGAGCAGCCCCTCAGACCTTTATTCGGAGGCCTGCCTGCGTCTCTCCAGGATGCTTGATACGTTTGTCGCGATTGTACGGGTACCTGACATACCCCGACCGATTCCCGAGAAGCCGGATATACTCGTGTGTTATTGGGGGGGGACCGAAACAGAGACGAAACTGACTCTTTCCAGGCGCGTACTCGATGCGGTGAGGACGAATGATACCCTGGTGATGACGAGCAGCTGGCCTCCCTCCAGCGGGAATGCCGAGCTTGTCGATGTGCAGAGACCCCACTTTGTGTTGGGGGCACGGGTGAACGATATGGATGAAAATATCGACCTGCTCTATCTGGACATCGACGAACTCAAATCACCAGCGGAGATGTTTTGTTTTATCGAAGCAGTTGTGCGGCAGATCGATATTGCGCAAAAGAAGCTTTTTTGTATGGAGTTGTACAAAAAGGAACAGGAACTCAGGGAGTCGAACGCGCAACTGAAGGAAAATGACCGGATAATGGATGAATATATCTCTCGCGTCACACACGACATCAAGGGTCACCTGTCGGCGATCCAGAGCTGCCTCTTTGTGGCTTCCAGCGAAAAATCGGGGCCCCTGACCGAAAAGCAGGCCGATTTTCTAAATAGAGCGGTGAAGCGAAACGAAAAACTTACTTCATTTGTGAAAGAATTACTTGGCCTTACTCTGGTGAAGCTATGCGGGCAGCTGGACAGGAACGAATTCTCTCTTCCCGATTCCATCGCCGGTGTATTTGAGACGGTCGGTCGCAAGGCGGAGGACAAGTCGATCACCCTTACATACAAAGTCGATTCGGCGGTCCGGAATATGACCGGCAACGAGTTTTCCATCAAAGAGATGATGACCAACCTTCTGTTCAACGCGATAAAGTACACGCCGGAGGGGAGGACTGTCCACCTGGAGGCAACCGTACAGGACGACAGCATAAGGCTCGATTTTTCCGATACGGGTATAGGAATTCCGGAGGGTGAGATCGAGTATGTGTTCGACGAGTTTTTCAGGGGTACTAACGCGAAGGAGAATGTCAGCGATGGAACGGGGCTGGGCCTTTCGATCGTAAAGCAGATCGTGGAGAGGCATGGTGGAGATATTTCAGTGGAAAGCAGGGAGGGCAAAGGGTCTATCTTCACCGTCATTGTGCCGGTCTCGTGGTAAATTGTTGATTTGGAAGAAAGGAATCTGGTAGGATATTCGAGAGCATGGAATGGCAATCCACAGTGAGTCGGACTCGATATGGACCTTGTTTTAAACATGTGAGGTAGACAATGGCAAAAATCCTCGTAGTAGATGACGATAAAGATATTCGCGATTCGCTGCAGGCCATTCTTGAGGACGAGGATTACGAGGTCGAAACAGCTGCCGACAAGAAAGAAGGCTGGGAGAAGATCGAGGCGGGAAAACCCGATCTTATGATCCTTGACGTCATGATGGCGTCCTGGCAGGACGGGTTCGAGATGGCCCGGGAACTGAAAAATAACCCGAAATACAGCAGCCTCCCTATCCTTATGCTTACCGGTGTCAAGGAACGTACCGGACTCGATTTCAAGTCGTCAGTCGGTAACGATGACTGGAATCCTGTCGAAGCCTTTCTTGAGAAACCGATTCAGCCGGAAGTGCTTCTGGCAGAGATAAAGAAACTTCTCTAGTTCTTCAGGAAGAGACTCTTCTGATTTTTCGAATCAAGGCCGTTCCGCGAGCGGAGGTCGAGCGGTATCGAGCGGAATATATTTCTACCGGCTGACCGCCGGTGATTTTACTCAAAAGACATTTAAGATACTAGTACGTGTCTCTTTTGAGTAAAAAGGGTTGATTAAAGACCCGGTTGTTGAGTTAACGAAGGACTTGGCAGCCGGGTTTTTCTTTGGGCTTTTGTGTGTGGGGAGTAGAGTCCCGGGTAGGAAAAGAAAGACCGAGTCGGGGCGCCGATCCTGCGGTTGGGCTATAAGCCCGTCATTTAGTATGGCGCCCTACCCTACCCGGGAGCCTCGATTAAAGATATTGGGATTATAGAGTAATCCCGAGTGAAATACTAGCATGAGGCGATGATGGGGCAAGAGAGCAGGGAGACCCCGGCCGGTTGGAGGCCCGAACAGGGAGGTACGAGATGCCGGGCACGTTGTATGTGGGGATGGACCTTGGCAAGAGCTTTCACCAGGTGACGGTGGTGGATGAGAAGAAGGAAGAGGTAGGCAGGCCGTTTAAGATCAAGCGAGGGAGCGGGGGTATCGAGAAGATGCTCAAGCAGATGAAGCTCTACGGAGCGAACCCAGAGGATCTTGTGGTGACGCTGCACACCACCAGGGATCCGGTCGTGCCTCTGTCCCACGAATATTTGTTCGCTCAGGTTGTCGCCGATGCTGGCAACTCCGGATGGCTGCGCCAGTACGAGGTCGACCGCTTCGGACATTGCGCTTTCACCGGGGAGGAAGTCATAGGGGCGTTCCTGGAACTGGTCGCGTGGGCGGAATCTCTGGAAGAGAAAGCAGCTAAAAAGATAATAGAATAGTTCCCTTCTACGATCCGGCAGGATTGAGGGTACATAGAATCGCGGCACCGGGAAGGATCCCGGTGCCGCGATATTTATCACGGGTCCAGCGAGGGCTTCGTTCAGGGGAGGGTTGTGCCCTGCCAACTGAAGTGGGACAGCTTCAAGCATTAAATTTTGGTGTCATTTAAGCAGCACCATCTTCCTGGTATGTACAAACTCCTCCGCAGCTAATTTATAGAAATATATTCCACTCGCAGCTCTCATCCCACTCGAAGTCAATCCATCCCACTGCTCATCGTAGTATCCGGCGGGCAGAGTTCTGTTCACCAATTCCCTGACCAGCCTCCCTGATGGATCATAGATTCTCAGGGTAACGTGCGATTCCGTACTTAACCCGAACCGGATCGTCGTCACCGGATTAAAGGGATTCGGATAGTTCTGGTTCAGATATGCGGCCTTCGGCATTGCCGGCGGATCGTCACCTGTTATCCCGGCTGGTCCGATAAGCGCGAACAGGCTCTCGTTTCCGTGTCGATCGACTGCCGAGACCTTGTAATAACTCTGGTGCCACAAATCGTATTCATCGGTGCAGTTCGATGTGGTCGGGCTGCCGATGCGATTGCCAGGGGCAGGTACGAACTCTTCCGTGTCGCCGCGGTAGACGGCATAGTGGGCGAGGTCACCCTCGATGTTATCGTCCCACGTCAGGACTACTCCGCCCGGACCGGAAAGTGGTGCGCCGGCGAGCGACACAGGCATGCCCGGCGCGAGGTTATCGACCGAGTAGCCGCTGTCGGGCTCGGAGCATATATAGAACGAGGGGTCGGTCGTATGAACGGTGACCGTGTATGTCTCCCATGGGATGCCACCGGTCGTGGAATCGCTCTTTGTCGCAGCGACATAATAGTAAACGGGATCCTGCATGGCGGCGTGCTGGCCGAGCGACTCCCAGTCACCTTCAGGGAGACCGAGCGCCGCTGCCAGCTGTCCGGTCACTCTCAGGCCCTCTGTTTCATTGATGGATGAGAACTGACTGAGAAAATCCATGGATTCAAATACCGGATCTCTGTCGCCGGAGGAGAGTGAGTTCAAGGCGGTCAGGGATTCGATCCTTCTCCATACATTGTAATTTGTCGCCAGGCAGATCGCGTCAGGCTGATCATAAATCGATGCGTTCAGTTTGATCCGCACGTATCCACCTTCGTCGCCGGGGATGTCGGTGACAGATTCGATTGTGGGATCGGATGTGTACCATCCGTCATCGATATCGACTCTCTGAGCCATCAGGCCGGTGGACGAGTTTCTATCGTCGTTCCAGACGATGATCGCTCCACCGGTCCCGTCAGAGACGATCCGGGGCTGGTCCTGGATGTTGTCGGCGGTGCATACGGCGCCTCCTGTCGGGGCAAGCTGCATCTCCGCGCTCGAATCGAGTATCTGAGCGAAGATCTCCGTCGATGAGACGCGGCTGTCCGACCAGGCGACGATGGCTCCTCCAGCGCCGTCGGTCGTGATTTTTGGATATTCTTTCGCGCCCGGCCCGGTGCAGACGAGAGCGCCATCGCTTGTCCAGAGGTATGTTCCCGCGGCATCGATCCTCTGCGCGTAAACGGAAGGATAGCTGTTACGGTCGTCCTTCCATGTTATCAGAACACCGCCGCTTCCGTCTTCGGCGACAGAGGGATCATTGAGACTGAATCCGGCGAGGCACGCGGCGATCCCCCCGCTAGTCCACTGGATGGTGCCGAGAGTCGTGATCCGCTGGCAGTACGGTCTGGGGAAGATCCCGCGATAATCGGTCCAGGCGATGATCGCGCCGCCCGTGCCGTCCGGGACTATCGAAGGGTTCTCCTGGTCGTAGCTCGCCGCTGAGATAACGATTTCCATCCATACGGAAACACCGTAACCGTCTATCCGGGTCGCGTAGATATCATTGTATATAACGCCACGCCCGTCCTGCCAGCAGATGATCGCGCCGCCGGCACCGTCCGGTATCAGCGTCGCCATATCCTGCTCCCCCGTTGCATTGCAGACGGAGACGCCGTTCCCTGTCCATGCGGCAGTGCCGTCAGAGTTGATCCGCTGCGCGTATATATCCGCATCAGAGTAGCGCGAATCGGTCCAGGTGATTATCGCTCCTCCCGCTCCGTCGGAGACGATTTGCGGATACCACTGTTCGTAACTGTCAGTACATACAGGCACACCGGAATAAGACCATTGTGTGATCCCGCTTCCGTCGATCTTCTGCGCGTAGATATCTCCGGAAACGAGGCGATCATCGACCCAGGTGATTATCGCGCCGCCGGCTCCGTCCGGTATCATGGCCATCTGGTATTTATCACTGTTTTCCAAGCAGACGATTATACCGTTGGTCGACCATTGCACGTAGCCGTCGATGTCGATGCGCTGGGCATGTAGATAACGACCTTCGAGCCACGCGACTATAGCTCCGCCTGACCCGTCCGGGATCATGCAGTGCGACGTGGCGCTCGTATGGGTAGTGATCGACACGCCGTCCTTCACCCATTGCGCGTGAAGATCGCTGGTTCCGATGCCGGTGACCAGCAGAATAAACAGGATTATTATTGCTGAAAAGGAGCGCATGGGGATACCTCCGACGTTGAATATGTATATGATTGGACAGGGTTATTATATCATAACGCATGAACCGTGTGGGGAAAAATGATCATAAAAAAATATTCTTCAGCGGTATCTATTTCTACCGCTTCGTAGCCGGCGACTTCATGCATACGTAGAAGGTTGTGCTGCTGCGACAGGACGTGTCTCTTTTGAGTGAAAAGGGTTGATTAAAGACTTGGGTAGGGTTTTTACAACCCACAGTATCGAAATGAATATGCCTGCTGATCTCTTAGTTTGACCTGGAGCAGCAATTCTGTGATACAATATTCAGGAGATTTATGGCTGGTCAAACATATCCTGATCTGTAACAGATAGGGGCGTCTGATGAATAAGAGAGTGTCGTGTCTTCAAGGTGCATTGCAGGGGGCATTATGCGGATCAACGAGCAGGATAGTGCTGGTTTTCGTCATGGTACTCGTGTCTGTCGTGCCATTGCTTCTGTTACCTTCGACTTCCCATTCCCAGACTCCGAACCTTAAACTGTATTTTGACAATTCCGGCGATTATTCTTTATGTCCATATTTATTTGTACCTTTCGATGCTTATCTGATAATGACGGATGTGGATTATTCTGTGACCGCGGTGGAGTACAGGCTCGATGCCCCGGACGCAAATTTTCAAGTTATTGATATATCATATCCGCCAGAGATGTCGATTGTATTTGGCGACCCGATGACAGGTCATTCCATCTCATTCTGGCCACCTCTCTACAGTGTGGACAGGAGTCTACTCATCTGCTCGATGGAATGCATGATCATGACTGACTGTTCCGATCCGGCAATGAACGATTACCCGATCGTCGTCTCTCCAAACCCGGACAGCGGGTTTCTCAGGGGTACATATGCTCCGGACCACGAGTTTTTCGACATCACCGGAGGCACTTCATATCTCTGTATGCATGGGAATGCTCCATTCCTGATCTACGCGGATGCCGAGAGCGAACTTTCAGTTCGGGCATCATTCATCTGTGATATCGACAACTGGTACGATGAATATCCAGGCGGGTCTTACGTCCTCAAGACCTCGGTCCCGAGCGATACCATATGGGTCGTCAATGCTCTGCCGATCGAGGAGAATAAGAAGTTGTATGTGCTGTTCCTCGGATCTCCGCTTGATGCCGGGTTTGATTACACACTCTATGTGACTGATGCCTGTACGAATGGTGGATGTATGGACTGTACTTCCGATACGCGATTTAATTTTTACTATGAGGCGCCGATTTCGATCGAAAACAGTTCATGGAGCAGGATAAAGAGCCTGGGGGCAAAGTAGGAGGGGCAGAGTCCAAAGCAGGGCCGGGGCCCTGGTAGTATGGGGTGGTGTGTGACCCATTGCTGACGCGACAAGCTTATGGACATCAAGGTCTTCGTAAAAGAAGATTCGCCTTTACCATCAACGACTGCATCGCTGAAATCGCGGAGATTCTGATCAATGGTGCGTATATCCAGTCTGTAAATGTTGAGTCTGTCGATATTGACGCGATTCTCAAGGCCAAGGATATGATTTCATTAAACGACTATGAAAATGTCAACTATTTACTGGCGATTAAGAGAGTAATCGGTATGGAGCCGATGCCGGAATAAGATATCACAGAATATTAGGAGAACACACATGGCCAAAGAAATCGAACGCAAATACCTGGTAAAAGATACGGACTGGCAGGCACTTGCGGAAGGTACAGTGTATCGTCAGGGGTACTTGTCAACGGTTAAGGAGAGAACCGTCAGAGTGCGTACTATAGACGACAATGGATACCTGACCGTCAAAGGAATCACTGTCGGTGCCACCAGAGCAGAATACGAATACGAGATACCAGCGGAGGATGCCAATCGCATGCTCGACGATCTTTGTGAGCGGCCGATCATTGAGAAAAAAAGATATGTGATCGGTTACGAAGGGCTGACTTGGGAAGTCGACGAGTTCGGTGGCGAGAACCACGGACTGGTCGTGGCGGAAGTGGAGCTCAGTGATGAAAATCAGGCAATTGCATTGCCGGACTGGATTGGTGAAGAAGTGACGGGCGACCCGAAGTATTTCAATTCCAATCTGATAAAGCATCCATACAGTAAATGGTAGATATGAAACGTGTTCTATTTATTCTTGTAGAACTCTATTGTACCGTGCTGCCACCTCATAAGTGGCAGCACGTGAAGCTCTAAAACTTGCCTTACAAGCAGTGTGTCATTCCTCTACGATATAATAACTGGCACGACTTGAACTATCTCATAAGAACTATCTTTTTCGTCTCGACATAATCGTTGGTCTTGAGGCGATAGAAATAGATCCCGCTGCTGATCCCGGTCGCCTTCCATTCGATCATTGTTTCACCTGACTGATATACTCCATCGGCAAGCCGTTTGACCAGGCGACCCGATACATCAAATATCTCCAGCTGGATATGCTGTTTTCCGGGGAGGTAGAATGATATTCGAGTGACCGGATTGAAAGGATTCGGCAGAGCCGCCCTGAGCACAGGTCTGTCGGTGTTATGTACAGGCCTGTCAGTGTTATGGTCAGCCTTGGGGCCGCGCCCGACAAATCGCAGGCAATCGCTGAACATGAAAGAAGTGCCGTCGGTAAGTTGCCCTGTAAGGGTCAGCACAGCCTCCTCGCCTGGTTGCGGGATACCACTCCCTGCTAAAGCTTCCGCTATTTCAAGATTCCCGAAATGGAAGATCATGTCTTCATACCCATCCGGACCTTCCGTTGTGCATTCACATCCGGTCTTTTCGATCACCGGCTGCGACAGATCTTCGTAACTGCACCTCTTGCGCGGAACAGGCATGACGCCCTCAAGCCTGACAGACGTAGCGTCGACCAACCGAACATCAAAATCCTCACTTCCCAGGAGGGCCACCGGCAACACACCACCTCTTTTATTACCTCTGTTCGCTATTTTTCCGCTGTCGTCCATGCCTTCAAAGAGCCCGACATTGAACGGGTTGGGGCATGAGCCCGGACGAATATCGAGAAGGTCGAGGGACAGTTCCGGCCTCTCGGCAAGCCAGTGGACTTGTGTCTCTCTGCCCGCCACTCCGGTGCGGAAAAGAAGGCTGTCAGCCTCAGAATAACCGCATGTAAGCTTGAATTTATTCTCAGTTTCACAGTCTCCGTTGATCCACAGCATCTCACCATACGGAATATCTACAGGCTCGCTCAACTGGAGACGGCAGATATCGATAATGACGCCGGTCGCCGGGCCATATACAGGAGTCTCCCGCCTGTCTGTTCCCGTCATCGGATCGTCATCAAGATCGAACCACTGCCCGTTAAAAAATGCCTGAGCCATTGCGGCGTTTTCGAGCATCCCGTCGAGACCTTCTCCCGCGACAAGTCCCACGTAGAAGACAAGCGACTGCCCAGGAAGTAGTTCCTCGAAGTCGCCCGTGCTCAAAAGCATCCTGTAATCTCTTGGAAAGACGGTATTATGATCAAACTGTCTTCTGGACATGAGTTCGTATCGCTCAAAATCATTTGTCGGATCTCCGCCATTTTCAAATGGATTGTCTCCAGCAAAGATCTGAAACGAGGTCATCCCGACGGTTTTCGGCGCCGCGACTCCCGAAGGATCCGTAGAATGTCCGAGGATCATCGCGCCGAGATATCCGGGAGTGCGTCCTCCGTCACCATCGACATCATAGACATATCCAAGGTCGATCGCGGCGGGACCCATCTCTGTGCATACCGTTCCGGCCCATCTGCCGCTGGCATCACCCAACCATGGAGACTCATTTCTCGGCCCGGCATCTCCATCGATGAATAACCCCAGATAGATATCCTCGAGCGGTTCATCCCCGATATTGGTTATCGTATATTTGAATCCGACAAAGTCATCGAGTCTTTCATCTTCCCACTGATAGCTCTCCTGCCTGATCAGGATATTCAGGGGGGTATGGTCCGGATAGCGCTGGAGAACAGCAGGCTGGTCATCTGTGCACCAGCTGCTGAACATCTGTCTGGAGATCGCCGCGTAATCCTCATCTATCAAACCATCCATATCGTTATCGTGACCGTCCAGCCAGTCCTCATCTATCAGGCCATCACCATCATCATCGGCGTTTGGTGATGGGAACCGGTTTCCTCCCGGCGCGTTTTCGAAGCTGCTGTATATTATGTCGACAGGGTCCTCTGTCGGGGCGAACTCCATTTCGAAAGCGGCAGTCGATACTGCGGGGAAGCCATTCTTTATGGCGCCTACCCATAAGCCACCTATGTAGAGGTATTCGATCCCGCTGTTCGCCGGCCACTCGGCCGATGGGAATTCGCCGATTGACCATGTAGAGCTGGGATACGAACCGAAACTTCCCCAGTTGCCGGTATGGACATGGAGCATCCCTACATCATGGACACCGCTTCCATCAAATACATAGACCTTGTCCATTCCGCGGTCCCCGGTTTTTGACAGGATTTCTGATGATTCCCTACCGGCAAGTGGATGCCCGATAATCAGGATGGCCGCGAGCACGAGCGGGCCTGCGAGAAAACGACTACAAACACGCATAACGACTCCTTCTTCATCTGTGCAGATTATACTATCTATTATAGCACACCTGATAAAAGAACGGATCCTGTTACGGTGGGGTATTTTGTTAAAGTTGAAAAGTCTCTCCTTACAATAAAAATAGCGGATGAGAGCTGACTTGTCAAAGCCTTGAAAAGGAAATTTCGAACCGGCCATTTTGAATTTGCCACCGCGACACGATGCCGCAATACAATGTTGCGGTACGATGCCGCGGCACGATACGACACGATGCCGCAATACACCGCCGCGTATTTGCGCCCTTCCCTGTGGTTAACGCGGCTCTGACGCGGCACATTGGCAAATGACAATATTTGTTGACACATTTCAAGATATAGGGTAATATACCTAATACAATCTACTCAGACGAATATGATGGGTTACATGGTCCAGCTTCGGGTATGCATTCATTCTATTGATTGTATTTAAATGAGTTGAAACGTCACAGGGGGAGTCTTTTCTTCAATAAGGCAGCGATGATTGTTCCGAAAGGTATTTTCAGGAACAGTTTTGGGATGACTTGTGAAAGGGGTGATGATACGTGAGAAACAGAAGTCCGTAGCCCTGCGGCTATGACAAATCTCGCGGATGCAGCATCAGGGGACAACGGAGGGGATTCCGAAACAGTTCTGCCATACAGTACTCACCGACATTGCCTTCTGGGTTACTAAGTACCGTCGATCGCCGCCGTGCGGCTGAAGTGTGTCGCGGTCTCGACTCGCCGGTAACTCCGCGCATCTGTTTTTAAGGCTGTATCAAATATTATACTGGAGGGGGCGCTATGACCAGGAAACCGATACTGGTAAAATATTTTTTCCTCCTGCTCGCTTTCGTGATGGTATTCACCATCGCGACAGGGACCGTGAGCGGGGCACCCGGGGACGAAGACAGGCCGAAACCGATCGAACCTTTCCCCGATGACGGTGGGAGCTCGGCTCTTCCCGCAAGCTCAAGAGATATTCAGAGGGTACCCGCCGCGCCAGGCGCGACATGGACAGTGCCCGGTGACTACGCGACCATCCAGGCCGCGATCAATGGTGCTACGACTGGTGATATCATCACCGTAGCAGCCGGCACTTACCCTGAGGCCCTGCTGATCGATGGTATAGACCTGACGATTACCGGCGCGGGAGCCGGATCGTCGTTCATCAGCGGCACCGCGGGACAGACCCAGTACATCGTAAGAATCACTAACGGTGCTGTTGTGTATCTGTCAGGCTTCACAATCGATGGAACCGGTATCGACCGGCAGTACGGTATATATGCCGATGCGGGCTCTGATGGCGATATCCACGATAACGAAGTCATAAACATCTCCTGGCCGGGCGCCGGTGGTCTCGCCATTCGGCGGCAGGAATGCTATATCGATGTCACCGATAACGTCGTATACGGTTTCGGCCGTATCGGGATCTACACCCGCGACGATGTGATCGGCAACACCGATACCGGAGTCATCTCCGGCAACACGGTAACCGCCCTGGGCGGCAGCGATCCCGATCGTCTCAGTTACGGGATCTCGGTCTATTCCGGCAATCCGACCATCGATAATAACGATATCTATGATTGCGTGTCCGGAGCGAACGTGGCGCAATGGGCGTCGTGCGGGCTGGATGTCTGGACCGGTTCGACCGCGACGATATCGAACAACAATTTTTTCGATAGCGAAATCGGAATCCTGTCGAACAGCGCTTCACCGGTCATGTCGGGGAACACCTTCACCAACATTTCCGAGCATGACGTGCGAATGGATTATTTTGTAAAAGGTAATCCGACTCCGCATTGGGCTGAGTACTACAACACGATTCAGGAAGCGATCGATGCCGCTCCGGTCACCACTCACCTGGTGATCGTATGGATCGGTGTCTACAGCGGCGGCGGCACATATACCGAAGCCTTGAACGTGAACAAACCCTGTCACATCTGGGGCTACAGCCGTGCCGGCGTCCTTCTGGACGTCGTAGGCCACGCGGTCAATGGCGCGGGTGTGTATATCTGTGCGGACGATGTTCTTATAGCGGAATTTACGCTTCAGGGAAGCAACACCAATTCGACTCCGCGTTACGGCGTCAAATTCGGTGCATATGACGGTTGCTATCTCGACGATGCCGAGATCCGTAACGTCTATCGTTCCGGTATGGACGCCAATGGCGCGACAAACCTCGTGGTAAGCAATGTCGAGGCGAAAGACAACGGCGGTAACGGCCTGCAGCTCTGCGACTGCAGCAACGTCACTTTCGAGGACATCACTACCAGCAACAACGCCTGGGGTGGTGTGGCGATGTTCACCTGGGGTCAGTACGCGCCGATCGGTGTGACGGGCGTCGTCTTTACCGGCACGAACAGTTTCGGTGAGACGTCAGCCGATGTGGGTGGTATCTACCT
>JAGLYV010000023.1 GCA_023131975.1 Candidatus Krumholzibacteriia bacterium | reverse complement strand
GATGAAAACGGTAAAATCATCAAGTTGAACGTCAAGGTTGGCGATAAGGTTTTGTACTCAAAGTACGGCGGAAACGAACTCGAGTACGAAGGCGAACAATACCTTATCATGTCTGAGTCTGATATTTACGCTGTTTTTAAATAAGCGTAATCAAAAAAATAACAGGAGGATATATTAATATGGCAAAAGAAATCAAATATGACGCCGATGCACGCGCCAAATTGAAACAGGGTGTGGATCAAATGGCAAATGCTGTCAAGGTCACACTTGGTCCGAAAGGACGTAATGTTATTCTTGAAAAGAAGTTCGGTTCTCCCACTGTGACCAAAGACGGTGTAACGGTGGCTAAAGAAATCGATCTTGAAGACAGATACCAGAACATTGGCGCCCAGATGCTCAAGGAAGTTGCTTCCAAGACATCCGATGTCGCCGGTGACGGTACAACGACAGCTACAGTGCTTGCCCAGGCTATTTTCAACGAGGGCATCAAGAATGTTACTGCCGGTTCAAACCCGATGGAGTTGAAGAAGGGTGTAGAACTTGCAGTTCAGGCTACGGTGAAACATCTAAACGATATTTCCCGTCCCGTTTCCGGGAAGAAGGAAATTTCCCAGATCGGTACGGTTTCGGCTAACAACGACGAAACAATCGGCGACCTCATTGCCGAGGCAATGGAAAAAGTAGGTAAGGACGGCGTTATCACAGTTGAAGAAGCCAAGAGTATTGAAACTAATCTTGAAGTTGTCGAAGGTATGCAGTTCGACCGGGGTTATATCTCGCCATACTTCGTAACAAGTCCGGATTCCATGGAAGCTGTTCTCGAAGATGCGCTGATTCTCATCTTTGACAAGAAGATATCCAACATGAAAGACCTTCTCCCGATACTCGAAAAGATAAGTCAGATGGGCAAGAGCCTTCTGATTATCGCCGAGGATATCGAGGGTGAGGCTCTCGCTACTCTCGTGGTCAACAAGCTCCGCGGCATCCTGAAAGTGTCTGCTGTCAAGGCGCCCGGTTACGGTGACCGCCGCAAGGCCATGCTCGAGGATATCGCCGTTCTTACCGGCGGTAAGGTAATATCAGAGGATGCCGGATTCAAGCTGGAGAATGCTATTGTCACCGATCTCGGTCAGGCCAAGAAGATCTCGATCGACAAGGACAACACGACCATCATCGAGGGCGCGGGCAAGGTCAGCAAGGTGAAAGAGCGTATCAACCAGATCAAGGCTCAGATCGAGGACACCTCTTCCGATTATGACCGCGAGAAGCTTCAGGAGAGGCTTGCAAAGCTCGCCGGTGGAGTAGCCGTTATCAAGGTCGGAGCGGCCACCGAGATCGAGATGAAAGAAAAGAAAGCTCGTGTCGAGGATGCTCTTGCCGCTACAAGGGCCGCGGTCGAGGAAGGCGTCGTCCCCGGTGGAGGGATCACCCTGCTTCATGCGGCAACAGCCGTAGAGAAGCTTGTCCTGAAGGACGAAGAGAAGATCGGCGCCGATATCGTTGCCAAGGCTCTCCTTGAACCCGCAAAAATGATTGCAATCAATGCGGGTAGGGAAGGCTCTGTCATCATAGAGAAGATCAAGCATGAGAAATCGCCTGAAATCGGTTATAATGCCGCTACCGGCGAATTCACCAACATGCTTGCTGATGGTATCGTCGATCCGACGAAAGTCGCCCGTTCGTCGCTGCAGAATGCTGCAAGCGTCGCGGCGCTTCTTCTGACGACCGAAGTGATTATAACCGACATTCCCGAGGAAAAGGGTCCTGACATGGGCGCCGGCGGAATGGGTGGAATGGGCGGAATGATGTAAGTGTCGCCCGGATAAGTATGGAGAAGGCGCCCGGTCTTTACGGCCGGACGCCTTTTTCTTTTTCCAGGCCTTCTGTCGTGTCGAACAGATCGTTCGCGGCTTCATCGATGCAGAATTAACTTGAATTTCTCCATAAACCTTCATATTTTTCATCGGGTGTTGAATAGTTGGATTCTGACATTTATGAAATGACGGCGTGGAGCCGGAAAATGATTTCCTTACATGAACCTGGAGGTTTCAAGTGAACCGGTGGAAGAGAATCGGGCCGTGGATGTTAATTCTGGGTTTCTCGATCTATATGTCGATATTTTCTGGATGTGGTAGTGACTCGGATGACATCGTAGATCCTGTACCGCCCTCGCTGGATCAGCTCAATATAATATGTCACGATCTGGCGCCAGCTCCGGGAACGACGGCGCAGTTGACGATCCAGGTAGACGGGTATAGCCCGTCCGGAGAATGGCCTGTTTACACATGGACTTCCGATGCGGGCACCTTCCCCGATGGTAACACCGGCATCTCGGTAGCATGGACGGCACCCGTGACCCCGGGATTGGTATCATTTACGGTGACAGGTGTTCTTGGCGGCCTCGCCGACACCACGTCTACCCATGTGCTGGTCAGGAATTTCGGCGAGCTGGACACGGGCAGGAATTTCAGCTGCCATCCCAGACATTTATTCAACGAACTCTATTACTTCGGTGATGCCGATGGTATTCCACCTAGAAGCCCCAATTTTCTGGGGTATCATTGCTACAGGTATGTTTCATCCGACCTGAGCATGCTGGTCACCAACGTCGACGAGGTGCAGGGTGGTGGCTATAATCTCTACATGCCCGAGGGTGGGTCCGTTGTGGTCGGTTCGTTCATCAGAACCTATTTCAATGGTCTTAAGCAGCAGAGACAGGATACCTGGCTCTTCCCTCTCACAATCGGTTCGATCGTGAATGTCACGGACGATGGCGGCGGAATCATCCCGAGGATGAACCAGCATGTCCATCCGTTCTCGAATCCTTACGGCGGGAAGGTTGTTTGGGAAGCGAGGGTCGCGGGGCCATTCGCCGACGGGACATGGGACCTTTCAAATGTCGGATACTGGGAGAGTTTCGCGAACGACACAGTGTATGTGACGGAGAGTCATGATTCCACGATAGTCCAGCAGGGGCCGGACATCGTCACGGTCCACCGGTTTTATAACAATATCAAACCGATGATAACTCCCGATGAAGACAAACTGATATATTTCGTAGATACGACAGGTGTTTTTGAGCCGTGTATCATAGATATGTCTTCGGGGCTCGATATCAGCTCCCGACGGGCACTGATGGTCACAGACCGGAGGGGGATATTCGAGACCGCCGGTATCAATGTATATGAGAATACCGTATTTCAGTGGAACCATACAGCCGGGATCATGGCGTTCATCGAGAGAAGCGGAAAGCTCTGTTTCTTCGATCCTTTGACCGAATCAGTCATGACGGTGCCAGGACTCGACGATAAAGATGCTGACGCTCTGGAGGTAGTATGGTCTCCTGACGGTATCGAATGTGCCGTTGTAAGGGCGGAAGGTATCTGGCTCGTCAGTGTGGCTGGAATCATGTCCGCTGACCCGGTCTTCCGAAAGGAAAAGAATACGGACGGAATAATCGGCCTTGCCTGGTCGCCGAATACGGATGAACCGAAACTGGCCTTCAGGATGATAAGAAAAGGCAAGAATGTCGAAGATTCTTTCTCCGCTCTCATGATATCTTACCTGAACGATGAACTTACTGTATATGCTTCACCGAGCGTTCACTGGAACACTCCATATGAGCCGATGATAGATTATACATATCTCAGGCTCTTCTTCGACGGAGACGAGAACATCTATGCTCCGATACCGACTCCCCAGTGGAGCGGCGATCCGGACAGAGACGTCGAATGCGCAATATTCTATTGTTATTAACAGGTCTGAGCCGACCTGATGGAGACTGACGATCGCATGCAATCTTCAAGGCTGGGGAAGCTCCCACCATACCTGTTTGTCGAGATCGACAGGCGGAAGTCCGAGTTTGCACGTTCCGGTGGAAAGGTGCTGGATCTTGGCATAGGTGATCCGGACATCGGAGCGCCCGAAGTGCTCAGGGATCTGCTTGGGAAAGCGCTGGAGAACAGAGAATACGATCGGTATCCTTCCGACCGTGGATTACCGGAACTCATTGAAGCTATCAGAAAATGGGCGCTGAAAGAGCATCGGGTAGAGCTTTCTCCTGACGAGATACTTGTGACGATCGGAAGCAAAGAGGCGATCGCCCATCTTCCGCTGGCGGTAGTCGATCCGGGAGACATAGTGCTGGTTCCCGATCCGGGATATCCTGTTTACAGCTCATCCGCGATCTTTGCGGGGGGGCGGCCGGTGACCATGCCTCTGCTTCGAACCAACGACTTTCTGCCTGATCTTGAATCGATCGGAGCTGATATTTCCAGTCGATCCAGGATCATGTATCTTAATTATCCGAACAATCCTACTTCCGCGACGGCTCCTCCGGATTTCTTTGGCCGGATGCTCGAGTATTGTGGAAAGAACGATTGTATCCTTGTAAATGATGCTGCCTACTATGAGATCTTCTACGAAGGAAGGGCCGAAGCGCTGTTTCCTTCAGGCAGGGAGAGCGGCGTACCCTATATCGAATTCTTTTCCTTTTCGAAGACGTTTTCCATAACGGGTTGGCGGATCGGGTTTGCAATCGGGTCTCCAGAGGTGATCTCCGCGCTTGGAAGGCTCAAGGCGAATATCGACTCCGGGGTGTTCAGCGCTGTTCAGGCAGCTGTCGCGGGTCTTCTCGACGCGGATTACCAGCCGGTAATCGACAAGATACTCGCGGTATACAGGGAGAGGCGTGATATTCTGGCGGATGGGTTGAGAAAGGCCGGTATAGAATTCGATCCTCCCGAGTCGACTTTCTATTTCTGGATACCGGTACCGGGGGGTGAGAAGTCGATAGACTTCTGTGGAAGGCTTCTCGATGATACTGGAATCGTTGCCACGCCCGGTGTGGGGTTCGGTCAGGCGGGAGAGGGGTATTTCAGGTTGTCTATTACCGCTCCCACGGATACAATAAGGCAGGCAGGTGAAAAGCTGGCCGGTTTCAGATAGTCATTTCTGGAGGTTTTACTTGTTAGAAGAGAAAGTCGTCCTCAAGGGGATAAGGGTCTTCGGCTATTACGGCGTTTCTTCGATGGAGAGAGAAGTCGGGCAGAAGCTGGAGATCGATGTCGAATACTGGAACGATTTTACAAAGGCCTGCGTGACCGATGCGCTGGAAGATACGGTCAACTACGAGAGGGTTCACTCGAGAGTGATGGATGTTGTTGAAAAGAACAGATTCAACCTGATCGAGACCCTGGCAGATGCCATCTGTAGCGAGATCCTGAATGATTTTCCTGTTACAAGGATAAAAACTACAATCAAGAAACTGACACTTCCATTTCCCAATAATCTCGATCATGTCGCAGTTATCGTCGAACGTGAAGCAGGATAAGTCCTCAAGCACCGTTTATCTCTCTCTGGGATCGAACGAGGGTGCGAGGGAGGAGCGTGTTCTGGCGGCCGCGGGTATTCTCTCCGTTCATGAACGTATCGACTTTCTTGAACTCAGTCCTCTTTATGAGACCGAACCAGAGGGAGACGGTTTTTCGAGACCGTTCATAAATGCTGTCGCTATGCTGAAGACGGACATTGGTCCTTATCGTCTCCTTGACATCTGCCAGGAAATCGAAAAGCAACTGGGCCGCGTGAGGCAACCCTCTGCTTGTGACAGGGCAATTGACATAGACATAGTGTTTTACGGTGATCTTGTAATCAACGATATAAGGTTGACCCTGCCTCACCCCAGAGCGGTCGGAAGGATGTTCGTGCTCAAACCCATGCGTGATATCGACCCGGGAGTGTCATTTCCACCTGACGGCGTCAGCGTGAGTGAACTTATCGGCAGGAGCGTTGGTTGTGGATGGGTCAGAATGGTCTCGTCCCGCGGTATTCTGCCATCGAACTTCTTGAGTGGTAAAGATTTGGATTGATATTGACATCGGCATGTTTTTTCACTACCGTACAGCTTATGAAAGACCTGAAGGACAGGCTGATATCCAGCGGGATCAAATATCTTGCGATAGAGGGTAATATAGGCGCGGGAAAGACTACCCTGGCGCGGCTTCTGGCCGGCGAGACGGAGGCACGTCTTTTTCTCGAGGAAGTGGACGATAACCCCTTCGTCGAGAAGTTTTACGATGATATGCCCGGGTACGGATTCCAGGCACAGATTTTCTTTCTTCTCAACAGGTATCGCCAGCAGCTGGAAATATCACAACAGGACCTGTTTTCCGAACTTATGATCGCCGATTATCTTTTCGCCAAGGACACGATCTATGCTCACGCCGTGCTGGGTGATGACGAACTTGTCCTTTATAACAGGCTTCATTCGATGCTCGAGACAAAGATCGTAAAGCCAGACCTGGTCATCTATCTGCAGGCCACTCCTGAAGTGTTGCTGCACAGGATCCGTAAAAGAGGCAGGAACTTTGAGAGGAATGTCAGCGACGATTATCTGTCCGGACTTAACGATGCGTTCAATCACTTCTTTTTTCACTACGATGATACTCCTCTGCTTATCATCAACACCGATACGACCGATTTTACTTCAAGCAGGACTCAACTAGAGGATCTCTACGCGCGTATCTCAGAAAAGTTCGAGGGTACGCAATACTATATACCTTCCTGGGAAGAGGGCGGCTCATGAGGAAAAAAGTCACAAAGAACACCATCCTCAAGATGAAACGCAGTGGGGAGAAGATCGCCGCGATCACCTCCTATGATTTTCTCTCGACAAAGATAATAGACCAGACAGGGATCGACCTGATACTCGTCGGCGATTCGCTCGGTATGGTGATCATGGGATACGAAAACACCCTGCCGGTGACCATGGAAGAGATCATTCATCATCTGAAGGCCGTATCGCGAGCCAGGCCCTCCGCGATCGTAGTAGGCGACATGCCCTTTATGTCCTATCAGGCCAGCGTGGAAGACGCGGTGAGAAATGCGGGGAGACTGGTCAAGGAGGGTGGGGCTGAAAGTGTGAAGCTGGAGGGAGGAGAGAGATATGTCCCCGTGATCGAGGCTATCATACACGCGTCGATACCTGTAGTGGGACACCTCGGCCTGACACCTCAGTCGCTGCACCAGATGGGTGGATATCGTATTCAGGGGCGTGACGAAGAATCCGCGGCGAAGATGGTACGGGAAGCGAAAGCACTTGAGCGGGCCGGATGTTTTGCAATAGTAATCGAGGGTGTTCCTTATCAACTCGCCGACACTATCACGGAAAGTATTTCGATTCCCACGATCGGTATAGGCGCCGGCAGTCATTGTGATGGTCAGGTTCTGGTTCTGAACGATATGCTGGGGATCCATGAGGAACCCCTGCCCCGGTTCGTCAAAGTATATGACGAAATCGGAGACAGGATGCGAGATGCCGTGTCAAAGTACGTCGAGGAAGTAAAGGAAGGCAAATTCCCGTCGATCGAGCACAGTTATTCGACACCAAGGAAAAAAAGCGCCGGCAGAACGGGCGACAATGAAGAAAGTAACGACTCCGGAACAGGTCCGGAAAGCAATAAATAGAGCTAAAGAGAAAGGTCTCAGCATCGGACTGGTCCCCACCATGGGGGCTCTCCATGAGGGGCACGAGAGCCTCGTCAGGATGTCCCTGGATGAGACGGATTTTACCGCTGTCTCCATATTCGTCAATCCGGTCCAGTTTGGGCCTGGAGAAGACCTTGCCGCCTATCCGAGATCGCTTGATGATGATACGTTGCTTCTCGAAAGTCTGGGAGTCGATCTTCTTTTTGTTCCCGAGGTATCATCCATCTATTCGGGGGAAGAGGCGACGGAGTTTCTGGTGAAAGGACTCGGGGACGGGCTCTGCGGAGCTTCGAGGCCCGGGCATTTTCATGGAGTACTCCTGGTCGTGACAAAATTATTCAATATGGTCCGACCGGATATCGGGTTTTTCGGACAGAAGGATGCCCAGCAGGCTGTCATAATCCAGAGAATGGTAACCGATCTGGATTTTCCCGTGAGGATCAGGCTGGGGTCGACTGTGCGGGAAACGGACGGGCTGGCGATGAGTTCGAGGAACGCCTATCTGGATGCCGGTGAGAGAAAGAGTGCAGCCTCGCTCAACGGAGGATTGAGACTGGCCTTTGAAAAAGTGAAAGGTGGAGAACGGGACGCGGACGTCATCAGGGAGATCATTCGTGGTAGCATGGAGTCTGGCGGATTTGATGTTGATTATTGCGAGGTCGTTTCGGGAATGGATCTGAAGCGGCTCGAAAGGCTCGAAGGCACAGTACTCCTTGCCGCGGCGGGCCGACTGGGTAAAACGCGCCTGATCGATAATATCAGTATGAGGATAACCGGCGATTCGGTCACTGAGATAGTTCTGGAATTTCCGGAATGGAGCAGGTATGAGTGGGAATAACGGTTTCGCGGCAGTGATTCTGGCTGCTGGACAGGGTACGAGGATGAAATCCGATATGGCCAAGGTGCTTCACAAGATCTGTGGAAAACCAATGATCAGGTATGTTGTCGACGCCGCGGGATCGATCGGCCCGAAAAGGATAATCCTGGTAGTGGGACATCAGGCCGAAGCGGTAATGAAAGAGATGGATGGAGAGAATGTCGAATTCGCCCTTCAGAAGGAGAGACTGGGTACCGGACATGCCGTGCTGCAGGCAGGTTCACTGCTCGAAGGGTTTGTGGGCACTATCATGGTCCTGACCGGGGACACTCCACTGCTCAGGCCGAAGACACTGGCGGGTCTCCTCGAGACGCACCTGGCTTCCGGCGCGTCAGCGACCGTGCTGACCGCCGTACTTGAGGACGCCACCGGATATGGCAGGGTAATAAAAGACACGCAGGGACATTTCCTGAAGATCGTAGAGCACAAGGATGCTTCCGATGATGAGAAAAAAGTCAACGAGATAAACAGTGGTATCTTCTGTTTCGAGAGCAGAGATCTTTTCAGTGCCCTGGCCAGGGTAGGCAGGGAGAACGCCCAGGGAGAATATTATCTTCCCGATGTAATGTCTATCCTGAGAAAAGATGGCAGGAAGACCGTGGTCCATCTATGCCCGGACAGGCAGGAAGTCATGGGAATAAATGATGTGGATCAGCTGAAAGAGGCAGAGAGGTTGATGAACTGAATGGACAGGATCTACGCTCCCTGGCGGAGCAGGTATTTTACGATGGATAAGAAGGAAGGATGCCTCTTCTGTGAGATACAGAAGGAAGAAGAGGACGGGAAAGTCGGTATCCTGTACAGGGGCAGACACTGGTTCGTCATTATTAACCTGTTTCCATATACAAACGGACATATCATGGTCGTAGCGAACAGGCATATCGAGAAACTGTCCGAGATCAGACCGGAGGAAGGGCCGGAATTGATCGACATTCTTGCCCGCAGCGAAAACGCGCTTGATGAGGAATACCATCCGGACGCGATGAATACCGGGGTGAACAGAGGGGCATCCGCCGGAGCGGGAATCATCGGCCACCTTCATTTTCACCTGGTGCCCAGATGGAACGGAGATACGAATTTCATGACCGCAGTGGCGGAGACCAGGGTCGTCTCCGAGGAGGTCGGGGCAAGCTACGATAGATTGAGAAAATATTTCGAATAGGATCACCGGGTAGACAACCTGCCCGCGTGGAGACTGGAAAAGAGATCTGTATGGCAGTGGTGAGGAAAAGGAAGAAAAAATCCAGAATATCGATGCCCGGGCTGGTGGTCCTTGTCGTTTTTGCTGTAATGGTCTTTTCGCTTTCGGTAAGATGGTCAGGTCTTGGCAGGGGACTGGCTCCGGAACGGGAGTATTTTCAGATGGAGGTACTCAATGGTACCGGAGAGTCGGGTATTGCCATACGGACGACGATGCAGCTGAGGATGATGGGTATAGATGTCAAGATAGAGGGGAATGCCGACCGCTTCGATTTCAGAGAGAGTCTGCTGATCGATCGGCGGGGCAACCCTGAGTTGATGAAGAGTCTCTCACGCAGGCTGGGTTGCAGGAGAGTCCTCCAGCAGATACAGGAACGGTCTGAAGTTGCCGTGACGCTGATAATCGGCTGGGACAGGGACAAGTTGAGACTTGAAGAATCGTAATTAACAGGTTTGGATGGACGTAAGGGAGGTCGTGGTTGGCGGCGAAAAGACGAATTGGCCTTGTAGCTCTGGTCTTTTTCCTTGGGGTAGTTCTTGGTGGAGTAGTCGGGGAAACGATAGGACTCCTTTTGCCCAAGGATAACGTGATCCGCGAGTTATTCGTTTCCGGCAGAGAATTTCAGGTGGGTCCGGTTTACCTTAATCTTATCGTTATGACTTTCACTTTGGGGTTCTCTCTGAAGGTCAACCTTGTGAGTGTCCTTGGAATCATAGTCGTCGCGTTCCTCATGAGGTGGTACTGCTAGAAGGGAAGTGTAATATGCTGGATGCAATCTTATGCGGGATGTCACTGCCGGGCTTTGCTCTGATCGGTCCTCTCGGGTGGTCCGAGCTGTTGATAATCCTCGTTATTGTTCTGATCTTTTTTGGCCCGAAACGGCTTCCGGAAGTGGCTGAAGCGATCGGAAAATCATTGCGCAAGTTCAAGAAGGCTTCACGTGATGTAAAGGACGAGATCGAATCCGGATCGAAGGACATCACCGAAGACGATGAAAAGCAGGGTTGAGCGCTTGCGGAATTAAAAAGATGCCGGGCTTTCGATCCGCTGAAGACAGCGGTGGAAAAGTCCGGCATCTTTGTTGTCTGTCTCTTTTTCAGGGCGGACCTACTTGAGAGTCAGTTCCCTGTCATCCTTCACTACGGCATCGGCCCGTATCTGCTTGTACCACATGGAAAGGAAATCATAAGAACGCTCCTGCATGATCTCGTTCGATATGGCTTGTCTCTGATCAGCGAATGCGGTCATATCGGGGGCTGTTCTTGCGATGACTTTTATGACATACCATTCATTCTGTCCCATGACAGGAGCGCTTATCCTGTTGATGGGAAGTTTGAAACTGGCGAGGGAGAAATTGGTGTTCGATCCGATTCCCGGGATCACGTCATTGATCTTGAACGGTGAAGTCGTATTGAATTCCAGTTCCCTCGAATGTGCTACTGCTTCAAGATCACCGCTTGTCATGGCTTCCTGTTTGATCCTTCTGGCTGTTTCCCTGGGTATCTCTGTTTTTCTATCATAGCGGACCATTTCAACCAGCTGGTCTCTGACTTCCTCGAAAGGCTTTGACCGTTCGGCGATCTCGCTTGCGACTTTCACATAGTAGATCGCGTCTTCCGATTCGATCGGGCCGCTGACAGTTCCGGGTTTATAGTTGAAAGCGAAGTTTACTATTCGCGGAAGATAACCGAGATCCTTAACAAAAGCTCCCCTGATGAAAGGTTCTACTTCGACAACGTTGAGCTCCATCATCTCGGCAGCTTTTTCAAAGCCGTCATTTCTGACAGCATCGGTAATCGATCCGATAAGAGTCGAAAGCGAGTCTATAGTATCGTAACCCGGCTCGACCTTCATAAGGATATGGCTGGCTCTCACCTGCTCTTCGCCGTCTTCATTCTTTTTCTCTTCTGTCCTGATCAGGTGGTAGCCGAACTCGGTCCTTACCGGCATACTTATCTGACCGATCTCCTGGAGCATGGCTGTCTCGGTAAAGAGGCTGTCCATCATTCCACGACCGAAGAATCCGAGGTTTCCACCTTTCTCGGCGGTCATGTAGTCATCTGAGTGGATTTTGGCCGCCTCGGCGAAATCATCGCCCTCCTCCAGGATCTCTTTCCTGATTTCCAGCATCTGCTCGTGTACATCAAGGTCGTCAAGCTCTGTGGCCGATTTTTCCAGCACTATCAACTTGATGGAGCGTTTTTCCGGATCCATGAATCCGTCGGTCGATTCCTCGTATCTGGCTGTCAACTCCTGCTCGGTCGGTTCATAGGGGGAATCTTCATCCTGCCATGGTACCTTGACGTACTGGACCGTCATTTCGACCGTGCGTTTTTCAAACTCTTCCTGAATCACCCGGTCGGGCAGAGATATCTGCGACATGAGCATGGATTCGAATTTTACGCGGGGAAGCTGTTCCCTGCCCCAGCGTTCCAGTTCGGTCCAGTCCATCTCGGGATTCGACAACTGCCGCAGGTATTCGTTGTAATCGAAGTTTCCGTTATCATCGACGATCATACTCTGGAGTTGCGGGTGTGGATTTCTTCTGAGGAAGGAAACGAGTTCGTTATCGTTTACAGTGATCCCGAGTTTCTCGATCTCCTGAGCCCTCAGGATCTCCATGATAGTCGTTTCCCATGCCTGTTCGGCAAGCATATGGCTTTCAGTCGCGCTGAAAGAAATGTTATCTCCTCTTCTGGCGCGGATCTGAGAGAGGAGCTGCTGGTACTGGAATGAGTACATCTGTCTTGAGATCTTCTGGCCGTTCACAGAACCGACGAACTCAGAACGTTCGTTCGGGTTCTTATTTCCAGATTTCTGGTTTACACCGAACAATGAAAAACCTGTGATCCCGAAGGCCACGACAACTATCCAGAGAATGGTTTTCGTATTTGCTCTCATCTGCTGTAACATTTAGTATTGTCCTTTTCAGAAAAGGTAAAGACTCGGACATCTGAAACAAGATTCAATTAAATTAGCACATAACCGCTGATGGCGCAAATGATTTAACACGCCGGGTCCCGTGGGATACGGAGGTTTTCAGGCATGGAAAGTCAGTGCCGAAGGGGCATTTTCTCAACATGATTGACAGGGGGGCGAATGGATGATAATTTGGACGGGATATGAAAAAAAGAATTACAGCAATTATTCTCCTGATTCTGACGATTTCTCCGGCGGCCAGAGCGGAAGTCTATCTCTGGCCGGTCAAGGGGGAGAGAAGACTGAGCTCGAGTTTCGGGGAATTCAGGGACGGGCATTACCATGCCGGTATAGACTTGAGGAGCTATGGCGCTATAGGACTACCCTGTCTGGCGATATCCGACGGGTATCTGTCCAGGGTGAAGATCGGCCCGCAGGGGTACGGAAAAGCCCTTTATGTCAAGCTTGCTGACGGCCGGACAGCAGTTTACGCTCACCTGGACTGTTTCAATGGAGAGATAGATTCCATTGTATGGCATTACAGGGTCAGGAAGGGTAGCCCTTGGTGCGATATCACGCTGGATGATGGGAAATACCCCGTATCCGTGGGCGATACAGTCTGTTATTCGGGGAATACCGGTACTTCGGCGCCGCATCTTCATTTCGAGATCCGGGACGAGCAGCAGCGGCCGATAAACCCGCTGGAAGAGATATACAGCGTCCCCGACAATCAGGCGCCTATAATCTCCGGGCTGGAATTCATTCCGGAAGTCCTGCCAGGGACATCACGGATGAGCCTGGTCGACGGCCTTCCCTTTCCGAAAGAATGCCTGCTGAGGGCCTCCGGGCGGGAGATATACAAGCTGAGCGATACTGTCCATATCCAGGGTGGAGTAAAATTCGCCGTATCTGTCTGGGATGAACAGGGGTATGGAAGATATCGGATGGCCCCGTTGACGATCGATCTGTATGTGGACGGCCAGACGGTTTATTCAATAAGGAATTCGAAATTCTCATACATGCAGTCGGCCGAGATAGTACTGGAGTACGATATCAGGGGTAAGGGGTCGGCAGGGAGATATACACTCCTTTTCAGGAAAAAAGGGAATACGAGAACAGACAGAAATGGTCCGGGGATGATCCATTCGATCGATGGAGTCGATCAGGGCCTTCGCCTGAGTGCCGGGCTTCACCGGTGCGAAATTGTGACCGGTGACGCTTCCGGGAATTACTCCAGAGCAGTTTTCAATATCGAGCTGGGAAGCCAGCCCATTATAACGAGGGCGGAAAGACTCGAGGCTGCGCCGGAAGTCGTGTTAAGCGCGGTCGATCCGGATGGAAAACCCTTGAGCGGGCACCTCCTGGAATCCCTCGATGGAGGTGGTACCTGGGCGGAGATGAAGATAAGCGAAAGGGACAATTACGGTACGGCGTCTGTCAGCGATACAGCGTCGGCGTTATACAGGTTCAGGGCTGTCGGTGGCATGGGCGCTTCAGCCGAGCGCTGGTTTTCTGCTGGAGCTGTCTCATCCGAGCAGGACGGTGCATTCTTTGAGATCCTGTCCCGCGAGATGGAGGAAGGTCTATACGTCGACTGTGTCTCCGACGCGGTCATCATGGACATGCCCGTATTAACGGTGACGGGAAGTTCAGGGACAGATACAATAACAGTTTTCAGGACAGATGCCGGATCGTTTTCCTCTGTAGTGCACGCCGGGAAACTGGGCAGTGGCCCCCATACGTTCAGGGTACTTGGATCGGATCATCGGGGGTTTTCTGCCGACGCGGCGAAGGTGATAGATATCTATCCTCTTTCTTCGGGAGAGCGGGCGGAGATAGTAGTCGGAGATAGTATCCGTGCTGTCCTGCGCGCGCCATCTGTCAGAGGAAAGGTGGTCTGCCTTGTCGGTGACGTGTCCATGCCCGGACCTGCCGGAAACGGGTTGAGAGCTGTCAGCGGAGCTTTTTCCATTCGATTCATGGAACCTTCGCTCAGGAGGAGACTTGTTCTTGAGGCCGAAATGGAGAGAAGGACCGGTCTGTACATATGGAAAAAAGACAAGGGATGGAGATGTGTGGGGATCCCGGCAATGGAATCGGATGCCGTGATGATAGGAAGACCTGGGACATATGTGTTTTTAAGGGACGGGATACCTCCGGTGATAAAACATGCCGCCCTGGAAAAGAATCACGGCGGAAGCAGTTTTTTCAGGAATGTGACATGCACCCTGCCGGTTATCGAGGATGGCAGCGGGATAGACCCATATTCGACCGAGGCCGCGATCAACGGTGAACCGGTCGTCTGTGAATGGGACGGACTTCGCGACAGGCTGGTCATACCGCTTCCGGTATCCATGGCGCCTGGAAATGTCACGCTTGAAGTCTCGGTAAGCGACCACGCCGGAAACAGGACCGCACAGCGGTTCGGGTTTGTCATTCAATAGACGATGTGGAGGACGCTGGTATGAACGGCGCAGGATTCATACATCTTCATAATCATTCGGAATACAGCCTTCTGGACGGAGCCTTTCGGATCAGCGATATTGTCTCGACTGCCAAAAAGATGGGTATGAGTGCGGTCGCCCTCACTGACCACGGAAACATGTTCGGTGCCATTCCCTTTTACAGGGAAGCAAAAGAGGCGGGCATCAAACCAATCATCGGTATGGAGACATATCTTGCTCGCGGAGGGCACAGGGAGAAAAAAGCCATCCGGGGCAAGGTGAGAAATGATCATCTCGTGTTGCTCGTCAAGAACGAGGCCGGTTACAGGAACCTTCTCAAACTTGCTTCGATCGCGTACATAGAGGGGTTCTACTACAAGCCGCGAATCGATCTGGAACTACTTGAGAAACACTCCGAGGGACTGATAGGTCTGAGTGCCTGTCTGCAGGGTTCTATACCGAAGCTCCTGAGAGAGGAGAAATGGGACGAAGCAGGAAAGCTTGCCAGGAGAATGGCCTCGATCTTCGCTCCCGGTGACTTCTACATCGAAATGCAGAATCACGGTATCCCCGAGGAACTCGAACTGATTCCCCATCTCGCCGCGCTGGCGAAAGAACTCGGACTGAAGACAGTCGTGACTAATGACTGTCATTTCTGTGCCGAGGACGACCACGAGGCTCATGACATCCTGCTCTGCCTTCAGACAGGCAAGGATCTCGATGACCCGAATCGCGTGCTCAGGTCCCACAGGGAGACATGGTTCAAACCGCCCGAGGCCATGGCGGCACTCTTTCCCGATTATCCGGAGGCGCTGGACACGACCCTGGAGATCGCCGGGAAATGTGATTTTGATCTGGTAGATACCGGCAACCAGCTGCCCAATTTCCCCATACCTGAGCCTTATGAAGCCGCGGACGAGTATCTTGCCCATCTTGTCGAGGAGAGTCTCCCTTCGGTGATGAAAGAGATCACTCCGGAGATAACGGAAAGGGTGGAGTATGAACTCGGGGTGATCAGGAAGATGAACTTTTCCGGTTATTTCCTGATCGTATGGGATATTGTCAAAGCCGCGAGAGAGATGGATATTCTGGTCGGCCCCGGGAGGGGGTCGGCCGCGGGAAGCCTCGTATGTTATGCCCTGGGAATAACGACTATCGACCCGATTAAAAACGGATTGCTCTTTGAACGTTTTCTCAATCCGGAGAGGATATCGATGCCGGATATCGACATCGATTTCTGTGATGAAAAACGCCAGCAGGTGATAGACCATGTGGTGGAAAAATACGGCAAGGAGAATGTCTGTCAGATCATAACATTCGGAAGGATGGCCGCAAGGGCGGCGGTGAGGGATGTCGGAAGGGTCTTGAAGGTGCCGTATGGGGACGTGGACAAGCTGGCGAAACTGATTCCCTCGGCACCGGGCACGACATTGGCGAAGGCGATCGAATCCGTTCCGGAGTTCAAGGAAAAGTATCAGAACACTCCGATAATAAAAAAACTGGTCGATCTATCCATGAAGCTTGAAGGCCTGGCCAGGCATGCTTCCACTCACGCGGCCGGGTTGGTGATAACACCGACAAAACTGGTCGATCATGTTCCGCTGTTCAGGTCGAACAAGGGCGAAATAACGACACAGTACGAGATGAAGATACTGGAGAGTATCGGTCTCCTGAAGATAGATATCCTGGGGCTCAAGACACTTTCGCATATAGACAACACACTCAAGTTGATAAAGAAGCACCGGGGAGTGGAGATGGAGATCTTCGATATTCCCGTAGACGATGACAAGACTTTTGAACTGCTCAAAAGAGGACAGACGATAAGCGTGTTCCAGTTGGAAAGTTCGGGGATGCGGGACCTGCTCAGGAAGATCGAACCCTCTACTTTCGGGGATGTCACTGCCGTAAACGCGCTTTATCGCCCGGGGCCACTGGGCAGCAATATGGTAACCGATTTTATTGAATGCAAACATGCCAGAAAAAAAATCAGGTATGTCCATCCCATGCTCGCGCCGATCCTGGAGGAGACGTATGGGGTCATACTCTACCAGGAGCAGGTGATGAAGATCGCCAGCGACCTTGGAGGTTTCTCACTCGGACAGGCGGATATTCTCCGGCGAGCCATGGGTAAGAAGAAAAAGAAAGAGATGGATAAGCAGGGGAAAGCCTTCATCGCGGGTGCGGTGGAAAGAGGTATTCCCGAAAAAAAGGCAAAGAAGATATTCGACCTTATGGCGTTCTTTTCGGGATACGGGTTCAACAAATCTCATTCGGCCGCCTACGCGATGATCTCCATGAAGACAGCATGGCTCAAGGCTCATCACCCCGAAGCTTTCATGGCTGCCGCGATGACCAGCGATATGGGCGATACCAACAGACTTGTTGTCCTTCTTGAGGAATGCAGGAACCTTGGGATAAGAGTCGGGGCCCCCGACATCAATAAGGGTGGGGTCGTATTCGGACTCTCCGGGAATGAGATCGACTATGGACTCGCCGCGATCAAGAATATGGGTGAAAAAGCTGTAGGTCACATAGTCAAGATCCGTGAGGCAGGATCTTTCAAGGATCTGTACGATTTTTGCGACAGGGTCGATCTTCGCCAGATCAACAGGCGTGTGATAGAGAATCTGATCCAGAGCGGCGCGATGGATAAGTTGCCCGGTACCAGGGCACAGAAGATGGCTTCTCTCGACATGATGATCCTGAGGGCACAGAAGGCTCAGAGCGTGAGGGACAGGGGGCAGACTTTCCTCGATCTGCTGGAAAGTGAAGAAGGTGGAGGAGTCGTCCAGTTGGAAAAGGTAGCAGACTGGGAAGAAAGTGAGATGCTCAATCGGGAAAAGGAATCGCTCGGTTTCTATTTCTCGGGCCATCCTCTGGATCGGTACAAAAAGATGCTGTCGAAGATCGTTAATGTGGATAGCATGAACCTTGCGGGAAAAAAGGACAGGGAGGAAGTCGTCCTGGCTGGAATGATCTCAGAAGTGAAGATGATCCTGGACAGAAAAGGGAACCCGATGGCGTTCGTCACGATCGAGGATTCCCAGGGGTCATACGAGGTCATCGTTTTTTCCAGTTGCTACGAGAAACGAAGGGAAATGATCCAGAAGGACAACCTTGTCGTGATTCCGGGCAAGGTCTCAATAAAGGACAGGGGCGATACGAAGATAATCGCCGACCGTGTATATTCGATCGACGAGGCTCTGAAATACCTTTCGAGACGGCTGTGCCTGACGCTCAGGGAGGGAACGTTTGGAGAAAAGGAACTTGAAGGGCTGCAGGAAATAGTCCATCGTTACTCCGGTGAAAGGGAACTGATCTTTCACTGGCAAAGCAATGGGAGCAGAAAGTATACTATCAGGTCAAGGGGTGCCGGGGTATCTCCCGGCCTGGATATGGTCCAGGAATTGAAAGGACTGACGGGGGTCGAAAATGTTGAGATCACATCATAGGTATTCGCGTGTCTTTCTCGCGCTTGTTTTTGTCATGGTCGCGGCGTTCAACGTTTCGGCGCAGGCATTCGAGGATCTGAACCTGATAGACAGTCCGACAGCCGGGATCATCCCTCATGGTTCATATCTCCTGGAGGGTTCGATAGGGCCGAATAGCGGCCTCCTCTTTGGTGTGAAAGTAGGGTTTCACGACCGCCTTGTCGTGGGAGCGTCTTTCGGGATCCAGGAGTTTATCGGAAGAGGGGACATAGATGTGAATGACAAACCGGGATTTCACGCGAGATTCCGGATCCTTGACGAAAGCATGGCCGGTCCGGCGCTGGCGATCGGTATAGATACTCAGGGCGAAGAGGCATACGACGAGAGCGATGGTAGATACGAGAGGAAATCCAAAGGCATCTTTGGAGCTATGAGCAAAAATTATTACTATTACAGAAATATCTCCTTTCACGGAGGCGTAAACTACTCTCTGGAGGATGAGTTTGAGGATGGTATTGATTTTTTTGTCGGGATGTCGCTGGAGGTGTTCACCGGGATGACGCTCCTTCTGGATTACAATGCCGCGATGAATGACGACAACGGCGATCTTCCATCCTGCAGGACGGAAGGCAAGGGATACCTCGACACAGGCGTAAGGTTCGATTACAGGGACAACCTGAGGATACGGATCCTCTTCAGGGATCTCATTGAAAACTATAAGCGGGATGATGGAGTCGCCCGTTCGATCGAGATCATGTTCATCGATTACTTCTAGACAAGGACCGGTCGTAATGACTGAGACGAATGCGCGTAAAGTCCTGGATTTTGAGAAACCCGTCGACGAGCTTCAGCGGAGGATCGAGAGGCTGAAAAGGGATGGTACCTCGAGCGCGGGCGAGATCGCGAGACTGAAAGAGAAGCTGTCCGAACTCGAAAACAAGGTCTACCGTGACCTGTCGGCCTGGGACAGAGTGCAGTTGGCGAGACATCCGATGAGGCCTACCGCATTAGACTATATCGGCTGTATCTGTGACGAGTTCGAAGAACTCCACGGTGACAGGTACTTTGCCGATGATCCCGCGTTGATCGGAGGCCTCGCGAAGATCTCAGGTATACCTTTCATGGTGATCGGGCAGGAGAAGGGGCGTTCGACGAAGGAAAAGATCGCCAGAAACTTCGGGATGGTCAAGCCTGACGGGTACAGAAAATCACTCAGACTGATGAAACTGGCCGAGAAATTCGGCCTTCCGATACTGTCGCTTGTGGATACCCAGGGCGCTCATCCCGGTATTGAAGCAGAGGAACGTGGACAGCCGCGGGCCATAGCGGACAACCTCAAGGAGGTGTTCGGTATAGCGACCCCGATAATCGTCGTCGTTATAGGTGAGGGTGGAAGTGGCGGAGCTCTGGCTATAGCTGTGGGTGATTCGATCCTGATGCTGGAGCACGCGATCTATTCTGTCATCACCCCTGAAGGTTGCGCTGCCATCTTGTGGAAGACCAGGGAGAAGGCTCCCGACGCTGCTGCCGCTCTCAGGCTTACTTCCGGGGATTGCCTGGAGTTGGGAGTGATCGACGGTATCATCGAAGAAGTCCATGGAGCTGCTCACAGGGACCTTGAAGGAAACGCGGCAAGGATCAGGGATGCTGTTCTGGCTGAGCATGAGAAACTGGGTAAGGTCCCTCCTGATGGATTGCTGAAACTGCGGGAAGAGAAGTTTTACGCGATGGGCCAGTTCGAAGAAGGATAAAGGCGGTAATGGCCAGGATGTCATGAAGGGATGGTGGCACCAGTTTAAGGGCACGCCCCTGAGGCGCCCCCCTTTGGCCTTTTTACTTGACCGGCTCATATAGAATAGTCTATAATAATCATGCCAGCTTAATGATAATGAAAAGGTAAAAACACAATAGTGCTGCAGGTCCCTGATTGGAGAAGGTGTATTTCCATAGTGTCAGGGATTTTTGTTTAAGGAGAGAGGGAATATGGTGAGAAAAGATCTACTCGATATTCTGGCTTGTCCTAAATGCCGCGAAAAGGTGACCCTGAGCGAAGATAA
>JAGLYV010000022.1 GCA_023131975.1 Candidatus Krumholzibacteriia bacterium | reverse complement strand
ATCGACAGGGCCGAGAGTCTTAAGTAACAGCAGGCGGGAGGCTCAGGACAGGTGTGTGTCTTTACCCATTTTGCGGCAGGAGCGCTTCTTGGAGCTTATGCTCCATATGCGTGGCTGGCTCCGGTCTTCGGGCTGGGAAGCCATGTTGCTCTTGACGTCCTACCGCACTACGATTTCGAGGATATTCGTGTGGAGATACTGCTATGGCTCCTCTGTATGGGGCTGTTGCTGTTGGGTGGAGTGTATAGTTTTGCCGTGATCGCGGGGGGGTTGGCGGGTGTATTGCCGGATCTTGAGAATCTTCTGTGGAAGACCGGAGTGATAGGCGAAGACAAAAAAATCTTCCCCGGACATACGGGGATCATCCCTCATGGACCGAAAGCCGGGAAATTCAATCTGGCCCTCCAGTTTGTTCTTTCCGCGGCGGTCCTTGGTTTTCTGGTATGGAGGGGAGCATGAGAAAGATTCAATCGATTCTGTTGTTACTTTTCATCCCGACGATCCTGTCAGCCGGGGAATACAGGATATTACATGAGGATAATGCAAGCGTAACGGTGGAATTTACCCCGTCCAGGCCGCTTATTGAGCGGATGGAGGCTGTAGAGGGTGGCTTCTTTGCCAGGATCGCTGTAAAAGGATACATGCCCGAGAGAGTGGAGGGACGGCCGGTCCTTCCCGTTCAGAGATATTTTTTCCAGGTGCCAGCAGTAGAAGGAATCAGGGTTCAGGTAATGGATGTCGATCTTGTCATGCTTGACGGCGTCCTGCCTGAAGTCTGGTTTCCGGAAAAAGCAGACCGGGATGATCATGTAAGAGCTCTTCGTGACAGGGATGCGATGAAGGGTATCGAGTACGCGGTCCTGGCCGGTATCGGTACGATGAGCAGGAGAAAGCTTGCTCTGGTAGACATATACCCCATCCTGTGGGACCCTGGCACGTCATCACTTGCCTATGCGGAACGCATTGTAGTCAGGCTCTCCTTTCCTCCGCAGGAGGTGTCGGGGAAGATGCCTGGCAGGAGAAGTTCCTTCGACAGTCATATAATAAACGCCGCTCAGGCCGCGAGCTGGATAAAGCCGGCTAAAAGCGAATCTTCCGTGTTAAGGACCCCCTTTGAATTCTCGCTGGCCGACGATTGGCTCAAATTAAAGATAGCGGACACGGGAGTCTATGTGGTGACTTACTCCGATATCCTGTCCGCCGGACTCAATCCGATGAATATAGATCCAGCTACGATCCGGATCTTCACGAGCGGCCCGCTGCAGCAGCCCGATGCGGTCGATGACGGTGGAAGTTTTGAGGAGGACTATCATCTCGATGAACTGGCTCTGCTCTTCAGAGGAACTATCACTGGTTCGTTTTCTACCGGTGATTCGATTATATTCTATGCTCCGGGGATCGAGGGGTGGAAGAACGATCTCGATCCTGCCGCTGGCACTATAGAATGGTATGAGCACGATTACGCTGAACATTGTAACTACTGGCTCTCCTGGGGGCCGGGTTTTGAGGGACAACCGTTAAGGATGGATGAACGGGATGTCAGCATTTCTGGTATCACACCGGATCTCGATGTAACGACATACGAGAGCAGGCTCCACAGGGAGCAGGACAACCTCTACGATCCTAAGTATACCGATGACAGGTGGTACTGGAGGTCCCTCGGTGCCGGGAGTTCATCGTTTACTGACAATTTTACGTTGAGTAGTGTCGCGGGTGGGGGTGGAAGGGTCCGTACCCTCGGCTATGGCCCCTACAACTCATACGACACTATCAATCTGACATACTATATCAACGGGGTGGAAGCGGGGACCCTGAGTTGCCCGGTGCCCAGCAACTATTTCTTGCCGGATACGCTTGACGTTACAATCGACAACCTGGTGAATTCGACAAATGCGTTCAGAGTCGTCAAGGAACCGGACGACATGGTCTATATACTCTGGTATGAGATCTACTACGAAAGGTATCTGGCCGCGACCGGTGGAACACTGAATTTCTTCAGCAGGGATGAGACCGGCAATGCTCGATTCCAGTTGGACGGATTCTCCACGGGGCAGAGGTTCCTCTTCGATGTCACTTCGTTCACTTCGCCTGTACTATTGACGGGTCCCAGCGATATGTCGGAGACTGTCACTTACATCGACGAACTATATGGTTCCCCCGTACATTATATCGCGATGCAGGCATATGCTCTAAAGCATCCGGATATGGAGAGATACTCTACCGTATCCGGTAATCTCGTATCTTTGAGGGATGAGCCGGCCTGTCCGAATATGGTGATCATCTACAACAGCAGATTCGAGGCGGCGGCGAACGAACTGGCCATGTACAGGTCATCACACCTGCCACTGGTGGAAGACCCGCTGGTAAGGGCCGTGGATGTCCAGCAGATCTATGACAATTTTTCCGGCGGTATGAAAGATCCTGTAGCGATCAGGAACTATCTGAAGTTTCTCTACGACAATTTCGGTGAAGGGGACGAGCCTGAGATAAAATACGCCCTTCTAATGGGAAACGGTACTTACGATACAAAAGATATTCTTGGAACGGGGATAGACTATGTGCCTCTGTATATGAAGTATTATGTGCGAGAGATCGTCGAAGAAGACGATTTCTTCGCGAGGTTCGATGAGGGCGACGACAGGTTGATAGATCTCGGTATTGGCAGGATGACGGTGCTTTCGGCATCTGAGGCTTCCACCTGGGTGGAGAATATCATCGCCTACGAAGCGGATGTCGAGCCGGGAGCCTGGAAGAACAAGGTGATCCTGGTCGCGGATGACGAATTCTCGGCACGCACGGATTGCGACTTCAGTTTTATGATAGACACTGAATATATGAGTCAGGGGTACACCTATTTTCCGGATTTTATCGATTTCAAAAAAATATATCTTCACCTTTATCCGTTCAGCGGCGATCTCAAGCCCGAGGCAGCAAGCGACCTGCTGGACGAGTGGAACGATGGCGCTCTGATCGTAAATTATACCGGCCACGGGTCTCCCCCGCAGATGGCTGATGAGCGCGTGATGCAGAAATCCGATGTGTATTCTCTGAGAAACGGGGCCAGGAGGCCCCTGTTTCTGGCATTTTCCTGCTCGGTAGGCAATATCGAATCTCCATACCAGAGGAGTATCTCCCAGGAGTTGGTCGTGCGGGAAGACGGCGGTGCGATCGCGACAATAACAGGTACGGGCGGCACTCTTGGACCACATAACAGGGAGCTCAGTTTTTCCATATTCAATACCTTGTTCACATCGGAGGACAGCACAGGCACATGGCCGTTGGGTATTATGCTGATGCTGGCCAAGAAAAACGCGACCATCGGAGATTATATGAATAATGCCCAGTATATCATCCTCGGCGATCCAGCCCTGACTCTGGCTCTGCCCGGATATACCGTCGAACATGACGTGAGCACGATCGACACAATGCTGACAGGGGTCAGGTATAATCTGGACGGCAGGGTCATGTCTGGAGGAAACGTCCTCGATTCGTTCAACGGTATCGCCGATATCATTGTTCAGGAATCATCCGAAAATGTTGATAACGAACTGATCCCATGCTATCCCTACGCGGATGAATTGAAATATAACCTGCCCGGCAAGGAGATATTCAGGGGGTCGGTAGATGTAAGCGCGGGACGGTTCAGTACCGATTTTGTCATTCCGATCCGTTGCAAGGCGGGCCCTGAGGCGAGGGTCAGATCGTACGTCACTATGCATGGTGCGGATGGTGTAGGCGCCGAAGATTCCCTGTTGATCGTGAACAACCCCGATATTCCCCAGAACTCAGGGCCTCCATCGATAAATATCTTTTTCAGTGGACAGGCTACGAAAGTGAAACAGGGCGCCACGCTCAATGTCGAGATCTCTGACGATGACGGGATCGCCATGCTGGGCAGCGATCCGCAGAGTTCCATATTTCTCGAGTTCGACAGAAGCGGCTACCCGATATTCGTCACCGACTATTTCACTTACGATCACGGATCTTCGACAACGGGGAGGGTCGAGTATCCTCTACATTCAGGATTCAGCCCGGGGCCGCATTCGGTTATCGTCAGGGCGTTTGATAACCTGGGTGCTTCTTCCACCGATACCCTCGCGTTCGATGTGGTCGAAGAGGGGCTCTACACGGTAAGCGATGTATTCAACATGCCAAATCCCTTTACAGAAAGCACGAACTTCGTCTTTCAGCTAAGCAACGACGCGGATGTAATGCTGCGAGTGTACAATGTCTCCGGAAGAGAGATATGGAGTCATAATATCTATGGGGAGGAAGGGTTCAACAGTATCTACTGGGATGGAAGGGATTATGGTGGGGACAGGCCCGCGAACGGGACATATCTCTATCTTCTGGACGTTTCTTTCAGAAACTCGTATAACCGCTGTGAAACGGTTTCAGGAAAGGCGGTTTTGTTACGATAAGCTATTTACGAGCTTTTGATTACGGAGTCTGGGAGCTGGTTTTCGTGTTTGCAAAAAGCTTGACCCCGGTCACTTCGGGATATAATTTTATAGAAGGAATCAAATAAGAGAAGGAGATACTTATGGCAAAGGTTTTCAGGACGATATCAGCTGTTTTGCTTATTTCAGCCCTCTGCGCGGGACAGGTACTGGCCCAGGGAGAATCCGGGGCGAGTAGTCTCATTATTCCTCCGAGCGCGAGGGCGAACGCGATGGGACAGAGCTATGTTGCCTTGTCCGATGATGCTACGAGTCTGTGGTGGAATCCGGCCGGAATGGCTTTCCAGAAAAGAGCTGTGGACTTCATGCACACTCAGCTGGTTCCTGACCTCGCTTCGGATGTATTCTTCGAATACCTTGGAGTCATATACGAAATCGAAGGGCTCGCCGTTATCGGCGCGAATATCCAGTACCTTACGTATGGTGAATGGGAGGCGACGAGCGAGACGGGCGAGGATCTTGGAACAGCCAAGTCGTATGAATTCGTTCCGACCATCGGTGGAGCCATAAGGATAACAGACAATCTGGCTGTCGGTATGAATCTTAAATTTATCTATGTGAATCTTGCTCCCGCCTGGGCGACCGTCGAGCAGGTCGACGGGACCGGCCATTCTGTCGGAGTCGATTTCGGAATATTGTGGAAGGTCCCTGATTTCAGCGTAGCCGGATATAAGGTCAGCAGGTTGAGGCTCGGGACCAGTGTAGTGAATCTTGGCCCGTCGCTGACATACAAGAACCGTGACCAGGCAGCCCCGCTCCCGAGGAATCTCAGAGTGGGCTTCGCCTATACTCCGGTACAGAACGAGTTGGGTGAGCTTACCATAGTCGCCGATGTCAACAAGTCTCTCGTCGATTATTTATCTGATGAAGATTATCAGCGTTCGAACACCTATCATGCGGGTGCGGAATTTGTTTACGCGAATCTTCTCGTGATACGCGGTGGCTATATCCACGACAAGGACGGGGATATCAGGGCACCTACTTATGGGCTTGGATTTCTCATGCTCGAGAACAAGTTGAGGATCGATTTCGCCAGTATTCCCCAGGCGTCAGATCTCGAGAGAGTATATCGCTGGTCAGTCGGATACAATTTCTAGATCCACCCCCTGGGAAAGGTCCAGTTACTTGGCATCGATCAGTTATAATAAACCGGCAGGAGTGATCCTGTTTCTATTGACCATCTGTGCGGCTCTGTTGACTGACGCATTTGCTTCAGGCCAGCAGGCGCCCGTATTCAGGAGATCGGACAGGGGGACCTTCGTCTATACCGGCGAGAGGAAAGCTGTCCCCGATTACGGGAAGCCGCTGAGAAAAATCTTCGATTTCGATGATGTGTCCCGCAAACGAGTCGGCCGCGCTATGCTCGAGAGTAGTGGGGAACCTGGGGTGGTGGAGGGGACCATACGTGTTGTCGTGCTGAGGATCGCGTTTGAGAATAACAGCATGCCCGGCCTCACCAGCGTCTTACCGGACGGAGACTTTGACCTCACCCCCGGTGGCACGTCGCTTATCGATCCGACTCCTCATAATTCCATATATTTCAGTGGACATATGCAGGGCCTCCGTAACTATATCGAGCTTCAGTCCTGCGGTAAGTTGCAGGTCGAGTGGGACATCCTGCCGCAGGAGGAGGATGCTTCCTACAAGCTGTCCGACATAGCCGATTACGGGCCCGGTGCCGGTGGAGGATGGACGACTCCCCAGCTGGCTCACTTTCTTTATGATGCTGTTGTAACGGCTGACCAGGAACTGGCTGCTCAGGGGTATCCCGTCAGGCTTTCAGATTATGATGCTATCATCCTGGTGCACGCGGGCGCCGATCTTCAAAGTGATTTTAATGCGGACAGTCCTAACGACATACCATCGTTCTTCGCGCGGCTTGGTGACGGTGACCAGATCCCTATCGAGGGTGGTACGACGATAATATCGGAAATATCAGTGGTACCCGAAACTGCCACGCAGGACGGTATACACGGGAGTCAGGCATCTGTGCTGGCTCATGAATTCGGACATGTCCTGGGTCTTCCAGACCTCTACGATGTCTACTATGGAATTCCGATCGTAGGGGTGTGGGACCAGATGGATTCGGGCAGCCAGGTCGGAGTATACCTTATCGACGGTGACGAGGAGATCTACGCTCTTGGTATCCTGCCTGCCGGATTCGGCGCGTGGTCAAAATATACGCTGGGGTGGCTCGATGTCGATACGGTCCAGACTTTCGACAACGAGATAGCTCTCAGTGCCATTGAGAAATGTCCATCGAGAGCTGTCAGGGTCAATATAACCAGTGACGAATATTATCTGATCGAGAACCGTGCCGCGGAGACGGACGATATATATACCCAGCCCGTATGGGATCCCGTGTCGGGTGTCATAATAGGATGGGGTAACTGTCTGAACTGCGATGAAGGGGAGGTAGAGGAGTACGAATGGGAACTTGTCAATACCTACGACATCCTGTTGCCCACCGAATCCGACTATCCTTCCAGTGACGGCGGCCCGGGGCTGCTCGTCTGGCATATCGACGAAAGCTTCATTGCTGACCGATGGTATAACAACGAGGTAAACTCCAGATGGCCTTTCGGTGTATGGATTGTGGAAGCGGGTGGAGAGACAGACCTGGGCAATCCATATTCCGGGTACAGGATGGGATGGTACGACGACGCATTTTATGAGGGTAACTCCGAGGTCATGTCTGATTCGACCTTTCCCTCGTCATGGAGTAACTGGGGTGTGCCCTCGGGAGTAAGGCTCGAGAATGTCTCCGGAAGGGATACCTTGATGACCTTTGGCGTTGGAGTAAGGGATATCGATGTTTCGGTGCCTTTCATCCCAACGACCAGTATTCCTGAAGGAGGAGTGCTTCACCTGCCGGGCCAGAACAGGTCGGTCCTTGTCGATGCTTTCGGTGGCGTATATGTCACCGGCCACAGCGAGAAGGTGGCACAGGTAGCAGTTCCCGCAATGACACCGATGTTGCTTGCTCCGGAATTCGATTCTTCTGACGGGGCCGACGCGGTCATCATCGTCGGAGCGGATGGGTTGTTCCATACATTGAGTACTTACGACTGGGAAGCGATCAACGACTCATGGCCTGCCTCGTTTGGATCCGTACCAACCACACACCCTGTGATATTTACTGATAATGGGGATGTCATGATCGCCGCAGTCTTCGATGACGGCAGCCTGCGACTGATAGGCAGTTCTGCTGCCGATGCGGTCGATCCGTACTATTCATTTGACGGTATGAGTTTTTCCGGAAACCTTGTCATAGAAGATGATGGGACAGGGAATTCGACATGTATGACGATTCTTGTAACAGAGCAGATTGTCACAGAGGATTATGCCGCGGAGCCAAGGCTGACCCGGTTTTCTCCTGTTGATGGCAGTATCGTAAGCCTGATGGGCTGGAATCCTGTGATTCCACTCTCGCAGGAGGACAGGGCAGGTGAAATCGTCCTGCTCGGTGGGGATCTCGATCCCGTTGCCGATGGAAATGAATTCTATGTCGTGGCGATGTCGACCGGCAGGGTCATATGCTGCGGCCAGGATGGGATCATTTCAGATAGAAAGCTGGGAAAAGCTATTACAAGTGTCCCGGCGCTTCAAGATATGAATGGAGATTCATATATCGATATCGTCATGACCGACGGAATCAATATTTATGTCAGGGGAACTACAGGGTCCAGTATCACAGGATGGCCGAGGAATATCAATGACATGTTCGTGCTTCCGCTGGAAGTCAGGATAACGGCGGCGCTGACCACCGCATCTTCATCGGAGGGAGCCTGGGTGGTCGCCGGTACGGACGCGGGTATCTTCTTCATTTTCGATCACCTGGGCGAACTTGTTCCCGGCTATCCGAAGAGGATAGCCTCCAGTCTGGAGCAACCTGTCGAACTGACGGTATCCGGAGATGAGGGGCAGTATATTTATCTGGATATGATCCATAATCAGGGAATCAATGAATATTACGATTTCAGGCCTCCAGGCGGCTCTGTAAAGTGGCGTCGGGGAGATTTCGGGCCTCCGGACCCTGAGCTGTCCTGGCCCATGCTTTACGGCGACATGGGGCGTACGGCGTTCGCGTCCGCTTCGAACGGATTCGACACGGACATTCCAGAATGGACCGAGCTGGAAGAGGGAGTCACCATCTATCCGAATCCGTCGAAGACGGGTAAGGTCTCGGTCCATTTCAGCGCGCCAGAGGCTGGTGAAGCCCGTATCAGGATAATGACCCTTACAGGTGAGTTGATCTTTGAAGAGAGAAAACGTCTTGCCGGGGGAGAGGATGAATTCGAGATTTCGATGTTGAATAAAGCTTCCGGCGTATATATCTGCAGGCTTGAGATTGAGTCTGGCGGCAGAAGCATCCGTGTAAACAGGAAATTCGCCATTATTAGATGACCGTGGAGGAATCAGATGTGGAGAGATCATAGAATCCTGCTGGCAATGACCCTATTATCCCTGCTGGCAATTATTCCAGGCCCTGTATTGGCGATCGATGATGACAGGCCCCTGGAAGGTTCTTCATCGATATTCAAAGGGGACAAGGGGTTTGACCTTGACAGCTACAAGAGCAGGGAGACTCTCAGCCTGGGTGGGAAAAAGCTCGATAGCCCGATGGCTTCGAGAGCCGATGTCCTTGCGCCCGCGGGAGTGAGCAGGAGCGCAATGCGTCCCGGAGGCAAGAAGAAGATGGCGATCTCCGTCCTGGCTTCCGCGCTTCTTCCAGGGCTTGGCGAGTTGTATCTATATATAGATTCCGGGGAGAAAGCCGCACTGTACAGGGCTCCCGTGTTCATGGCTCTTGACGCCTATCTCTGGTATGGCTACAAGGATAATTATGACAAGGGCAAGGATTTCAAGGCTGAATACGAGGCTTATTGTGATGCTCACTGGAGCGAAGAGAGATTTCTCCAGCAGCATCCGGTATGTATCGGACTCGGTGGTTGTACTGACTGGGAGGAGTACAACCAGGAAGGCCCCTCGATGCAGGATTTCTTCTTCATCTACATACCGAGGGAGCTGGACAGGGAAGAGTACTACGAGAATTGCGGCAAGTATGACGCCTTCGCTTTCGGGTGGGACGACTGGGACGCTACGGGGTGGGACGGTAATTACGATACTTTCCAGCCGTGGACGCCTCACCGTACCGAGTACTGGCGTATTCGCGATGAAAGCGATAAATACCTGGTCAGGGCCGACCAGCATATAATGATGGCGATAATAAACAGGGTCGTCTCGATGCTCGATTCGGCCTGGCTGGCATATACGATAAACAGGGGCAGCGTCGACGACGGCGGACTGACCCTCGATTTCACGCCTGGACGGGAAATGTCCACTGTGGGAGTAAGCTACCGTTTTTAGGGGGTTCCAGTTTGAGAACTATGATCATTCTAATGATTCTGCTGATCTGCTCTCTATCGCCCGCGGAAGCAGCTACCGTATTTTCCGATCCGGCTTCGGCCGTCGGCGATAAGTTTGATAATAGCGGGGTCAGACTTGAGATACCCTGCCCGTCGGTGATAGCCTGCGCGGGACCATTTTCCATGGCCGTTGATCGTGATCCGGAAGAAGAAAGCTACGGAGGGCTTTCCGGCCTCTACAGATCGCCGGGAAAAGAAGCGGGACTCTCCTTCCTTCTTCCCGGACTGGGACAGCACAGGATGGGAAACGATCTCAGGGCGAAAGTATATTTTGGATTGGAAGGGGTCGGTTGGATAGCAGCCGGAGCTTTCTTTTATCAGTCCCTTGTACGCCGCGACGAGTATGAGGAGTATGCCATCGCCTATGCCGGTCTGAGCGGGGCGGGGTACGATGAGGGTTATTACGAGACGATCGGCAACTATATCAGCAATGACGGGCCGGGAGGGTACAACGAATATGTACTCAGAGAGGCGAGGAACCTCTATTACCCGGACAAAGAAGCGATGGACGCCTATTATGAGGATAACATCATCACGGGAGAGATGAGCTGGAGGTGGGAGACCGACAAGGTCTACCGCAATTACAGAGAACTTTTCGCGGGTAGCGATACATCCAGAAGGCGTGCCGTATATGCCCTGTTCTTTATCGTCGGGCTCAGGGTCGTAAGTATGGTCGATGCTCTCAAACTTGCAAGGGATTCAAACGAAAGAATGGACAGAGAGCCGGGAATATCGATCCATGTCGAACCGGAGCGTGGCGGGTTCAGGATGTCCTTATGCCGTTCGTTCTGAGAAGGTTCCGGACTATTGGTCCTTTGTCCGGTACCCTTATCATATTTCTATTTCTCATGCTGACATCCGATCAGTCGATGCCCGCCCCGCGGGGTGCCGCGTTTCTGCCTGCCGATAGCGTTGGAGGGGGTGGGAGTCAGGTCATATCCGGGGAGAAAGGGCATGTTCTTTATTCCGAGACGGTAGTTCTCGGTAAAGGTATTCTTCGTGAACCTCTGGGGCTGGATGTCTCACCGACAGGAGAAGTCTTTGTCGCCGACGCAATGACTGGAAAGGTCTTTGCCTTTTTTCCTGATGGAGCCGTAGTCGAATTCGAGGATCCCCCCCTTGGCAGTTCCATATACCCGATAGACCTGGCTGTTGATGGCATATTCGTCTACGTACTCGACTACTCCGATAACAGGCTTCTGCGGTATGATCGGAACGGGGCGTTTCTTGACGTCCTGATCTCATTCGGACAGTTTGACAGACTAAGGCCTTCTTCGGTCAGTGGAGGTGGGGGGGGACGCCTCCTTACTACGGATATGAAGAACCATGGATTGGTCGTCTGGACTCCCCTTCTCGATATCGAGCTTTTCTGGAACGAGTTCGGGTTTATGGATGGAGCTCTCGATCGACCGGCAAAGGCCGCCATGCTTCTGGATGAAAGAATTGTCGTAGCAGAGACCGGAAACAGAAGAGTGCAGATATTTTCGCCCTCCGGCAGGTACGAGTCACTCCTTGTATTGCCGGACGGTGTCGGTTTCGAGCAACCCCGCTCCGTATGTGTCGGAAGGGATGGAAATATCCATGTAGCCGATACGGAAGCGGGCGCGGTCCTCATCTTTTCCCCGGATCTTTCGTTTAAGGGAAGGATCGATTCCTTTGGCGGAATGAAGATATCTCCATCAGCAGTTGCCACCGACTGGAACGGTGGGCTGTACATAGCCGATATCAGGTCCGGCTCGATCCTCGTAATGAAACGGGTTGATAGCGTCGACGAATGAAGACTCTGATAAATATCAATATATTGCTGGTAACCGCCCTGATCCTGTTCTGCTCCGATCTGCGGGCTTCTGCCACCGATACAGCCGTTCCTCCGGCCGTTTCCGTGAAACTCGACAGGACACATCTCAGATATGCTTACAGGCAGCAGGTCCTCAGGGTCCTCGGGTCCGATGAGACCCGGGTCGATCTTGGCAGGTCCTTCCTCATTCCGGGGAGTGACTCTGTATGGGTAGATGGCAGACTTCTTGAGAGGGAGACTGATTACAGGATCAATATCCTCAGGGGGTCTATCACGCTCGTGTCGCCTCCGGTCGGAGGCGAACTGTTCAGGGCGACCTGGTCGAGGTATCCATTTTCATTCGCCCCTGTCTTTGCGGCCCGTTTTCCCGGTGAGAAAACGGGCCCGGTCGTCGATCTTCCGGATGCGGTCGGCCCCGGCAGCGACACGGGCAAGCAGGTCAACCCATACAAGCTGCATCTTTCAGGAAGCAAGACTGTCGGGTTTTCGGTGGGTTCCAGCAGGGGGCTCGGTATCGATCAGAGTATGAAAGTGACGATGACCGGCAAACTCGCCCGGGATCTCGAGGTGAAGGCCTTTCTCACAGATGACAATCTCCCGGTACAACCGGAAGGAAATACCGAGGAACTCAAATATCTCGACAAGATATATGTGCAGATCAACAGCCGGCACATGGAGGCAAGGCTTGGTGATTTTCCCACGGGACTCGAGTGGTCCGGGTTCTCCCGCTTTCAGAGAGAGTTGAGGGGAGCGTCAATAAAAGTGGATGTCGGGGAGCAGGAATTTACGGTGGGGGGAGGAATCGCGCGCGGGAGATTCAAGACGGCCGAATTTCGTGGCAGGGATGGTGTACAGGGGCCGTATGAGCTTCTTTCAGCGAGGCGGTTCAACGGGATCATTATCCTGCCGGGGTCTGAGAGTGTCCTGCTCGACGGGCGGGAGATGAAGCGGGGTAATGAAAACGACTTCACAATCGACTATGTGCGTGGAACGATAACATTCACAGAGAAAAATACGATCAGTATCGATTCCGAGATCGTCGTTGATTATCAGATGGGTGAAGACGATTACGAAAGGACCACTGTCACGGCAGGATGGTCCGCTCCTTTCTTCGATAAAGCGGTCAGGCTCAGAACTTTCTTTTTTCGCGAAGGAGACAGTTCCGGCAAACCGATCCGCGGCGGGCTGACAAAGGAAGAGATGGCCGTTCTGGAGGTAGCTGGAGATGACGCGGGCTCTGCTGTCACCAATGGAGTCGAGGAAGTGGAAGATGCAGAAGACGCATACATACTCATTCCGGCCGGGACTCTTCCTGAATACTTTCAATTCGTCGAGACTGGTGGGCAGTACAGGTTGAGTTTCCATGAGACGCGGCCGGGCGAGGGAGATTACGAACCTGATGGATTCACGAAAAGGGGAGAAGTCAGGTACAGGTATGTCGGAACGGGTAGTGGTAGTTTTATAATCGGTCGGCCCCTTCCCCTGCCCGAGACTAAACAGGTGTTTTCAGTGGGGCTCGAGGCCGGAAAGGGAGTCTTCTATCTCGATGGAGAGGGAGATGTCAGCCTCTATGACAGGAATACTCTTTCCGGGCTCGATGACGATGATAACATGGGTGGTGCGATGAGGGTCGGAGGAGGCATACGGGGGTTCTCCATGCCCATGGGCAGGCTTGACCTCAGGGGTGAATATTCGATGCTTGAGGAGAGGTTCGCCCCGGCGGATAAAGCGAGATCGTCATACTTCTATAGAAACTGGAATCTCGAAGATGTTCCTCTGGAGGGAAAGGAAGAGATCAGCGGAGGATCGATCTTCTGGAAGGGCGATTCGCTGTGGGACATTGGCGGCAGCTACAGGAGGCTGGCAAGAGGCGATTCTCTGTCTGCCGTGAGGAGCGACTTTTCAGCTAACATCGGAGATCTGCGTGGGCGGGGGGTCTCAATAAAAGCCTTTGATTCGAGGACCGGTGACGACAGGGACAGAAGATCTGCCGAGGTCGATGCCTCCTTTTCCTTCTGGCATCTTGCTCCACGGTTCCGGTTCGATACCGAGCGATACAGGGCATTCGATCAGGCGGTAGCGGATACAGGAAGGTACTACTATGAGAATTCGTTCGGTCTGGCGGGAAGAGGACTCGGGGGGTACAGGGCTGACCTGTCCCTGGTGACAAGACGTACCGACCTGATGTCAGCCGCGGGCGCGATATGGTCGCGAGCCAGGGAGACCGATGAAATAAGACTTGATGCCGGATATTCAGGCGGATCGAGGATCCTGGACCTTTTTATCTCGCACAGGACCACACGTGACGCCCTTGGGGGCGAAAGCAAACACGATCTTGCGAGGATCAGGTACAGGGAGGTATTGAGATCCTCCGGGATTACCAGCGATATCGGTTACAGGATCAGTTCGGGCGAAGATAGGAGACTGGAGAAAACTGTCATTTATGTTGGCGAGAACGAAGGAGACTACGATGAGGAGGGAAGGGAAGTAGGGCAGAAAAGGGGAGATTATATGGTCCTCTACCTTCCCGGGAGTGAAGTGGAGGCAGTCAGGACTGTAGAACTTACATGGCGGATGAGTTACGGGAACGGGATAAGGGGAATATCATCAGGGTCGCGCGGGACCGGGATCCTGGGCGTTATCAGGAGAAATCTTTCGCTGGACCAGTTCGTCTCGGTTCTGGAGAAGTCGGGGACAGACGAACTGTTGAGACTTTATCTGCTCGACCCCGATATCCTTCAGAGGGACGATCTTACCCTGTACGGAAAAAACAGCTTGAGGCAGGAATGGTCTCTACTGAACGACGTCAGCAGGTACGATCTTAAGTTCGTCATCTTTCGTGAAGATGAGGAGGATAATCGGTCGGGTGATGTCTCAACATCAAGGTACAACAGGGAGATGGAGGTGCAGGTCGAGGCCGCGACCAGCAGCGGCCTCTCTTTCACTCTCGAAGCGGGGACGAGACTGCGAGAGAGGGAATCTGGGGATCAGGCTTCTCAGAGATACAGGGTGGAATCGCTCTCTAGCGTATTGATCACCGGCTACAGGCTACGCCCGTCCGTTAAGATGTCGATGGAGCTTGGGACCGAGAATAGAAAAGATGCGGTTTCGGGAGCCGGACAGACGTCATGGTCGGTCACTCCGGCAGTGAACGCGTCGTTAGGGAAGAAGGTCAATCTCACTTCGATGCTCAAGTTCACCTATACAACGATCGACGCGGGACAGACCAAGCCTCTTTTCTTTCTTGAAGAGGGGATGCGGGAAGACTGGAATGTAATCGGGCAATATAGATTTACCAGAAACCTGAGTTTTGGCCTTAACTATAACGGAAGAAGAGAAAAAGATTATGTAGGGGAGGTGAAGACTGTTCATGCGCTCAAGATGGAATGCCGTGCTTTTTTCTAGAATTCTGGCGGGACTGGTCTTGACCTTGTTTCTCTCGGAACCTCTGTGGGGTAGTGGAAAACCGGGGGGAAAGATCGAATGGAAGGCAGAGGGAAGGCTGTCTGCCGAAGATATTTCAAGGGGCACATTTCTCTCATCCGTATCAGAATTTTCGGATTCATTGTTCCGGCTGGAACTTGCCAGGATCGATTCCATCTGTTTTGATGCCGGATATCTCGACTGTGAGGTCGAGATAGACACGATTCCCGGTTCCGATGGCAACGATATCCGGATTACCCTGTATTCCGGGGATAAGACAAAGGTAGGCCGGGTCAATGTGACTGGACAGGGGGCGATGGGTGAGGACGCTATACGTGAAGTGCTGGGAATAAGGACAGGAGCTGATTTCGATCCTGCCCGGCTGGAGATGGCGATGAGGAGGCTGGTGCGGACACTGAACGAAGACGGGTATCCGTTTGCCCAGGCATGGATCACTGCCGTCGGCCATGAGCCGGGAAGTGGGACCGTCGATCTGTCTATCTCCCTGATCGAGGGAAACCTCGCTGTCGTATCGGATATCTTCTTCGAGGGTATTACCAGGACAGATTCCACTGTCGCATTGAGAATATCCAGGCTGAAAAAGAATGTCCGGTTCGATGAAAAGGTTCTGGATAGAGCACGAAAATATCTGGTCTCGTCCCGTCTTTTCGAGAAGGTGGGCAGGCCACGGGTCGCGGGAACCAGGGGGGACAGGGTAGACCTTGTCATTCCTGTCGAAGACAGGAAGAGAGCAAACTATTTTTCTGGTGCGTTCGGGTTCTCCAGGAAGGAAAACGGAGATTACCGGATGAACGGTTCGGTGAAACTGGAATTGAAGAACATAGCCGGTACCGGGCGTAATGTGGGATTCGACTGGGTCAACGACGGCCTCGGATATTCGAGGACCGAGCTGTTACTGATGGAGCCCTTTCTTTTTTCGACGCCCATGAACCTGGACATGGAGATCAGACAGACGATAAACGATACCTTGTACGATATGGTCTCGGCCGGCGGGTATGTCAGTTTTCCGATAGGCCCGGTCTGGTCTGTGAGCGGTGGTTTCGCGGGTGACAGGACGACTTTCGGTGATGGCTCCGGGCTGGAGAGAAGTTCACGAAAGCGATACAGACTTGGCCTGACGGGAGACCCCGGCACATGGTGGAGGTTGAGGATCGACCTCGAGGGAGGAATGAAGACGAACAGCTTTGTCGATGGACGCAGCGAAGACGAAACACAATTGATCTACTATTTCGAGTCCTCAGTCGAAGCTGGACTTTCAGGTACGCAGACTGTTTTTGCGAGGATGGCCGCAAACGGAATAGTCTCCTCGGGTGATGTCACTCTTTCAGAGATGTTCGCTCTGGGAGGGGCAAGGACGTTGAGGGGATACCGGGAGAATCAGTTCCGGGCCGAAAAGACCGGGTATATCAATCTCGAATACAGGTTCGGAGGGGAGAGCCGGATATTTCTCTTTGACGATATCGGCACCTTCTTCAGAGAGGACGAAGGATGGACGGTCAAGAATGGGTTCGGGTTCGGTATCAGATCGACGTCGAAAGCAGGTACCGTGGAGCTGAGCTTTGGCCTTGGAGACAGGATATCCCTTAACGAGACGAAGATACATATCTCGTTAATAGAGGTTTTCTAGGTAGGACCACAGTGTATTTCCACCCCCTCCCTTTAAAATGATTCTCCACTGTACAGAACCGATATAGTCGTATATAATAAACGCCTTGAACATCGAGAGGAGGCCGTGGATTTGACAGAATACGAGATTGCGAAATCGGGCAGGATCAGCGACGCGTTAAGCGCAGTCGCCGATGAAGAGAATATCGATCGGGAACGGCTCAGAGAGCTTGTGGCGGCTGGCAGGGTCATCATTACAGGGATGGCAAGAAAGCATTCTAGGATCGTTGGTATTGGAGAGGGCCTGACTACAAAGGTCAACGCCAATATCGGCACCAGTCCCGACCACACCGATATGGACATAGAAATAGAAAAATTGAAGACGGCCATCGATGCCGGCGCGGACGCGGTGATGGATCTTTCGACCGGCGGCGATATCGGAGCGATCCGCCGACTGGTCCTCGAGAAAAGCACGGTGCCGGTAGGGACAGTGCCGATCTACGAGTCGATCGTGAACGTGACCAGGTCAGGCAGGGAAGTGGCTGATTGCAAGGTAGATGAGTTTTTCTCTGTAGTGGAAGAACAGGCCAGGGAAGGTGTCGACTTTATGACCATTCACTGCGGCCTGGTAAAGAGGTTGGCCCATGAAGTAGCCGGACGGAGAACCGCCGGCGTGGTAAGTCGAGGTGGGTGCTTTCTTCTACAGTGGATCATGAAGAACAAAATGGAAAATCCATACTACGAACATTATGACAGGCTGCTGGATATCGCGCATGAATATGATTTTGCTCTGAGTCTGGGAGACGGGCTCAGGCCGGGCGCTATCGCTGATGCTACGGACAGGCCCCAGATGGGTGAACTTCTTGTGATCGGCGAGCTTGTCGAGAGGGCCAGGGAAAAAGGTGTAGCGGTTTTTGTCGAGGGTCCGGGCCACGTTCCGATAAATGAGATACAGGCCAATATGATGATTCAGAAGAAGGTCTGTAAAGGCGCTCCCTTCTATGTCCTCGGCCCACTGGTGACAGATGTGGCGCCGGGGTATGATCACATAACCGCGGCGATCGGAGGCGCGATGGCTGCATGGCATGGAGCAGATTTCCTCTGCTACGTTACGCCCGCAGAACATCTCAGGCTTCCCTCTGTCGAGGATGTGAGAGATGGGGTCTTTGCGACCAGGATAGCGGCCCATGCCGGCGATATAGGCAAGGGGATAAAAGGTGCGGCTGAATGGGACCGCAGGATCTCCAGGGCAAGGGCCGAGCTTGACTGGGAAAAGGCTCACGATGAGAGTATAGATCCCGTAAGGGCCAGGAAGATTTACGACAAGAGCCCTGACGACAGTGAGCAGTTGTGTACGATGTGTGGCGAGTTCTGCGCGATCCGGGGGAACATGCGAAGCAGGGAGTAAATGCCTGTCGGGGCTGTGATGATGTCTGTGGGAAAGAACGGGGAGAAAGCCGGATCAGGAGCGAGTCGGGATCTCGATAGGATGGTCGAGTCATTCCGCCCGTTTATGCCCTCTGCTGTGGCCCATGAGCGGGCTGCCGACCTGAAAAGAATCATAATAAAAAGACTTTCCCGAAGTCCCGTGCCCCTGGTCACGATTATCGATCTGGCCAGCAGGTCGGACTTTCCGGGGCAGGGGTTGATCGAGGAGGCCGCTTCGTCTCCTGGAGAGTACAGAGCTGAAGGGAGAAGTCCAGCGGCGATGCCCGCGCCCGGACAGGCCCGATATTCAGGGATCGATGATATAGACACTTCTTTTGCCTATATCTCGGGACGTCTTGGTGAGGTCCGGGATGGGCAGGTCGAAATGGCTCATACCGTCCTGGATGTGTTCGATAAGAGTGGTACAGCCTTTATCGAAGCAGCGACGGGAACCGGGAAATCGCTCGGTTATCTTGTTCCTTCTATCCTTCATGCTGCCCGGACAGGTGCGAGGGTGATGATATCCACATACACCAGAAATCTTCAGGACCAACTCCTCAAGGGAGAGATGGTCCTTCTGGATCCGCTTGCAGGAACAGAGCTCAGCGTAAAACGTCTGATGGGCAGGGAGAACTATATATGCGCGAGAAAACTGACTTCTCTGGTGATGAAGCGTGGAGTCGATGATCCCAGGGGAGGGTTGGCTCTGGCTCTTTCCGCGACCTTATGTGATGAGGGGATAGTCGAAAGTCTTCCTTCGGATGCGGGCCTGGAGAGGTCGGGACAGGTCTCTGCCCCTCCCAGATGCAGGATGAAAGGCTGCGACAGTGGAGAGTTCTGTCAACTGGTACAGGCGAGAGCCAGCGCGAGATCCGCTTCGATAGTATTCGTCAATCACGCACTGGCACTCACCGACTATCTTCAGGGAGGCGCGGTCCTCGGGCCATACCAGTCGATCGTCTTCGATGAAGCCCATCACCTCGAGGATTGTGTCATGGATAATCTGTCGGTCAGTGTATCCACCTCGGACCTGGACAGGATATTCGACCAGTTGACTCCGGTCAGCCCTTCCTCTGAGCGATGGAAATTTCTGGCTGGAGAGCTTTCCGCCACTGGAGACGGGGGTGAGATGAGGGACAGGATCGTCGGGATATCCTCCTCGTACTCAAAACTGGATTCCATGATATCCGGATTTTTCGATGAGATATCAGAGGAACTGGGTGCTGGAAACAGGTACCGTTCGATCAGGACCAGGTATTACGATGGCAGGGATGCCTTTGGAATGAGTCGCGATATAATAAGTGATATCCTCTCTAATATAAACGAGTTAAAAGCATTACTTAAACCATTTGCAGAGGCAAAGGTGACCGCCGCGGGACAACAGCTTCAGCAGGAGACGGGCATTGCGATCGAGGAGCTCAACGCGCTTGGCGAAGAGCTGGATTTTCTTGTTTCCGCCTCTGACGAGGAGAGTGTGTTCTGGATCGAATGGTCTCCTGCCGGCCGAGCAGTAGCCCTGTGCGGGTCTCCACTTGAAGTGGGAAGAAGGTTCGCCGATTTCATTCTTGAAAGCTGTGAGTCGGCTATATTCACATCAGCCACGATCGCGCAGAACGGTTCGTTCGACTTTATCAGGGAAAGACTGGGGGTACGATATTTCGGTCACGAAGTAAAGGAACTCGTCATTGATTCTCCCTTCGACCTGGACAATAACTGCAGGATCGTACTGCAGACCGATCTCGGTGATCCAAATGGAGGCGGCTTTGCCCTTGAAGTAGCTGAAGAGATCGCTCTGCTTGCCAGATCGACTGGATCGGCGATAATGACACTGCTGACATCGTACAGGCTTTGTAATGACATTGCGGGTCATCTGGGTAAGATGGATCTCCCGGGGCCTCTTTTCGTTCAGAAAGGTAGCGGGAGCAGGGAACTGCTCGCCAGCAGATTCAAGCAATCCGCTAATCCCGTTTTACTCGGAGTGGCGAGTTTCTGGGAGGGAGTGGATTTCCCGGGGGAGCAGCTCGAGATGTTGATAATACCCAAGCTGCCGTTCCCGGTACCGACGGACCCGATCACTGAAGCGAAGTCAGACAGGTTGAAAAGGCTCGGTGAAAATCCCTTTACCAGCCTTCACCTTCCCATAGCAGTACTTCGTTTGCGCCAGGGGATAGGGAGGCTTATCCGCAGAGCCAGTGACAGGGGGGTCGTTGCGATCCTGGACTCAAGGATGGCTACGCGACCGTATGGGGGGGCAATATCCTCATCGCTTCCCGTCGAAGTACTCAGGAGTGGTTCGACGCATGAAACGGTCAGGATGGCCTCGGAGTGGCTGGATAATGGAGGCGGCAATGGTGAAAACGGTACGTAGGCCCAGGGTCCTGTTTGGGGAAAGTGGCTGAAAGATCGGGGGGTTGTCACCTTTCCGGTTGATATGGAAGTGAAAAAGATGTAATCTTGTCCGGTCATAATGTACTTGTTAGGTATTAGTGTATAGTTCGTGTTGATAATGTGTTGCAGAGTTTGTTAAACCCTGTTTCGGAGGTGAGCCCGATGTGTGCCGAAGTGATCAGAGCCCCAAGGGGAAATGATATCAGCTGTAAGGGGTGGTTTCAGGAAGCGGCGATGAGGATGCTGATGAACAATCTGGATCCCGAGAACGCCGAGAATCCCGACAAGCTGGTGGTTTATGGAGGCAGTGGGAAGGCAGCCAGGAACTGGGACAGTTATCACGCGATCATCGAATCGTTGAAAAACCTGGAGAATGACGAGACCCTTCTCGTACAGTCCGGCAAACCGGTAGCGATTTTCCAGACCCACGAGGGTGCGCCGAGGGTGCTTATCGCCAATTCTCTGCTCGTACCGAAATGGGCGACATGGGAACATTTCTGGGAGTTGGAATCGAAGGACCTCATGATGTACGGGCAGATGACGGCTGGCTCCTGGATGTATATAGGGACACAGGGTATCCTGCAGGGGACTTATGAGACTTTTTCCGAATGCGCGAATATGCATTTCGGCGGTAGCCTGGCAGGACGTTTCGTCCTCTCGGGGGGGCTGGGAGGAATGAGTGGAGCCCAACCCCTGGCAGTTACGATGAATGGAGGCGTATGTCTCATAGTCGAAGTGGACGTGGAAAGGATCAAGAGAAGACTTGATACCAGGTACTGCGACATCATGGAGACTGACCTCGACTCTGCTCTTGAGAAGATCGACGAAGCGGTCAAAGCAAAGAAACCCCTGTCTATCGGACTCGTGGGAAATGCCGCGGACGTCTTCCCCGAACTGGTCAAAAGGGGCATCGTTCCCGATGTCGTCACAGACCAGACTTCGGCCCACGACCCGCTGAACGGCTATGTTCCGAGGGGGTATTCTCTGGAGGAAGCACTGGAACTGCGTTCGAAAGACCGGGACCGGTATATCAAGGAAGCGATAGGCTCGATGGTCCATCATGTTCAGGCGATGATCGATTTTCAGGATAAAGGCTCGATCGTATTCGATTATGGTAACAATATCAGGGGAATGGCGGAAAAAGGTGGATTGGAGAACGCTTTCTCTTTCCCCGGTTTCGTACCTGCTTTTATCAGGCCGATGTTCTGCATAGGAAAGGGGCCCTTCCGATGGATCGCCCTTTCCGGTAAAGAAGAGGATATCTACAGGACAGACGATCTGGTTCTGGAACTCTTTCCCGAGAACGAATCTCTCTGCAGGTGGATCAGGCTGGCCAGGGAGAGGGTGGCTTTCCAGGGCCTGCCTTCAAGAATATGCTGGCTGTCGTATGGAGAAAGGGAGAAATTCGGCCTGGCGATGCACGACCTGGTGGCCAGTGGCGAGATAAGTGCTCCGATAGTGATAGGCCGCGACCATCTTGACAGCGGTTCTGTGGCTTCACCCTACAGGGAGACGGAGGGAATGAAGGACGGAAGTGATGCTGTGGCCGATTGGCCCATCCTCAACGCTCTGCTGAATACGTCGAGCGGTGCTGCCTGGGTTTCGGTGCATCACGGAGGTGGAGTGGGCATGGGACTTTCGATTCATGCAGGTCTTGCTGTAGTAGCCGACGGAACGCCGGAAGGACGTGTAAAACTAGCGCGTTGTCTCAATAATGACCCTGGCACAGGAGTTGCAAGACACGCAGACGCAGGCTATGATATAGCCATTGAAAAAGCCAAAGATGCGGGGCTAAAGATCCCTATGATGGGAAAATAGAATCCTCTCCACCGGCTCATGCCGTGGAGTATGCGTAGAAGCTGTCAGGATCCGCACATGTAAGTAATAGCAATTTGCCTGGATTAGCCAGGCGACGGTTATCATTCTGCAAGGAGAGGCGCTTGCCTGAGACCATCGATCTTTTACTGCTTGGCGCCGGTCAGCTGGTCACCTGCGGGAGGCCCGAAAAGGGGCCCCGGCGAGGTCCGGCCCTGTCAGATCCGGGGATAGTAGAGGGTGGTGCCATTGCTGTCAGTAAAGGCAGAATTTTTGCCATAGGCAGTGAAGACGAAGTTTTGAGTGCGATTGATGGCGCTCAGCCCACAAAGACTATCGATGCCGGGGGACGGGTAGTCATGCCCGGCTGGGTCGAGCCCCACACACATGCTGTTTTTGCCAGTTATCGGGCCGACGAATATGAGGCCAGGATCAGAGGCGACAGCTATCTCGATATCGAGAGAAGAGGCGGTGGGATCAAAAAGTCTGTAAGAGACCTCCGGGCGATGGATGAGGATATCCTGTTCGAGAAGAGCAGGAGGCGGCTTATGCGAATGTTTGAAGAGGGCGTCACCACAATCGAGATCAAGTCGGGTTACGGTCTCGATCTCGAGAACGAGATGAAGATGCTGCGCGTAATTGCCAGACTTGGCGCGGAGACGCCTCTGGATGTCGTGGCGACATTCCTGGGCGCGCACCAGGTACCACCCGGATACGATGACACGGAATCCTATGTCGATGTAGTTATAGATGAGATGCTGCCAGCAGTTGCTGACAGCGGCCTGGCCAGTTTTATGGATGTCTTTTGCGAGAAGGGTGTGTTCGATGCCGCGCAGACACGGCGACTTCTCGAGGCGGGCAGAAATCACGGCCTTGGACTCAAGGTGCATTCAGACGAGATATTCGCTATTGGCGGTACCGAAGTGGCCGTTGAGCTTGGAGCGGTCAGCGCTGACCACCTTACGAAGATCACTCCTGACGGAATACGCATGCTTGCCGAAAGTGGTACGATAGGCGTGCTTCTTCCCTCGACTTCATTCGGGCTGGCGTCCAGACATTTTGCGCCTGCGCGAGAGATGGTGGAGGCGGGAGTAGCGATAGCGCTCTCGAGCGATTTTAATCCGGGCAGCGCTCCGTCGAGTTCCATGCAGCTGGCTATCTCGATAGCCTGTTCTCAGATGAGGCTGGTTCCAGCAGAGGCTATCAACGCTGCGACCATCAATGCTGCCTGCGCGATCGGTATGGATTCGGAAACAGGGTCTTTAGAAATCGGGAAAAAAGCCGATATCGTCTTGTACGATAACGAAGATTACCGCGAGATTCCATCGAGGGCAGGATCGAACCACGCTGTCCTTGTCATAAAGGATGGATCCGTGGCCCGGGAATTGAACGATTTCAGAAGCAGAAGTGAGGTCGGGTTGTGAGTAAGGCCAGTCAGCTGAGACAGAAGGCACAGACTTTCCTCAAGAAGGGAAAGATCGACAAGGCGATCGAGGAGTACAAAAAACTTCTCTCGGTAGAATCGCGCAATCCCAATCTCTATAACGAACTGGGTGACATTTATCTCAGGGCCAGCAACAGGGTTCAGGCAGTCTCTGCTTTTGAGAAGGCTTCGGCCAATTACGAACAGGTCGCCCTGTACAATAACGCCGTGGCCGTATGTAAAAAGATATTGAGAATCGTTCCAAATCGGATCGAGACGATATTCAAGCTTGGAGAACTCAAGGGTAAGCAGAAACTTCTGGGAGAGGCTGAGAACTATTTCTCACAGTATTTCGATGCCATAATCGGAGATCCGGAATTGATCGGGGAAGAAATACAGGAAAGAGTGGAAGGTGTTCTGGAGGCCATTCCTGATTGTGAGGGGATATGGTCCAAAGCTTCAGACGTCTTCAGCCATCTGGGGGTCAAGTCACGTGCCGCGGAGATTCTGGCAGAACTGATTGCGAGGAACTCACTCAGTGGCGACCCGCAGAAGGTTAATTTTTACAGGTCCAGACTGGATCTGCTGAAACAGGCCTTGAAACGTGATGAGATCGAGAAGATCGATGCCATAATCTCCGTTGCGACAGATGGCGCTCCGGGTGTAGAGACTTCCAGCACAGAAGATGCTTCCGGTCCCGCTGCGGATCTGAGCAGTAAGGACATCAAGCTTACAGATTATGCAAGTGAAGTAGCGGGTGACCAGGATGCCGCGACAGGTGAGCCAGCGGCGGTCGAGACGGAGCATGTCATCGAGGAAGAGCCAGCAGCGGTCGAGACGGAGCATGTCATCGAGGAAGAGCCAGCGGCGGCCGAGACAGACGATGTCATCGAGGAAGAGCCAGCGGCAGCCGAGACAGAGCATGTCATCGAGGAGGAAACCGGTAACGGTGCGGTAGAGGCTTCTGGGTCCGGTGACCTTTCCGACCTTCTGGAGGAAGAGGACGCCATAATCGAAAGCGAATCCTCGATAAAGAATCTGGCCGAGGAGATAACGAGCAACGTGGAAGAAGATGATTTCAGAAGTCATTACGATCTTGGAATGGCATATATAGAGATGGGACTTTTTAGCGACGCGGTTAAAGAACTCCAGATCTCGGCGCGTTCCGAGCAACTCCAGCTCCAGAGCCTCGAGATGGTCGGCCTCTGTTTCCTTTCGATGGATACACCGGCGCTTGCAGTGAAGCAGCTTGAGAGAGGCCTCCAGATCTCTGAGGAGTCCGGCGGGGAAAGCATGGGAATCCATTACAACCTGGGACTGGCTTTTGAAGCTCTTGACGAACCTGAAAAGGCGAGAGAGCATTTCGAGGAAGTATATATTGTCGATGTGACCTTTCGTGATATCTCCGAAAAAATGAAGAAATTCAGCACTGTTTCCTGAAACGGGTCAGGATGAATAGACCTGAAAAAGTCTGTGATCTCCATCTCCACTCATACTATTCAGATGGGAGCCTGTCTCCGTCAGAGCTTGTCTCACGAGGGGAAAATGCAGGGCTTGCCGCGATTTCCATAACAGACCACGATACGCTGTCAGGGCAGAACGAAGCTATTCAGGCCGCCATGGGTCGTACAATAGAAGTACTGCCCGGAATCGAATTCAGCGTGATGATCGATGAAACAGAGGTCCATATCCTCGGATATTTCGTCGATATCTACAACCGGGAAATATCAAGTTGTTGTGATGGTCTCGAAGTTGCCAGGCATGAGAGGGCTGTTCGAATAGTCAAGAAGCTTCGTGCCCTTGATCTGGATGTTTCGATGGAAGAGGTGGCAGCGCTTTCCGGCCGCGGGACAGTCGGGAGACTTCATATCGCACGTGTTCTTCTATCGCGTAAATATATTTCAAACATACAGGAGGCTTTTGTAAGATACCTGGGTAATGGAAAGTCCGCGTTCGTTCCGCGCAAAATACTGTCGATTGCAGAGGCGACAGAAGTTATAAGAACAGCCGGAGGTGTGGCTGTCTGGGCGCATCCGGGATCCGCGATCAGACGAGCCGGATTGCTTCGAAAGCTACTCGATGCTGGAATATCGGGAATGGAAGCATATCATCCTAATCATACGCCTGGTATTACGAGGGATATAATGGCGGCTGGTGAGAAATTCGGGCTGGTATGTACGGGGGGATCGGATTTTCATTTTACCGAAGCGATGAAGGCTGATATCGGCGGCGTCTATATCGAATATGGCGCAGTCGTCAAACTGAGGGAACTTGCCGGAGACATTTGACTTGACCATACGGATATATCCTCTTAAAGTCCCGCTATGAGACAAGTTATCAATCCAAGAATTTCTTTTGTCCGCAGCCGCAGAATTATTTTTCTTTTAGCGATGGCTCTTGTCGCGATTCTATCCTTTTTTTCCGCGGAAGCTGACGGCCGGGACAATCTTCGTGGTTCGGTATTGGCCGATTCCCTGGCCTTTCCGGGAGAAGTATTCGTTCTCTCCTCCGATGCATTGGCTGACCGCAGGATCAACAGTCTTGAAGATATTCTCGACCTGCTTCCCGGAGTTTCCTACAGCCGTGGAGGCCCGATCGGTTCGACCCTCTATATCTCAGTCGAGGGGCGCCCGATGACTGGAGTCCAGCTGCTGCTCAATGGACATCCTTTTTCCGATCCCTGGGATGGAAGGCCTCTTGCCAGGTTTGTACTGATGTCCAGGTTGAGGCAGGTGGAGGTCATCTATTCATCTTCTCCAGGTCTGACGGGAAGATCCGGAAGCGGCAGCGTAATAAATCTGGTAATCGAGGAAGGGGGAAGAAAAGGCCCGCTTGCGGTAGGCGACTTTTCCAACGGCCGGGGAAACCGGAGATCAAGGCGATTCTGGTTTTCAACTCCCGAGTCGTTCATCAACCTGACGGTCGCCTATGATGAATATCTCCAGGACGCATCCGAGGCCATAGTGTCATCTCCCGGAGATCTCATTGGACAATATAATTCGAGATCGTTTATGAGTGAACTCAAGGTAGTCACCGACAGCGACGAATCTCTTCTTCTTCATTTTCAGAAATATGAGGATACATATCGGGGAACAATGTATGTCCCGTTCCGTCCAGGCGAGGGCGATTCAGGAGAGGATGTCAGATACAGCGGAGTCGATTCGCGGATCGAATTGAGAAAAAACGGGCTGGAGTTTTCGGCCGGGCAACGGCTCGTCGAGATGAAGAGAAACACGGGGATCACTTCAGGACTTGTTTTGAGTGGGGGGGGAAAGTGGAGTTTTTGTTCGGGGGGACTCGA
>JAGLYV010000021.1 GCA_023131975.1 Candidatus Krumholzibacteriia bacterium | reverse complement strand
ACTCGATCTGAAAATATTCATGACCGGTGAAAGGGTCGCTTTTGAGAACAGGGTCTCGGGTAGATATTTTGGACCCGAATATTATGATCTCAGGGGGGGGCTCTTGGCTGGTGGGGGGAGTGGTGGTGGAGGAATCAGGTGGCGTGGGGGGATTTTCACAGGATATCACGATGGGGTGGGATACTGGATGGGTGGGGAGGCAGGCCTTACCAGGGGAGCTTCCGATGGGTTTTATCAGAAAGTGATGTTGGCAAGGCGTATGACATTGCCGTCGGCGGAGCAGCTTTTTCATCCAGCAGTGGATCCGGGGTTGTCCGGGATGGAACCGGCGATAGCCGGCAATCCTGATCTGGCGGCAGGTGTGATGGATGAAATCTCTGCTGGCGTGGGGTTCAATGAGAGGCTGCATTTCGATCTCTTCGCCAGAAGAGAACGGGAAAGAAGCTTCTATGATACTGAAGATCCACTTGTATGGAATTCGGGTGGAGACAGCGAGGTGGTGGGTGGCAGGCTGAGGTATTCGGATAATGGGAGCAGGTTCGGGATTGATTACGGATATTCTTTTTCGGCTGAATATTTTTCAAACAGAAGTCAATATACGTACGGAGTCCCGGAGTACCGTTTCCTCGGCGGTATTTATCTCAAGAGATTGTCTTTCAAGGATACGGAGACCATCACTCTTCGTATGGATTCGGTCGCCAGCGGAGAGAGGGACTGGCCGGGAACCAGACTTGGAAGATACACTGTCCATAACCTGAGTTTTTCTTGTACTGTCATGTCTGCTGTCATACAGCTTCAGTACAATAATGTATTCGACACCGAGTATGAGACCATACCCGGGTACCTGATGGATAGACGGCACTATCGTTTTGGATTTATCTGGTACATCTTCGATTGACAGAAAAAAAACCATGCCGGAGAGATTTGTGGCAGGTTTTTTCTGTTTTGAATCCCCTTCATAAGTCTTTGCATTGTGCGATTTCTCTTGCAAGCTGCACAGATGTACAACTCTTTTTGACATTTTTCCCATAATCTTCTTCATTCGGTAACTAATAACAATACAGTGTGTTACGATAGATATTCCTCAGAGTCCGATTCCCGGGCAAGTCGATTTTCTGGTGATTTCATGCAACAGAACCTGTTTTAAACAGAGGTGTTAGCCTGAACCGAGGCAAGTGGCATATATATTGCGGTCAGGATTTTCTTGTTCAGTGCCGTGAAATGGTTACCGATACCTGACTGGTGCGTCTCAGTCCGGTGGTCAGAAAATTGCATACAATATTCGGGAACCCAAGTGAGGGTGGAGGACTACTTGAAAGACAATATAGCCAATCAGTTGGTCGAGTCCAGTCTGATCAGTAAGGAACAGATGGATCTCGCGCTGCACGAGCAAGGAAATTCGGGTGGAAGCCTGGGGTATAACCTCGTCAAGACGGGGGCTATTTCAGAGAAGGCATTCTCGGAGTTTCTTTCACAGCAGTTCCAGGTACCTGCCGTTGACCTCGATGAGCTACAGGCTGACGAACATTCCGTCGAACTTATCCCTGCCGAAGTAGCGACCAAATTCCAGGTCGTCCCGGTTGAAAGAGAGGGCAGAGTCCTTACCGTGGCGATGGCCAACCCGGATAATATCTTCGCTATAGACGATATCAAATTTATCACCGGGCTTGAAGTGCGCCCCGTCGTCGCGACCGAGACTTCTATCAAAAGAGCAATAGACCGTTTTTATGATAGTGCAGATTCCCTCGCCGAAGTGATGAGGGACATGGAAGAGGATTTTGAGATCGTAGAGGAAGTGGAAGACGATCTCGGACTTGCCGAAGCACAGAGCGAAGACGCGCCCGTTGTAAAGCTGGTTAATTCACTGATCTCTGACGCGGTCAACAAGGGCGCGAGTGATATACACATAGAACCTTTCGAAAAGA
>JAGLYV010000020.1 GCA_023131975.1 Candidatus Krumholzibacteriia bacterium | reverse complement strand
ATCACTATCATCCCTTTGCTTTCAAAGAGGTACGATACCGAATGAGGCTCGCTCATATTACCACCGTATTTGGCGAACATATGCCTGACCTCGGCGGTAGTTCTCTTGTGATTGTCCGTCAGCGATTCTACAAGTACGGCGACGCCTCCCGGGCCGTATCCCTCGAAAGTGCAAGCTTCGTAGACCACTCCCGGAAGCTCCCCGGTCCCTCTCTTTATCGCTTTTTCGATATTCGCGGCCGGCATATTGGCCTCACGAGCGTTGTGAATCGCCGTGCGAAGCCTGGGATTGGAGTCTGCGTCACCACCGCCTTCTCTGGCGACAACGACTATCTCTTTTATTATCTTGGTAAAGACCTTGCTGCGCGCTTCATCGGCCTTCCCTTTTTTCCTCTTTATCGTACTCCACTTGGAATGTCCAGACACAGATTCCCTCCATTAAGAAAGAATTATTCCTCTTTCGCTGCTTTCGCCTCGGCGATGAGTTTCTGAGCAAGCTCGTGAGGCACTATCTCATAATGCGAGTATTTCCTTGTGTGCAAAGCCCTTCCCTGGGTCATGGACCGCAGCGAAGTAGCATACTTGTAAAGCTCCGACAACGGGACCTGGGCTTTTACCTTCTGCATCTTCCCGTCCTGCTCGGTGCCCTGGATCTTTCCGCGTCTCATCGACATATCGCCCATTACGTCACCCATGTACTCTTCTGGAACAACCACTTCCACGTCGTAGATGGGCTCGAGGATAACCGGCTTGGCCTCCTTGACTGCGGCTCTGAATCCCTTCGAACCAGCCATCTTGAACGCCGCGTCCGACGAATCCACCGAATGGAACGATCCGTCGTAGATCGTGACCTTGACATCCTGGAACTTGTAACCGGCTACGACACCATCCACCATGGCGTCGATGACACCTTTTTCTACCGCGGGGATGAACTTCGAGGGGACCGCGCCACCGACGATAGCACTGACAAACTCGAAACCGTCCTCCCGGGTCACCGGTTCAAGCCTCAGCCATACGTCACCGAACTGACCGCGGCCTCCGCTCTGCTTCTTGTGCTTGCCCTGAGCTTCGGCCATAGCCGTGATCGTCTCCCTGTAGGGGATTCCCGGCGGGATCATATTGACTTCTACTCCATACTTTCTGTGCAGCTTTGCCAGGATCACTTCGAAATGCAGCTCGCCCTGCCCGGCAAGAATGGTCTGGTGAAGTTCCTGATTGACATCGATGTGAAACGAGGGATCTTCCTCGACAAGCCTGTGCAGCCCGGCGCCGACCTTGTCCATGTCACCCTTGGCCTCGGTCTCAATGGCCGTATAGAGCGATGGGGCGGGAAAATCTATCCCCTTCAATATCGTCCTCTCCGCCTTGGTGCTGAGAGTGTGGTTGACCTTGGACGATTTAAGTTTTACAGCAGCTCCGATATCGCCTGCGGGGATCGAGTCGATCTCTTTTCTTTCCTTCCCCTGTATCACGTAAAGCTGACCGATCCTCTCACCCGACTCGGCGTTCGAGTCGTAAAGCTCGTTCCCTCCCGATATCTCGCCCGAAAAGGCCCTGATAAAGGAAAGGTCCCCGAGATGTTTCTCGGAAAGAGACTTGAAGACAAAACCCAGGACTGATTCGGAAGAACCGGCCTTGATCATCTTCGTTTCGCCCGAATCCGTAAGAATGGCTACTTCCTCTCTCCATAGAGGAGAAGGCATAAGAGACGTGACCATATCCAGCAACTGCTTAATACCGATATTGCTCGTAGCCGAGGTCACCACCAGGGGTGCCAGTGTACCGGCCGAGCATCCCGCCGCTATTCCTCTGGCAAGTTCCTCATCGTTAAGCTGACCGCTTTCGAGGAATTTCTCAAGCAGCGAATCGTCCGCTTCCGCGGCAAAATCCATAAGCGCCTGGCGGGCTTCATCGACCTGGGCTGCCATATCCGCGGGAATCTCTTCCTCGGTAAACTTGCCACCGTCGCTGTAGATGAAGGCTTTCTTGTTCAACAGATCCACAACACCCTTGAACGTCGTACCCAACCCGATGGGAAGAACGAGCGGCATCACCTTGGCGCCCAGCGTTTTCTGCGCGTCGGCAAGGCATTTGTCGTAGTCCGCGTGTTCCTTGTCCATCCTGTTGATACAGACGATTCTTGGAAGGCCCCTGTTTTCCAGGAATTTCCATACCCTCTCGGTACCGACCTCGACACCAGAATCAGCGCTGATCACGACTATCGCGCTTTCCACTACCTCGAGAGCTGAGGCGACCTCGCCAACAAAATCCTCGTATCCGGGAGAGTCCAGGAGGTTGATCTTGTAATTGCCATGTTCGAACGAGGCAAGGCTCGCGTTTATCGAGATCTGGCGTTCGATCTCATCGGGAGCGGAATCGAGGACCGTATTCCCGTCCTCTATCTTCCCGATCCTGTTTATTACGCCTGCATTGAAAAGAGCGACTTCTCCAAGCATCGTCTTTCCGCAGGACTGGTGCCCTACCAGTACGATATTTCTGATCTTGTCTGTCTCAAACTTCTTCAACATGACCTCCTGTCAACTCACCAAATAGATCTTTCTTTCCATTCCCGACCGTTGTCCATCAACGGCCCCCGTTGTAAAATACACTCTCTCTAAACCCGTAGTCCGGCTCTAAACCTGTGCCTGTGGTCCGCCAGCTCATCCGCTCATACCGCTGATGCTCTGGCTGAGCGCGATAAGGGCCACACTGATCATCAGCATCACGACAGCGGGGATCAGTGCCTTCTTTATATCTATCCTGAAGATCGCGGCGATCCCCAGGGTGAATACTATATAGTACCATATCTGAAATACAGACAACGCCTGCAACGTGGCAGCCAGAATACCCGTAGCATCGGGAAAAAGGGCCGCGGGACCAAGCCTGACGACAGAGTCTGACACGACTTCGATCGTATCGATACCTCTCGCGCGGACTATTATTGTGCCGATTATCTGTTCAAGAATACTGATGAATCCAGTAAAGCACACGAGACTGAGGACCATCTTGAAGTCCGATTTTGCGCTGGTCAGATTCACAATCAGGTTTATAAGCCCGGCGACGATCAGAAAGATGACAAGCAGCCCCACCGGCGCGCCTACTACTCCTATCCATCCGAATGTCTCCATCTGATGCAGGGTCATATCGAGCTGTTCCTCGGAGATCCCACTGGCGTTGAGACTTACAAGCTGCCTCTGAAGCGGCAGTGCGAACCACGCGATGACTGAATTGACTACCGCGAGGACTATGAATGCTTTCCACCATTGCAGTCCAGCGGCGATTCTCGCGAACACTTTTGCGGGATCCAGGAAGATGTCGATAAGGGAAGCTAAAAGACCACCTTTTACTTCTTCTTCGATAGCATCAGCATCGGCATTCTGGATATTCTCATCCATTACAACACTCCTTGTCCCGGATAATAATAGCCCTTGGCCGAAGGACAGACCTCCGGCAAAATTGGAACAAACCTAAAAATAGACAACTTTTTCAATGCTGTCAAAGGATTTAACTCTCATCTGACCGTTTTTGAGGTCCAGACCGGGAAAATCGTCGGCATCCCCCCTTCGACAGGCAAAAAACGCCCGACCTTTCAACAGGCCGGGCGTTTCTCTAATTGGATCCGGATTATCGAAACCCTGCGCGACATGGCCGTCCGCGGGCTCCTGAACGCTTGTATGTCAATCCAACTCTTTTTCCAGTTTCTCCAGCCTCTTTTCAAGGATCTCGATCTCTTTCCTGAGTTTGTCGAGTTTCAAATCACCGAACTTGTTTCCATCCTTGAAAAGCTCTATCGAATGCTTCTTGATCCTGGGAATATTCATCTTGAAATGTTTGAAATCCTGACCTTCCCCGGAAGGAGATACCCGGATCATAGAATGTTCATCTTTCGAAAGATCATCGATATCCAGCGTAAAAGTCTTCTTTTTACCCTTTCTTATCACTGTGACATCGACCGTCTTTTCATCCTCGTCACAATCACCAAGCGATTCGATCAGGTCTTCGGGATCCTTGATCTCTTCGTCACCGACAGAGATTATCACGTCCCCGGCCTTCATCCCGGCCTCTTCCGCCACTGAATCTTCAATGATATCGAGAATCAGCACGCCTTCACCCTCATCGACATCGAAATATCCGGCGAGATCGTCGCTCATCTTGTGGATCTTCACCCCGAGAAACAACCTGTCTTCACCCATGAAAGCCATTTGCAGCGCGCGCGGCCCACCGATGTAGCTATCCATATCGATAGTGAACGACCGTTCACCCCAGTCAGCCCCGGAAAATTCATCGTCATCGGTGATGTTTATCGTATAGAACTGTTTCGAATGTTCTCCCAGCTCAAGGCGGATCTCCATCTTCTCGCCTTCACGGTAAAACACGACATCCACCATATCACCCGGGTCCTTATCCTTTATGATCTTTCTGAGTTCGCTGGCGCCACCGACCCTCTCTCCATCGAACATGTAGATGATATCGTTGTCTTTCAGCCCTGCCTTGTCAGCCGGACTATCATCGATGACCTCCATGATCCAGACGCCCCTGGATTTCGGATAGTCGAATTCCTCTTTCCTGCCCTTGTTGAGATCGTCCATGAAGATGCCGATAAATGCGCCTTTAACATCCAGGACCCTGGCTTTCTTCTCGTTATCACCACCTGATCTGATGATGATCTTTTCCTGTGCGAATGCGAACGATGTCAGGAGTATCGACATCACCGCAATGACTGCGAGGGAAAATAGTACTATTTTTCTCATAGTAGCTGCTGCATTCCGCAGCCCCTCACCTCCTCAGTGGGGTTATAGTTCCGGCTACAAGCTCTCTGTGGTCTAATAGTCCACAGGCCGGATAAAGTTTCATTTTTCTGCATGAGTGTGGAATATTCCAGGCGGGGACGATGATTTCAGCAGAAGGGATGAACCACAAAACAGTCAACGGGACAGGGAATCTCTGTACACTTTCAGAATATGCTCCCCCCACACACCAATATCATAGTCGGTCACAGCTCTGTCCCTGAGAGCCAGCCCATCTGCTCTCATCCTTTCCGGATCGGCGAGCATCGTGAAAACGGATTCTGCTAATAGCCCTGGATCATGGCGGTTCACGACCATGCCCGATCCACCCAGGATCTCCGCTGTCCCGCCGACATCAGTCACAACACATGGCAGGCCGCACGACATCGCCTCAAGGACCGCTAATGGCACACCCTCGGCATCAGAAGTAAGAACAAACAGATCCATCAGGGGAAGGACGTCTTCTGGATGTTCTTCGACTCCCGGAAGTGCTACCCATGAACCGGCCCCGGCCTCGGCCACTTTCCCCTCGAGAAAAACCCGTTCGGGACCTTCTCCGACGATAACGAATCGAATGCCGGTAGATCCCGGAACCGTTCTGCTCCGCAATTCGACTGCCATCTCAATAAACAGGGAATGGTTCTTCACCTTTTTCAGGCCAGCCAGAGTCCCGATGATGACTCCATCCGGTTCATAACTGTCAAAGACCCTTTCCTCCCATTCCCTCCGTCCGGCAATCCTCTCTACCTCGCTCAAAGGGCGGAATCTTGAGGTATCTACTCCATTGGGGATCACGCTGACCCTGCTCGCCGGGAACCCCATTTTCTTCGCCTCTTCCCCGGCCTCGTCACTTACCGCGATCACCAGCCTGTACAGAGACTTCAGAAGCCTTACTATCGATCTTCGGGATCCGTTGAATTCGCGTCCCGAGCTGTGCCTGGTCGCAACCAGCGGCACTCTCGAAAGAATCGACGCAACGACTCCTACGATCTCACCGTGATACAAGTGAGCATGGATGATGTCGGGAGAAAACCCGTTTACCACTCTTTTCAAGCGGGCAAGGGTCGAGGGAAACAGAAGTTGCCGGAGCGATGAGATCTCGAAGAGCAATAGTTCCACTCCCTCCCGGCTCAATCTTTCGGCAACTACGGAACCCGATCCTGAAAGATGGAGAACGGCCGGAACCTTTCCCCTACTCACGAGGAACCGGCACAGATCGAGGATATGCATCTCGGCTCCTCCCACTCGCAGGGAACTTGTCACGACAAGTATCCGTTCCGGCCTCATTTTTCCACCGTCCTGCCATCCCGGGCCATTTTTATCAGCCTCGTCACAGCCTCTGGAAACCTCATCAGATCTTCCCGGCCCGGCACCAGTATCGCGGATACGGGCAGGCCGCTGATTCTCACAAAGGCCCACAGTATGACCAGAAAATGCAAGGTATAAGATATCGATGTCGCCCCCGCGGCTCCTATGATCCCGAATTTCGGGATGAAGATCATGTTGCAACCCACATTGGTTATCAGTGCCGCGAATCCGGCCCACATGTTTACCTTCGGATGGCCGCGTGCCATAAGGTCGCTGCCAAGCACCCTGGAAAGACTCGCCGAAAGGACCCCCGGCAGAAGAAACAGAAAAGGCGCAAACGCCGAGGAAAAAAGATCGGAATATAGAAGGTCGATGAGCGGCCTTGCTACTGCAGCCAGTACAATGCATACCGCGGTCACTATCAGCACGACTTGCCTGGAGACTATCGACGTCTGGATATTGGCTTCCTCATCGCTTCCATGAGCCACCCGGGGATACAGGACGATCGCCAGAGTATCGGGGAAGTACCATATCTTTTCCGCTATCATCACGGATATCGAATAATATCCGACAGCTTCGACCGATATAAAAAAGTTCAATAGAAGCATGTCGACACGAAGGTTGAGAAAACCCAGGAAGCTCGTCATGTGCCCCATTACCCCGAATCCCATCGCCGACTTTACGATTCCGCCGTCCCACCGTGGCCTGAGCTTCACCTTCCGGCCCCAGATAAACAGGGCCAGCATGGCCGCGGCGAAAACAGAAAAGGAAAAAGTGGCAACCGCCACCGTCAGCTTCGAATCGGGAAAGAACCATACTAAAGAAAGAAAAACGAGAAGAAAGATGCCCGGCTGGCTGAGTTCGAGGATATTGAATGCCCTGAAATCCGCATCAGCTCGACTCAGCATCTGAAAATTATAGAGGATTATGGAAAATGGAATGCTGCATAGAGCGATCATGACCAGGCCGACCGGAACATCAGGAAGTATACGGGGCACCGCTATGGGGGCCGGGATCAACGAAACAGACATCGCCAGCCCGCCGATAAGGAGGGAAAGTGACATCCATATACCGGCCAGAAGGGTCTTGTCTATCTTTTTGCGACCCAGAAAATATCCCGACCCGCTGCCAAGTCCCAGATTCGTCAGGCTGTAGATCACGGAAGCAGAAAGCACTGCGAGCGAAAGCATACCCTTGCCTTCAGCACCCAGCATCCTGGCGATCACGATGCTGGTGACCAGCCCGGTGATCAGAAGCCCCACCTTCGTAACGAAGGTGTAAGAGACATTTTTCAGAAATGACATTCCGGACTCCCACTCAACGAAAAGAGGGCCGATCACCGGATCCCGATAAGACCCCCTGACCTGCCCCTGTTCAGTCCGTCATCTATACTTCCATCAAGTTATCTTGTTGATCTTCTCGGCCCTCCTGGACCCCTTTTTCTTGCCTTCGATGACCCTGAGCCTCGGGACCTCAAGATGATGGTCTTCCATATCACGGGTCGTCTCGACCTTCTCCCACGAAGAGAGCCGCCCACCCGAACTGTACATCATAATAGCCGCTAGAGCCGCGGCGTTGACCATCACAAAATAGAAAGGTATGAAAAAGACACGGGACCTTATCCTGCCTCTGCGAAGAATGGCCCCGATGATCGCGAATATATAGAACGCGTTTTGAAGAAGAAAAAACGTGTAAAAAACAGGCTCATCGAGAAGAAAGACGTTCGCCGTGTACATGACAGGCAACATCGCGCCTACCCACCATCTGAGCATCTTTCTGGAATAGAACTGGAACTTCCGGAATCGTCCGCCAAAGCAGTTCTTCAGATGGTTGAACCCGGTCAATCCCCTGATGATTATCCTTTTTTTCCTGCCGAACTCCTCGGTAAGGAAATATGAGGTCCTCTCCCAGGCTATCGCCTCTCCCTCATATACTATACCTCCGCCCTGGGAAGCGACTTCGGCCGGTGTCTGAAAATCGTTCGCTACATCCTTCATAACCGGGCGGAACATGCTGCGCCTGATAGCGAATAGCGTCCCGGTAGCTACCAGTACCGATTTCAACCGGCTTTCCAGCCTGTTGAGCAACCCCTCGTATTTCCAGTAGAGGCTCTCACCCTGACCGACATAAGAATCGCTGTCCATATATACCAGCCTGCCGACGACGCAACCGACCTCTTCGTCATTGAAGTTGCGGACCAGTTTTCTCACGGCGTCTTCCCTGTAAAAAGCATTAGCATCAGAAAAGATCAGGATATCCTCCTCAATACCAAGGACAGCCTTGTTCAGGGTGGCGCTCTTTCCCTCTCGCCTTTCAAAGGTCTTCAGTACGATATTACCTTTCCCCTCATACTCCCTGACTATGGCATCGGTGTCGTCTATGGACCCGTCACTGGCCACGATGACCCTGAGTAGATCGGGGGGATAATCGATCTTGAGAATGTTTTCGATCTTTTCTCTGATTACCCGTTCTTCGTTATGAACGGATACGATGAGGGCTACCGACGGCAACTCTTCGTCCTCGAGCTGTTTCTTCCTTCTGGAAAAAATACCGAGTACCATCAGTAACATGGGATATCCCACGTACGTATAGAATATCAATGTGATTATTATCGCAATAAGGAGTTTTGCCGCTACATCCATCATCCATCTCCCTGGGTCGAGCGAGGCCATCAACTGATAACACAGACCGAACGAAGGTCAAAGCATTATAATACATGGGCCGATAAAAAAACACGCCACCACTACCCCCACAGAACCGCATCCAGATGGTCATCGCCGTTCATGTAAGGTCACAGTAACGTTCGCTCTATAAGACTCCTTTGCTGCCTAAATATACACTTCGGGGCATTATCTGTCAATAACGATACCTGCAGAGTATCACTCCACCACCTCTGGTCGAGCACCAGACTTCGCCCGCCGAATCGACCGCGATCGATGTGATTCGATCGGAGGAAAGTCCCGTGGAAGCGTCAATGTGGTGCCAGCTGCCGGAACGTCTTATAAATATCCCGTTCTCCGCTGTACCTGTCCAGATCTCACCGCTCTGTGTCGAAGCGATCGAGACAGGCCGGAGATCCCTGACCTGGGGAAGTTCGATCAGATGCCATCCCGCGGATGAATATCTGTATATTCCGTCTGATCTTACCAGGAGCACGTTTCCTTCGGCATCCACCCCTGAACAGAACCCCATATTTCCGCCAGAACTCTGATCGTCCGGTGAACTGCCTCTCAGGAACCGGATACCGGGGAATGCCTTGTCTTGCGGATCTGTCCCTGCCAAACGACCGTTATTGTTCCTGAACGGAATACCGATCTCCAGCCAGGCCTCATCATCAAACCTCGCGATCCTGCCGGATTCAGACAGTATCCAGCTCACACCATTACCATCGACCGAAAAGCTCTTTATACTGCCCGACGGGAGTCCATTCGACACGGTGTAGGGAGTCCATCCTTTATCGGTCAGCCGGAGAACACCGCCATCGAATGCCCCGAACCACAGATCTCCATCGCTGCCATTCTCCACCCAGGTGTAGTTTTCAGTCGGGAGCCCCAGCCTTTTGTCGAACACCTCCCAGCCTGTCCCGTTATGATGCAGGATGCCGAACCTGGAAGTCACCCATACTGTCCCGGCCCGATCTACCGCCATAGATGTGAGAGCACCCCTGTACCAGGGGTCAGGAAGGCTGAGTTCGGTCAGTTTTCCTTCCGACCTCAGGATCCGTGATTCCGAGAGGAACCAGACAGCCTGTCCATCGACGACGACATCCAGCACGGTAGCGAGAGGAAATGCCTGTGGAACATCGATTTCCTTCACAATATCACGCGAAATAAGGACCAGTCTCCCATCCCCGGTCCCGACCATCGCCCTGCCCTCGACATCATGTATCATCGAAAGGATATCGTACGAAGAAAAATTCACTCCCGGCATTCTCAGTGGCAGCCAGCCCGATCCATCCCACGTACTTATACCCGATTTTCCCGCGGCATTGACTGCTCCGGCAGGGTCGATGCTGAAAGCCCTGATATCGCTCGAAGGAAGGCCCTGGGATTGACCATATGCCTTTACACGGCCAAGGTTGTACCTCGCCACTCCGGCCCTGGCGATAGCAAGAAACAGGTTTCCCTCTTCATCGATGATCATATCTTCCACGGAACCGATCGGTATCTTGTTGCCATACCTGAGGCTCTGCCATCTGAAACTGTCTGCCCGGCAGAGACCACTCGCCGTACCGAACCACACCGTCCTGTTCTCCTGCTCCACCATGCAGAGGACCCGGTCGTCCAGCAACGAATCGACTCTGGAAATCACAGTCAGTGCATCGGAGGCCATATACCCGCATCCCTGTCCGTAAGTCGTTATCCACATCTTGTCATCGTAGGGGAACAGTCCGGTAACCCTCTCGAAGAACGAGTAATTCCCGGACAGGAAGTGTATCCAGCCACCCTTCCGCCGTATACTGACCCCCTCATCGCCAGCCACCCACAAGCTGCCCTTCTCGCCAGAAGCCAGCGCGTTGATCGAGGTAAAAGCCGGGCCGGACATCCGGAATAACGAATCGGCATCGAAGCTGTATCCGAACAGCCCGCCTTCGGTCCCTATCAGAAGAGTATCTCCAAGGGTAAGCATAGCCTTCAATTTCATGGCCGGACAGAAGATCGTCGGAGATATCCCCAGCGGGGTCAGCGTCGCCGCCGGCATGTTGAACGGCATGCTTTTCGTGCCGACTTCGAGCCAACCGCTCTTTTCCACATCTTCTACGCCCCGCCGCGCGTTCTCCTGGCTGTGAACCCCCGAGACAAGAACACCCAGGCTCAGGACCAGGAAAACAATCGCTATATCTGCGACGATCGCAATTTTTTTATTGTTATTGTATCGAATCATCATACCTGCTTTCTGCCTGGCAATTGCCACGAGTCATGGTACCGGGGCAGCCCGGCTCCCTTGCTGCGATACCTGGACAGACCCGGTCCCCTTTACTGCAGCACCTGGATACGCTCGGACCCCTTTACTGCGGAAAAATGTATTATAGAATTGAAATCAAATCAAGAAGATACCTCGGAAGATACAATGGCCAGGGGTGCGGGGGTATCCACCAGTTCTCCCATGAATGCCTTGAAATCGTGCCCGGTGACCTGGATCAGCGCCTCACACAGCTTGTCCTCGTCGAGGAGACAGCCATCCGGATTTGAATCGCGCAGGTAACGGATCACATCGATCAGCCCTTTTCGTCCACCGCTGAGTTCCGCGATCTTCTCATCGATTATACCGGCTGCCAGGAATCCACCATCATAGAGCATGTTGACCATATCTTTATCAGACAGATCTCTGTTTGCCGCGCTTGATATCGAAACGGACTCGAGATAGGGGTTATCCATGAACCGTTGTCTTATCAGTTTCATCCTCATATCGTACTGCAAGGAAGTGAGGATATTGATATCTGTAAGGGCTCTGTATGAATAGTATACCGTCGCCCCCTCGATAAACCACATCATCCCGTCGCTGGCCGGCCTTATCGCCTCTCCGTTCCAGTTATGAAAGAATTCATGAGCTACTATAGACATGGGGGTGTCGTAGATCTGACTCCTGTCAATCCTCCGGTCGAGGAGGAGAAGGATGCTTCCCGAGAAATGCACTCCATAGTGATCGAACCCTTTGCCGCCCTTCACAGGATTTGTGTCGCACACAAAGAGGTGTTTCTTGTGTGTCGATGAACCGAACCACCCTATTTCGTGAGAGACCACGTCCCTGATCACGCTGAAAAGTTCATCGTCGCTGAAAGACCATTTCCCGGCTATCGCGAATGTCAGCCTTGTGCCGTAGACCTCCGTCTCGTATACACGGTAGTCGCCCGACACGACCAGTGTGGTTGCAAGATCCACCACGCCCGGCACTATCAGCCTGCTGTCTATGCATTCCCATGTCGAGTGAACGGGTCCTTCATGACCGAGGGATACGTCGAGTGTCACACCGTCCCCGAACCGGATAGCTGGAATCAGAAATACATCCCTTCCCATGATCCGCCCCCTGTCTTCTTCCAGCAGGGAGATCATCCCCCTCACTTCCGCCGCATAACGGTCCTCGATAGTAAGAACGACCTCATAGGAAAATGTAAAATCCCTGCCCGAATTCTCGATAGTCCAGAAATCACCCTCCCGCTTCACATCCAGTGGGCGGCCGTCCATATCAAAAGCCTTCAGTCCGAGGGGGTCGAGCCCCCTTCCATTACCCTTCTCTGGAAGCCTCAGTGGCACTTTACTATCCAGAGCACCAAAAACTTTTCCAGTCACCCTCACAAGATTGAGATTGGAATCGACCATCTCGAGCCTGTATGAAAGAAAAGGTTCCGAATCCACCAAAGCGGGGAGCGTATAGGAACATCCCATATAACCTATTGATAAAATGACAAATAAAGCGTATTTCGCCATCGGATGTCTCATAACCATTACATCTTTCCAAATCCGTATAAACTCCACCGGACCTTCTCCGGCAGTATCTCAATGCATTTACAAGGTCTTTTCAGGCCTTTTCGGTCCATTTCGGTCCATTTCGGACACTATCCAAATATCAGACTGCAAGGGGTATTCCAAAATCAGTAAAGAAGGCCAGTCAGGAAGGTCCACCCCGCACATAATCGCCGCTGGACTATCTCAACCACCAGACTGTCCCACGGGAAGTTGACCAGACACCGCCGATAGACTAGAATAGACGCATGGACAATAAAAACTTTAAAAACAAAGAAATAGAGGAAGCCGCAGCCAGAATAGCGGCATCGAGCCGACTGGTGGTATCGACAGGCGCGGGGATCTCAAAGGAAAGTGGAATTTCAACGTTCAGGGACGCTGATGGATTGTGGAACAATTACCGCCCGGAACAGCTCGCGTCGCGGGAAGGGTTTCTCGCCAACCCGGGCATGGTCTGGAAATGGTACAGGGAAAGACTGCTCACCGCAAAGGAACACGATCCAAACCCGGGCCATTACGCCCTGGCCAGACTGGAAGAGATCCTGCCCTGGATGCTTCTGGTCACACAGAACGTGGACAATCTCCATCGCAGAGCCGGCAGCAGACAAATCGTCGAACTTCATGGAAATATCGAAAGGTACAGATGTCTGGAACATTCTCATCCGGCAGAGCTCGATCCGGAATGGGGCGACGATCCTCCGATCTGCCATTGCGGCTCCATGATCCGTCCCGACGTTGTCTGGTTTGGCGAACAACTTCCCCAGGCCGAGCTGGAAACAGCGTTCAATGAATCCGCCAGATGCGATGTCTTCATGATCGTAGGCACATCGGGCCTTGTTCAGCCGGCAGCCAGCCTGCCCCAGATCGCCTCCAGTGCCGGAGCTTATGTAATAGAAGTAAATGTCGAAGAATCTGCTGTGACTCACTGGTCAGATCTGTTTATAGAGGGTAGGTCAGGAGAGGTCCTGCCCCTGATCGCCGCTGAAACAGAACGGATACTCGACCTCAATCTATCAAAATAGCATCGTGATATCATCACCAAAAATTGAGAAATACTTTTCACCGTAGCAAAAAGTAAGCATTAAAAATTCAACTTCCAGCTACACCGATGGCCTCAGGACTATCGTATGATAACTGCATAAAGGTCGCATGAAAATTATCGGGTTACGGGTTAAGGTCAGTAATCCTTAATATTGCGACCTACAGACAAGCCATTCACAAATCACTCACGAAGCTTTTCACAAATCATTCCTTAACTATTCAGTAAATCATCCATTCGCGAACCGTTCTATAAAACCATCCACGAAACTTTTCACACACTTCAAACAGAGGTCAGAGCTTTAACAAAACATTTCAGAACCATTCAAATTATTTCATATTTTTTCAAAATATTTCATACTTTTCCTTGACATGGTTTTTAGTGCGATTCGGTATTCATTCAATGCTGGTACGCGTTTTTGGCGACTGACGTCCCTGTCGTCTTTGCTGCGGTGATATCTCAATCTTTCCGGCCTGTTTCATTCCTGTCTGCTTTTCCTGGCCTTGGTGGGGCTCTGTGAAGGTGCAAAAACCCCATGGTATAATACAGTCACTGGGGGAAGAGAAAAGTGTTTCAGAAGAAGAATTTTTCAGAGCAGAAATCTTGAGAACACAGGGGTTTTAGAACGAGTGGGATTCGAGAACAGGGTTCTTCAAAACAAGCGGGAGGCGGAGT
>JAGLYV010000002.1 GCA_023131975.1 Candidatus Krumholzibacteriia bacterium | reverse complement strand
CAAGTTATCAGTCATCCCGATGTTGGGTTCGTTGCTGCAGCGGTTTGCTCAGAGGGTTATCCAATTGTTCCGCTCGTTATTTTGAATCATCTTGCGATTAATCAACCATGTGTTATTGGGGCGGAAAGCCACAGCTGGGGTGCCATTAAGACCTTGTTTTTAGAATGATGTGAGCGTTGCCTTACTGTCAATTGCAGCCGTCGGAGTCTTCCCTGTCACGCCGGCTGCGGGGCAGCAGTCGCGCCAGTGAAGCTCGCGGCTGAATCGAAGATTGTTAGGCAGGGGGGATACGAATGAAACGTATAGCGAACAGATTAGTGTGTTTTCTTCTACTTGCACCCATACCTATTGGCATTTTACCCATTGATTCAACTGGAACAAAAGTCACTGTTACAGGAGGATTCGGACAATTTGCAGACGTCACCAGAGATTGTAGTGGAGGTGTGATTTATGCCGACAAAAAACCATTCAATGAAATCAATGCTTCGATAACACATAAACCTCATCGCAATTTAGAACTTGGACTTAAAACAAGTAATATATTTGCAAAACATCCATAAGATTATCCGTATTATCGTTCAGACAAGTATGCCAGAAAGTTCTACTTTCGTGTGGTCCTAATTTTGGGTAAGCTTACGGGAGTTAAGGCTGACTGGAATTATGGGAAATAGATTGTTTATCTCCTTGCTGTAAATGAGAAAAAGCTATAAATATGAAAAATGCTCTTTTCTATCAGGTTTTTATTCGAGAAGGTTGTCAGACTCAGAGAAGGAGGACTCATGACCATCGGATTTTATATCAGACCGGAACACAACGTGGCCGTTTTGGTGCACGCCGGAAAAGTATCGGACGAAGAATTCCTCGCCTTCTATAAGTCATTCGTTAAGAGCGATGCCTTCGACTCATCGATGAATCTGCTGGTTGACCTGCGGAATGCGGACAGTAGCTCCAGAAGTGTGAAAACACTTCGTCGTTTTGCCGAGTTTGCGGAGGCGAATCTAACCGATGTCACTGCACACAGAAAAGTTGCCGTGGTTGCCCCGACGGATCTTTCCTTCGGCCTGGCTAGAATGTATGAAGCATTTTCTTCTTCTGTGCAGTGGGACTTCGTGGTATTCCGTGCTATGGATGCCGCTTTGGCATCGGTGACCCCGCCGAAAGACCCGACAAATAGTCAGTCAGGTTTAACGCGGCCCATTCAGGAGGAAAAAGGATAACTACATTAGATGAAAGAATACGGTCTCTTAATACCGATCTTTTTGCGGCCATTCCATCTCAAACGTCAGACGATGACAAAAGGATGCTACTCTTGCTTCAGGACTGCGTTAGAAGTTCTGGTGAATATATGTATTTGGAGATAGGTTCTCATTTAGGCGGTACTATTCAACCACACTTTATTGACCCTGCCTGTAAACTGATCTACTCGATTGACAAACGCCCCGAATCTCAACCCGATGAGCGAGGTCGATCATGTCATTATACTGATAACTCTACCGAAAGGATGTTAAGCAACCTGTCTCACGCGTTCCCATCGATTGACAAATATAAGATTGTAAATTTCGATAACGACGCGAGCGACTTGGATCCAGGCGAAATTATCGAGAAACCGACTCTTTGCTTTATCGATGGTGAACACACGAATCAAGCCGTTTTTGCTGACTTTAAGTTTTGCCTGCAGGTCAGTCATGCCAACGCGATTATTGCCTTTCATGACACCTGCTATATATTCAAAGGCATCAAAACTATCAAGGAGTACTTATCCAGTCATTCTATCCAATTTCGCGGATTTATGGTCGGTGGTTCTGTTTATGTCATTCTGCTGAACGAAGCTATTAATAATTATTCTGATAAGATAGAGCCTTTAGCCATAAACGAAAGCGAGTACTTCAGAAATGCCGGGAAAAAGCTGCGGAAAGTCAGATTCAAAAGCGGTTATCCACGACTATATCGATTTCTTCAAATGGGTAAAAGAATCCTGAAAAGCCCGACAAAAAGGTGAAGATGATGCTTCGACATTTCACGGTAGAAGTCACAGGATCTAGAGAGAATAAATGCCGGCAAGAACAATCAGTTTAATTACGGTTATTGCAATTGTATTTTACACTCTTGCTGCCGCAGACGGTGTTCCTGAAAACGCACGTTCCCGTTCGGTAATTAAACGGGTAATCCCAGCGCTTGATCTGGAACTGTCCGCGAAGGGGCTGAGATCAGGATCTCCGATTTTCATACGAATCTTCAAGGAATCCAGTGAACTGGAGTTGTGGATAGAAGAAGATGCAAAATATCAGCTGTTCCGCATATATGATATATGCACTTTTTCTGGAGACTTGGGCCCTAAGATACGGCAGGGTGATCTCCAGAGTCCCGAAGGCTTCTACTTTGTTACTCCGGGGCAGATGAATCCTTCAAGCAGGTTCCATCTTTCCTTCAATCTCGGATATCCAAATGCTTACGACCGCCAGCATGATAGGAGCGGCAGCGCGTTAATGGTACACGGGAATTGTGTGTCGATAGGTTGTTATGCAATGACAGATACCAGGATAGAAGAGATTTATGCTGTCGCAGATGCAGCCCTTCGTAATGGACAACCATTCTTCCGTGTTCATATTTTTCCATTCCGAATGACATCTGAAAATATGAATAAGCATTTTGAGTCTCAGTGGCGTATATTCTGGGAAAATCTGAAAGATGGTTATGATTGGTTCGAACGCACGGGAATCCCGCCCAATGTCGAGGTGCGTAATGGACAGTATGTTTTTAATAGTTCGTGATGATACCTTTAGCAGGGCACCTCTTGCTGAAGCGAAGATCGTTATACAGGTATAAGTAACATCCGGAGGTAAGGTTGAAAGCTGTTGTGATTAACGCGGTCCTGGTGGGGATAGGCGGATTTATTGGCGTAATATCCCGCTATGCGCTGAATGGGGTCATACACCGCAGGGTTCCCCAGATGACCTTTCCGGTCGGTACTCTGGCGATAAACTTGCTTGGCTGTCTGTTTATAGGGGTGGTTGCCGGATTTACGGAATCGAAGCAGCTGTTCAGTCCGGATTTCCGGAGATTTGCTCTGATAGGTCTTCTTGGCGGGTTCACCACCTACTCGGCTTTTGCTTACGAGACATTTACGATGATTCAGGAAGCAGAGTATCTTCGCGCGTTTTCAAATGCCGGTGTACATGTGGTTCTTGGGCTGGTCCTGGTCTGGGTCGGGTATAGTTTTTCATTAGCAAGGTAGTACTTGCAATGATCATTGCATTGGGGGTTAACCGGTGTTGGCAGAATAGAAGCGGGAGTTGCAGAACTGCCCGCTTCTTTTGCCTTCGCGGGCCTGATCCCGCATCCGGATATCTGAAAAAATGTCCGCCTCTGGTTCCTTGTGATTCCCCGTTTTACCCGGATGACCGTTGTTGTTTACTATAGGTCCTGCACTGTTTCGTGGGCCGCGGTTACGGGCATGGAATTTGCGAAAATCTCTTCTGCCAGTGCTGCGTATGAGTATTTCTCTTCCGCATGACATTGAATTATGCCGTTGATCCGTCATCGGCAGTAGATCGGCAACAGAGGGAGAAACCATGAGAGGAACGAGCAAGACATATGTCATCGATCCTAAGAGTCATAAAGTCAATGTAGATATGTCTTCTTCGTCAGGGAAGGACCCCGGGTATCTCCAGTCTTCGGGAAGTGGTGGCAAAAAGGGCAGGGGAGAGTCACAGGCGCAGACGAACGACAAACAGTCTGGCATTTCGTTGCTCTTATCGTACCTTACAGGGCCGCTTTACATATTTGCGACCCGCAGGGGGCGCAAGAACAGATTCTGGGCGGGACTATCCATTTTCAGCGTAATCCTTTTCATAACCGTTTTATTGATGTGGGGAGGGCTCTCCTCCTGGTCTACGCGTCAAACCCCTGTCGGGGCAGTTATGCTTCTCGCGGCTGTCGTGGCGATCTTATCCGGGGTCTCAGCATGGACGAGGGCGGTCGTACTTACCGGGCGTTACGAAGGGCCGAGACTCAGACGTGTGCCTCAGTGGATCAAGGGTTCTTTGGCGACAGGTCTGTTTGGCCTCATCTGCCCGGGAATGGGACTGTTTATTGATGGACGCTCTAAACATGCGGTTGCGGCGATGTGGATGGCGTCTGTGACTGCTATTTCCCTTCTCTTCCTCTCAAGGGTTTTCTGGCTCTGGAATTTCAACACGTATGCCGGTGCTTTCGCCGTAAGGCCGGATACACTTGAATACGTACTTATCATCACAAGCGCTGTGGCCGTCTTTGGAGGCCTGGCCTGGATCGTTCAGGCGCTGAATGGGGCGCGCCTGGCCGGGCGGGCTTCCAGCCGGAAAACGGTGTCCCGGAAAAACTGGGTCGCTGTTGCTCTTCTGATTTCAATTATTGGCTTTTCGACACTTTCCAGACCTGCCCTGGTCGCAGAAGTTTTCGATACAGGAGCGGCAGTCTCCAGTAGTGAAGGCATGAGGGTCATCCCACTGTACCTTTCGCTGGCTGCGATCCATTTCGATTCGTCAAGACCGGACTACACTATCAGGGCAATCGGGCTTTACGAGCATTGCGGTGATCAGGTAAAAGCAGATCTGATGCGCCGGGATCTTATCGATCTGCTGGAATCTTCAGTGCCGTTGCTGGAAGAGGAGGGGATCGTGATATCAAGGACCGGGGATATGTACAGAGCTTTGGCCGATCCTGAAGCAATCGATGCCCGGACCACCGACAGGCCGACGAGCGCGACGATTCCTGCTGAATTACAGGTCCTTGACTGGGAGATGAGTCGGGCGATTCCCTGAGCAATAGCTTGATCTGACTGGTCGGCTGGTAGTTCCAACTGTCAGGAGCAGTGCATGTTTCTGGCTTGACTGTGCTGACAATGGCCTTTGCCATCGGGCACATATCCGGTTGTCATCTTAATCCAGCGGTCTCTGTCGGTTTGTGGGCCGGAGGCCGGGTTCCAGCGAAACAATTGTTACCCTATATAGTCGCGCAAGTATTGGGCGCGGTGGCTGGGCTGTTTCACAGTTGTGGCTCTTCTGGCTGGCGCCTATTGTCGGAGGGTTGCTCGGTGCGGCCATTTATCGATTTATCGGCGGCAAAGAAAGTTAATATATATATCCTGGTGGAGTGATTCTGGTACTTATGGTATTGGCGCTCTGCCAGGATTAATTCCGCGTTTCTCTTTTTTTCGCTTGCGCACAAGATTTCGTTTCGATATCTTCCCCCAACGCAAGCACATCTGCGATGGTTTAGAAAAAGATGTGCCGGTTCCGCCCCAGAGGGCTGTTCCACATCATCTGCCGCGATTACTGCGGTCCTTTCTTTTCCACGCGTCCGGCGGGTAGAGATCTGTAAAACGCCGGACCAGGAAGAAAATGAAAGAACACGCACACGTGCGGCATCCCCGCGCAAAACAGAACGTAAAGCAGGCAAAGCCCAAATTTGAGCAGGGTGTATTCAGTAGCCTGATTCCAGAGATCCAACGGGCCGTGGCCGCTGAGGGATATACGACCCCCACGCCTATTCAGGAGCAGTGCATTCCGCTCCTGCTCGAAGGAAAGGATCTGCTGGGCAGCGCCCAGACGGGTACAGGCAAGACTGCTGCCTTTGTCCTGCCGCTGTTGCAGCGGTTGGTGAAAAACCCCCGTCGCCCCGGTAGAGGTACTCCCCGTGCCCTTATCCTGGCCCCGACGCGAGAACTCGCGGCGCAGATCAGGGGAAGTATCCAGACATATGGACGTTTTCTGCGTCTCAAAAATACTGTAGTCTTTGGTGGGGTAGCTCAGTATCATCAGGTCAAAGCCCTGAACCGCGGAGTCGATATTCTCGTGGCCACCCCCGGGCGATTGCTTGATCTGGTACAGCAGAGATTCATCCACCTCAATGAGGTGGAAGTCTTCATTCTCGACGAAGTCGACAGGATGCTCGACATGGGTTTTATTCCCGACATAAGGCGGGTGATGGCCCATATCCCAGCCGAGCGCCAGACCCTGTTCTTTTCGGCCACGATGCCCCCGAAGATGGAAGCTCTGGCCCGCACCATGGTCCACGACCCGGTGCGTGTGAGCATAGCTCCCGACAAACCCACGGTGGATCTTATCGATCAGAAAGTTCTTTTCGTGGGAAAAAAGAAAAAGGATGATCTGCTTGTCTCTCTTTTGAAAGATCCTAAGATCAATAAGGCCCTCATATTCACTCAGATGAAACATGCCGCAAACAGGGTGGTAAAGAAGTTATACACCGCGGGCATTCATGGTGCTGCTATCCACGGCAACAAGACACAGGCCGCGCGCACAAAAGCGCTGGATGGATTCAAGCGTGATCGTTTCCGTGTGCTGGTCGCTACTGATGTCGCGGCGCGAGGTCTGGATGTAGACGATATCACACATGTGATCAATTACGACCTTCCCGTCGAAGCCGAGACCTACATACATCGTATAGGCCGTACTGCCAGGGCAGGAGCGGCTGGCAGCGCTATCTCGTTCTGCTCTGCCGAGGAACGTGCTTATCTGCGAGAGATTGAACGTCTGCTTGGTAAACCGGTACCTGCCGAGATGGAACACGCATATCATTGCGAGGTCGCATTCAGGTCCACCCGGTCTGCTCCGAAGGCCTTTGGCCGCAGTGGTGGCCGCAGAAGGCAGGGTGGACGCGCCCCGAACCACTATACGCGTAGTCGCAACAGCAGCCGAAGCCGGACCCGCAACGGACGCTAAAGGGAAGGTCTGCGGGACGGGTGAAAAGGTATTATTATCATTGAAAGAGTACGGGAATGGTGCTAGCATAAAAGCATGCCCTGCTCAATCACCTATAATCCTGAGACAGAGTGTATTCTTGTGTCCGTAGAGGGCGAGTTTGATCTTGCGCTGTTTGACAGTATGGCAGCCGAAGTCGCGCGATGTATCGATGAGAACGATTGCAGACTCATTCTGAACGATCTGCGCCATGCAAGCCTGACTGAACACGTTGCCGGCATCTATTCCATGCCTGAGCATGCCTTGAAGGAGGGGATCGGTCGTGGCGTGAAGCGTGCGCTTGTTGTAAGCGGGACTCTCTCGGAATTCTGGTTTCTTGAGACGGTATTCCTCAACCAGGGGAATATAGTAAAATTATTCAACAAGATCGATGATGCCAAACGATGGCTCTTTGAGAAAAAGTAGACTCCTGAAAAACAGATAAACAGTGAATCGAACCAGGATCGTCCTGTTTTCTCAAGTCGTTTCGAGCGTATACTAATACCGGTTTGTAACGGGAAATTAAATAGTTATAAAAAAAATGATCTTGCTCAGATGAGTGCTTGCCAAAGGCGCGACTTTTCTGATTAATGGTTCAAACGACTATTGGAACTTCCTGCTCCATGAATGGAGGAAAAATGAAGAAGGTATTCTCTGCACTGATTTTTGTGGCGCTGGCCGTGTCGCTGCTGTCTCCCGGACTCGTTCTGGGAGGAGAGATAGCGACGATCGGTCGTGGTACTGCCCGCGTCTACCCGGATAATGCCGAAGTGAGTTTCTCTATAATCACGCGGGGAAAAGAATCAGAAAAGGCTACGCGTGAGAACGCGGAGAAGTACGAAGATGTGATATCCAGCTTGAAGAAGGCAGGCTTCGACAAAAAGAAGATCGTATCTTCATCTTTTATGGTAAATACAGAATACGACTACAAGACCAGTCCGGGTCGTCCGGTAGTTTCGGGATATGTCGCCAATCACAGGATAAGGGTGAAGACGGATGATCTCGCGGGGTTGGGAAAAATGATCGATGCGGCTATGAAAGGCGGAACCACGGAGATGACTGGCATAAGCTATTCATCATCCAGAATGGATGAGATCCGGAGAGAAGCCATTTCCATGGCAGTGAAAAACGTTATCAACGACGCGACTGTCATGGCCGCCGCGGCGGGCGGAAAACTCGGTGAACTGGTAAATCTTGGTACTCCTGAGGTGAACAGGATCCCGGTCATGGAAAATATGAGGTTTAAGGCCATGTCTGACGGACCCGCTACGAATGTAGTGCCTGACGAGTTGACAGTAAGTGTCACAGTAAGCGGGAAGTGGGTTTTCATCCAGGATAAAGAATGATCCCGGTTTTAAGTATCATCCGCCGGGCAAAAGGAACCCGCATGAACAAGTCGATAATCACGGCAGCACTCTTTGTAATAATGGCGCTGGACCTTTCCTGCGGTGGAAAGGGAGAAGACGGATCCGACAGATCAACGTCCGCATATCTGGGGATGAAGCCGCCCGGAACGATGCCTGTCGTATTTGCTCCCGGAATAGTCTCCACGGATGAAAATGAACTGGATGCGGCGATGACCAGGGACGGGTCCGAGTTCTATTTCAGCAGGAGGATGAGAGACAGGAAATACCATATCATGGTGACCAGTCGATCGGTCGACGGGTCATGGAGCGTTCCGGAAATCGCTCCATTCTCCGGAACTTTCAGCGAAGCGAATCCCTTTATCTCGCCCGACGGGAAGAAGATGTTTTTCATATCGCGCAGGCCTGAGGATGGATACGGTCCCCCGCACGATATATTCGTAATGGACAGAACGGAGGATGGGTGGTCGGAGCCCTTTCACCCCGACTATCCCCTGAATACTCCGACAAACGAGATCCATCCTTCGGTGACCTCTGATGGGACGGTCTACTATGTGGCCGAACTCTACGGTGGCGCAGGGAGAAGGGATGTCTACAGGTGCAGATATGACGGTGAAAGATATCTCAACCCCGAACTCGTTCCGAAGCCGGTCAGCAGTGAGTACAATGAGGGTGATCCGTATATCGCTCCCGACGAAAGTTACCTGATATTCGTCTCTGTAGATCGCCCCGGCGGATTCGGGAGCGGCGACCTTTACATATCGTTCAGAGACAAATACGGCGAGTGGTCCGAACCGCGGAATCTGGGAGCGACGATAAACTCGAAGGGGTATGATTACTCACCTGTGGTGACGCATGACGGGGAATATTTTTTCTTTACGAAAAACAACGATGTCTACTGGGTAAGCGCGAAGATACTTGAAGATTACAGGGACTGAATGGTATAAGTGACTCAGCAGCGCGGTTCGAAGCGAAAGGTCGACGCTGCCTCAGGGGGGACGGGCAGGGAAATGTGTGGAGGTGGATGATGTGTACGAGGAATGCCCGATCCTGGATCGAGATTCTCTCCGTTTCAGGTATCACTGTAAATCGATGGGTCCAGATGGCGAAAGTAATGGAGACGGGGCGTATCGTCTCTATGCTGAGAAGCTGTTCAGGAAGGGACAGGCTTTCTGCCATGATCGGCAAGGATGTCAAGGCGCCAGAAGGAAGAGTCCTTGGTGAGCGACTGGAGTTTATCAGCAGGAAAAGACAGGGAGCGCTTGCGATCGGCGATCCCGCATATCCACCGATACTTCGCGAGATCGGAGAGCCACCACCCCTTCTCTATTATGCCGGAGATCCGGCAGTCCTGAACAGGCCCTCATTATGCATCGTCGGGTCGAGACGCGCGACGAGAAAAGGGCTGCTTATGGCCAGACAGCTTGGCAGTGATATCGCCGGAGCTGGATTTACGGTAACAAGCGGGATGGCCAGGGGAATAGACAGCGAAGCTCACAGAGGCGCGCTCGAATCCAGTGGAAAGACGATAGCCGTTCTGGGGTGTGGTATCGATATCCCGTATCCACCGGAGAATGCTTCTCTCGCCGTGGATATCACTCGCGCCGGCTGCCTCATCTCGGAATTTCATCCCGGAACTCCCCCCCAGAGATACCATTTTCCCATGCGAAACAGGATCATGAGTGGATTATCTCTCGGAGTCATAGTAGTCGAGGCAGGAAGCAGGAGCGGCGCGACAGGTACCGCCGGTTGGGCCGCCGATCATGGCAGAGAAGTCTTCGCTGTACCGGGTCATCCGACTGAAAAGGGAAGTGAGGGCCCTAACAGGCTTCTGAAGGAGGGAGCCTGGCTGGTAGACAGCGTAAAGGATATCTTCGATATCATAAAGCCCCCCGGGCATAATGGACCCGGGACGGAAGAGTCCGAAGAGACGGGTTCATTCAATGACGGAGATGAAATGAGTGGTGAAGAAAGGATGATTCATTCAGCACTTGAAGCTGACCCGAAACATGTTGATGAGCTGGTACGAATCTGTCATATTTCAGCGACTTCAGCTATGTCGTTTCTTACGGACCTTGAGCTGAAAGGCCTCGCGGAAGCTTGTGGAAACGGGATGTGGGCACTGCCGGAAAAAAGCGTGCGCCGCATTGTCGGAGGAGACAATTGGCGAAAGACCGGGCCGAAAGAAGTGAAAAATCAAAAAAGGCTGTTGTGAGCGTTATGCGTTGCGGGAGTTACGAGGCTGGGCAGCTGCGGGCGTCGGTCGAAGAGAGCCTCGCGCCATTCGGCGGTATAGGCGCTTTTGTCAAGCCAGGGCAGCGGGTCCTTCTAAAGCCAAATCTGCTTTCTGCCAAGGCTCCTGACAGGGCGATCACCACGCACCCCGATTTTGTCAGGACGGTAGCCCTGATGGTCAGGGAAAAGGGCGCCGAGCCCGTTATCGGTGACAGCCCGGGAGGCGCGATCAGAGGTATACAACGGGTATGGAACAATACAGGTATCGCCGAGATGGCATCCTCTGAAGGCATCGAACTGGTGAACTTCGAGGCATCCGGCCTCAAGGAAGTGGAGTCGGGAGAGTATCGACTCTATATATCAAAACCTGTTCTTGACGCGGACGTGATAATCAATCTGGCCAAGTTGAAGACACACACGCTTACTCTACTCACCTGTGGCGTAAAGAACATCTTTGGAGTAATCCCGGGTTTTCGAAAGGCGGAGTACCACAAGCTCTATCCGAAGCCGGACAAATTCGCGGAGATGCTTGTGGAACTGTATAGCTTCGTCAAGCCGGCACTTACCATAGTGGACGGTATACTCTCTATGGAAGGAAACGGACCCAGTTCGGGGAAGGTCAGGAAGACGGGAGTCATCATCGCCGGAGAAGATGCTGTCGCTGTAGATGCCGTCGCGGCCCGGATGATAGGGTTTGAAGAGGGACAGATCGATACGACAAGAATTGCCGGGTTGCGGGGTATAGGAACGGCAAGTATTTCGAAGATCGAAATAACCGGAAACGGGAGGGAAGAGAAACCGGAGGGTTTTCTGCTTCCCTCGAACAGGGGCATCAGGCTGATTCCGGGTCCCCTGGTCAAAATGATCGCGCCGCTCGTCTGGCTCAAGCTCGAGATCGATCCGGAGAGATGTACGGTATGCGAACAATGCCTGAAGAGCTGCCCTGTCGGCGCCATCAGCCGTAAGGGAGATATCCTGAAAGTGGATCATTCAAATTGTATACAATGTATGTGCTGTCATGAACTATGCCCCGAAAACACGATTGATATCAAGATGAGCTGGCTTGCAAGATTGTTTGCCTGAAAGCAGGGAATAGCGATGAGTAGATGGAAGAAGATAAGGCACAGATTTGAACTCGTTGGAGTCCGTTTTCTGATCTTTCTTCCGTCAGTATTTCCCCTGAAATTATCGGTCAGGTTTTCCTCCCTGCTCGGGATCCTCGCGTTCGACGTCTTCCGGGTCAGACGCAGAGTCTCACTGGAAAACATCACTCGCGCTTTCGGTGATTCGATGACGGACCGTGACAGGATAAAGACGGCAAGAAGATCGTACATCAATTTTGCCAAGTCGATGGTCGAGTTTGCTTCCCTTCAAAGACCCGATCGCGAAAGACTTCTGAGGCTCGTATCGATAAGGGGTCGTGGGCATATAGACGAGGCCTTGGCCATGGGCAGGGGCGTAGTCGTGGTGACCGGACATTTCGGAAGCTGGGAATTTCTGGGAGCGGCAGCCATCGCGCACGGCCTCCCCGCGGATTTTCTTGTAGGTGAACAGTCGAACACCCTGGTGGACGATCTGATGAACGGCTTGAGAAGAAAAGCCGGGATAGGGATAATCTCAAGAGGAGCCGGTGCGAGGGGGATTTTCAGCTCACTGAAAAAGGGACGGATGGTAGCCATTATCTCCGACCAGGATGCCAGGAAACACGGGGTCTTCGCGGATTTTTTCGGAATACCGGCCTCGACTTTTCCAGGCGCTGCCCAATTTGCCTACAGGACGGGGGCTCCGATCGTATTCTGCTACATCGTGAGACAGACAGACGAATCACACGAAACGGTCTTTCTACCACCGATAATTGTTGATACAAGCGCGGACAAGGATACGGAAATCCTCAGGCTGACCGTCGCTCACGTGAGGGCCCTGGAAGACGCGGTGAGGAAACATCCCGACCACTATTTCTGGGCTCACCGGAGATGGAAGACAAAACCACCCGAAGACAGATCTTAATTGGTTTTTTTATCATCCGGGAGAGGGTGACCGGACTGGAACCCGATAGTCGAACTCTCTTTTCCTCTATGGATCTTTATCTCGCCGAAGACCTTCTCATATTGCGCCACGGTCCTGCCGAGCACTTCAAGAAGTGATTTCGCAGACTGGGGAGTCATTATTATTCTTGAATGTACTTTCGCCTTTTTCAGGCCGGGAAGCATCCGGGCAAAATCAAGGATAAACTCGGATGGCGTATTTCCCGCAAGGACCAGATTCGAATAGATGCCTTCAGCAGCTTTTTCGTCAAGTTCGATCTGTATTTGTTTCTGAGGTTGTTTCTGCATATCTCCACCTTTATTCAGTTTTCAGGATAGAAATCATCGTCGTATATCGATTCGAGCCTGTTTTTGTGTTTAGTCTCCTCGGCTACGAGTGTCTCCATCGTGGACGCTATTTCCGGAGATTTTGTGGCCTTCGCGAATGCGTTGTAAAGATCCATGGCGGCCTGCTCTCTCTGGATCGCGACCCTGAGAGCCTCTCTGTACCCCATGTTCCCGGTCGGTTCGGCCTCGATCAGATAATCGGTAAGGTGGAGGTCGACAGCCTTTGTCTCCGGCCTTGTTTCGGCGTGTCCTTCCTTCATCGAAGTGAAGAGCTTGATGTGTCCCTCTTCCTGCGCGGCAAACTCAGTGAATACTTTCTGAATAGCAGGTTTGTCGATTTTTCCAGCCCATTCCAGATAGAAGTCACGAGCTTCTATCTCTTTTCCGATGGCATAGTCGAATACTTCGTCAACATTGTTGAAATCAAGTGATTTTCCGTCGGTCATCTTTAGTGTTCCTTTCTATGAGGCGTACCCTTCTAACGGAGAGTGACTATAAATGATAATCACGGAAAAATCCAGTTTGTAAAGAAAAAAAGGGCGGGACCGGAAAATGAGTCCCACCCATAGATCAGTTCCGGATCAGAATCCAGTGCTGAACATCAGCTGCCAGTTGAACTGACTGTGCGTGGACTCGACCGGAGGAATGTCGGATCCATCGCCGGGGTTTTCGAATTCAGCAGAGGTCGCCGTTACCATGGAGAGGTTGACGGCCCGGTTCTCCGAGAAATAGTATCCCGCGCCGAATGTAATATGGTTCTCTACGATTGCGGGGAAGAGAGCGTTGAGGTACTTGTCCGGTACAGGGTTCTTCCCGTAATTGTAACCGGCTCGGATGACCAGCGCCTCGGTCACGTCGAAAGCTCCACCGATAGAGATCACGAACTGGTCGTCCCAGTTCTGGAAGAGTGTCGCATTTAGTTCCTGTCCGGCGAATCCGCCGTTTGTCGCGACATTATCAGCCTCAAAGACCAGTTTGAAATCTTCCATCACGCTGGACCACTGGATCATTTTCAGGTCACAGGCGATCATCAATCTGTCTGTAGCTTCCAGGGCGGCTCCGATACCGAACATCGCTGGCCACTCGAAATCTTTGACTGTGATCTTTCCGGAGACGTCCATAATATAGTCGACATAGTTACCGGACGGGGCCCCACCCATCAGGACTCCATCATCGATATTTACACCCATAGACATACTGGCGTTATCGGTCTCAAGGTCGCCAAGAATGGTCTTCGAATGGTATGTCGCGCCGAGTGTGAGTTTCGGATTGACATTATATACAGCACCGATCTTGCCGGCGAATCCTGTTCCTTTGGCTTCACCGCTGAAATCGCTGTCGTTGGTAAAATCGAAATAGGCATGATGGAGTTCCTGGATGCCGGTGCCGCCGAACGGTTCGTACATCATTCCGAATGATTCCGCCATGCTGCCTGAAATAGTACCGATAGTCTGTGCCATCGGGTTGGCAAGGTTCTCGAACTGTGTCGCGCTCATTCCCATCTGGAGGTCCATTCCGGCCCATACGAAATCGATGCTGGCACCGATGCTGAATTTTTCATTAACATCGTAAGTGAAGGGAACGATGACGCGTCCGACACCTACTTCGGACCTGTTGACCAGGCCACTCTCGAGCGCCGAGTTTTGCCCCATGCTTGGGTCGGCCATCCATGAATCGTTTCCGAACTCGGTGCCCATGCCCCCCTGGCTGAATACGCCCAGACCGAAGGTCATCTCGCCACGTCGCATCAGAAAGCCGAGGGCCGGCATGTAAAAAGCGTCGCTCAACGATTCAGCTTCCATAGCACCCATCGGAGTTGTTACGGTCGCATCGACATCGGGGCCCAGAAAACCAAGGGCGAGATCTACCCAGTAATCATCTTTCAGAAAGGAGAGGGTGGCAGGGTTGCCCATCATGGCGGCAGTACCGTTCCAGTAACCGAACGATGCACCGCCCATGGCATGGGCGATCGGGCCGTAGCCCTCCATATTCATCCCGTTTGTGGCAAATGCATCAGGGACGCTGATGCACATGACAGCAAGGATGAAGATCAACACAAAAACCATTCCCGACTTCAAAGTTGACCTCCAGGGAAAAAGAAGATAGAACAAAGACAGACCTGTCAATTTCATTGCAAAATTATACTCATTATCGACCGATAATCAAAATAAAAAATGAGTTTACGGAATAATCTGTTCTTTTCGAGGCAACAGGATTGAGAATTCAGGGTGAAAAAACCGGTTTTTCAGATTGCCGGCGGGGA
>JAGLYV010000019.1 GCA_023131975.1 Candidatus Krumholzibacteriia bacterium | reverse complement strand
AATATTTCAATGTTCTAGTTAATCTTTCGGTGTTATGATATCGCTGGTCCGGATATCCCGGACCGGCAGCATGCCCGGCAGGCGATCATGCCGGGGGAACGTGGCCGTGACACGGCAGCGAGGTAAGGCCGAACGGACCCGTCATGCAATCCGCGCAAACACGCGGGAAAGGAGTGATCGGCGATGACTCCAGCAGAACTTGGCAAGATGACAAAGGCTCAACTTATAAAACTGGCCGCTAAGAATAAAATAAACGTGACCGCGAAGATGCTCAAAGCGGAGCTTGTAAAAGCAATAAGCAAGGGGTTGAAAGGCGGGACGAAAAAGGCAAAAGGCGGAAAACCGGCTGCCACGAAGAAAATAGCTGCCAAGGCGAAGACCAGACCCAAAGCAAAAGCAAAGCGAAAACCCGCTACAAAAAAAATCACGAAGAAACCAGCAAAACCAGCCATAAAGGCTAAAGCTAAAAGGAAAGTTTCCTCGACCCGCAGTGCGAAATCGGTCAAGGCCCGCCTGTCCGCGGCGTCAGGCCCGGATGAAAGGACGATCCGCCAGAAGGCCGTAGCGGGCAAGTATCATCTGACGACGGGACCGTTGAAACTGCCCCCGGTGGAATCCATGGAAATCCCATCCGGATACGACCGGGATCATATCGCGATGATGGTCAGGGACCCCTGGTGGCTCTTCTCCTACTGGGAGATCACAGAGACTACTTTCAGGAAGCTCGAAAAAAGATTCGGGGATGAATGGTCCCGCTGCAAAATGATCCTTCGCGTCTTCGACAGAACATCAGACAGGAAAACATTTTTTGACATAGAAACAGGGTACGGACAAAGAAGATGGTATGTCAACGTCTCTCCGAATCGTGTCTGGCAGACGGCAATAGGACTGATGAGCCCCGACGGAAAATTCACGCAGATTGCCGTCTCAGACCTTATTGAGACTCCCCGCGACAGCGTCAGCGACATCATCGACGACCAGTGGCTCGTGCCCGATGAGGTCTTCGAGAAGATATTCGCCGCCTCCGGAGGATATTCCCGGGATGGCTCCACACAAAAAGGCTCCGAAGAACTGGCAGTCGGTCTCGGCAGGGAGCTGTTGGAGAAAATGGGTTCAGAAACTGTCTCGAGCTTCGGAAGCGCCGGCCTTCAGAAGGCTGACCACAAAAGAGGCTTCCGGCTCTGGGTAGCCGCCGAACTCATCCTGTATGGCGCGACAGAACCTGACGCTCGCGTGACGATCCAGGGCAAAGAGATAAAGCTCCGCGGAGATGGCACATTCTCGGCACGGTTCGCTCTGCCTGACGGCACCATCGACATCCCGGTAGTCGCGGTCTCGGGCGACAAGGTCGAGGAACGCGAGATCGACACGACCGTCAATAAAAAATCGAAGAGCAAGGAGCCGATAATACGATGAGTGGAAATGAAAAAGGCTATCTCGCGCTGGTACTTCACGCTCACCTTCCTTACGTAAGGCATCCCGAATATGAGGATTTCCTCGAGGAAGACTGGTTCTTCGAAGCCATCACCGAGACATACATCCCCCTTATCGAGATATTCGATCGTCTCGAGGAAGAAGGGGTCGATTTTCGCATCACCATGTCTCTGACACCCTCGCTTCTCTCGATGATGTCGGACCCGTTGCTTCAGTACCGGTATCTCCGCCATATCAACAAGCTGATCGACCTGGCCGGCCGCGAGGTGGCGAGGACCAGGTGGACGCCCGAGTTCCACGAGCTGGCGCTGATGTACCACTGGAAATTCTCGCGGGCCAGACAGGTATTCCTCGAAAAATATGACAGCCGCCTGATCGACGCGTTCAAACATCACCAGGACACCGGCAGGCTGGAGATCATCACATGCGGCGCGACTCACGGATTCCTCCCGCTGATGCTGAACAAAAATGCCGCTCGCGCGCAGATCCAGGTCGCTGCCAACCACTATGAGAAACATCTCGGCAGAAGGCCGCGGGGCATCTGGCTCGCCGAATGCGGATACGCTCCCGGGGTAGACGAGCTCCTCAAGGAAGCGGGGATAAATTATTTCTTCACAGACACTCACGGCATACTTTTCGGATCGCCCAGGCCCCGGCATGGTGTATTCGCGCCGGTCTACTGCCCCTCTACCGCGGTGGCCGCGTTCGGTCGCGACAAGGAATCGTCGAAACAGGTCTGGAGCGCCAAGGAGGGCTACCCGGGCGATTTTGAATACAGGGATTTCTACAGGGACATCGGATTCGATCTCGATTACGAGTATGTCAGGCCATTCCTGCATCCCGACGGCAACCGGATCCACCTCGGAGTCAAATATCACCGGATCACCGGGCCTACCGACCACAAGGAGCCCTATCGTCCATCACTGGCCCGCGAAAAGGCCGCCCTCCACGCGGGCAACTTCCTGTTCAACCGGGAAAAACAGATCGAACATCTCAACGGGCTTCTAGGCATCAAACCAATCATCGTCTCTCCCTACGACGCGGAGCTTTTCGGGCACTGGTGGTACGAAGGCCCCGAGTGGATCGAGTTCCTCCTGAGAAAACTTCATTTCGACCAGGACACGATCACTCCGATCACACCATCGGAATATCTCGAAAAATACCCGAGACTCCAGGCGGTGCAGCCATCGATGTCCTCGTGGGGATACAAGGGATATAACGAGTTCTGGCTCGAGGGAAGCAACGACTGGATCTACCCGCATCTCAACATGATGGCCGACCGCATGGTCGAACTTACCCGCCGTTTCCCGAAAGCCGATGGTGTGTTGCGCAGGGGCCTCAACCAGGCGGCAAGAGAGCTGCTCCTCGCTCAGAGCAGTGACTGGGCCTTTATCATGAAGACCGGGACAATGGTCGAATATGCCCACAAAAGAACAAAAGACCATATTGGCAGATTCGACAGACTCTACAACGACATCGTATCATCCACGATCAACGACCAGTGGCTCAAGGAGGTCGAGAACAGGGACAACATCTTCCCCGACCTTGATTATCGCGTATACTCCTGACAGAGTATTTCCGGTGACCTTTAACATTGCGGTTCACAACGGAGAAGCCATGCCCGATATCGACCCTAAAAAGTATGTGATAATCCACGGTCATTTCTACCAGCCCCCGAGAGAGAACCCATGGACGGGCAAGATCGACAGGCAGGACAGCGCCGCGCCGTATCACGACTGGAACGAGAGGATACTCAGGGAATGTTATCTGCCCAACGCCCGGTCGAGGCGACTTGATGGATTCGGGCGGGTCACGCGGCTGGTGAACAACTACGAGGCTATCAGCTTTAATTTCGGTCCGACTCTCTTCTCATGGATAGAAAAAGAACATCCCGGCCTCCATGACGAGCTCGTGCGTGCTGACAAGGTCAGCCTCGAAAAACTCGGTCATGGGAACGCCATCGCACAGGTCTACAATCATATCATCATGCCGCTGGCCAACCGGCGGGACCAGGAGACACAGATACGCTGGGGGGTCCACGATTTCAGGCGCCGTTTCGGACGCGAACCCGAAGGGATATGGCTCGCCGAGACAGCAATAAACGAGATCACGCTCGAACTCCTGATCGAATTCGGGTTCCGTTTTGTCATCCTCTCTCCCTTTCAGGCCGAAAGGATGAGGCCGATCGACAAGAGCTCCAAATGGAAGGACGTATCGTCCGGCGATATACTCACAGGCAGAGCTTATCGCTGCTTCGGAAGGAAGAAAAAAGGCAAACGGATCCTGTCGAGATTCATCGATATCTTCTTCTATGACGCGCCTCTCTCCACAGACATCAGCTTCAATCAGCTCCTGTCGAATGGCGACAAGCTGGCCGAGGCGCTGGAATCGGGATTCGAGAGATGCGGCGGCGACCTTATCAACATCGCCACCGACGGAGAGGTCTATGGACATCACGAGCCCTTCGGCGATATGGCTCTCGCCTACCTTATCGACCAGGCCGCGCCGGACCGCGGCCTCACACTGACAAACTACGGCGCGTTCCTTGATGAACACGAACTCAAGTATGAGGTGCAGATCAAGCAGGGGGAAGGCGGCGAGGGAACAGCGTGGTCATGCTTTCACAGCGTGGGCCGGTGGAAAGAGGACTGTGGCTGCAGCACCGGGGCTCCTCCCGGTTGGAACCAGAAATGGCGCACTCCCCTGCGCGATGGCCTCGACATCCTCAGAGACGGACTTGCGGCGATATACGAGACGAAAGCCAAAGACATTTTCGAATCACCATGGAAGACCCGTGATGAATATATAAAGAGCTTTGACGATCTCGATACCGCCGAATCGAAATCGTTCATCGAGAAACAGGCCGGCAGGAAGCTCTCGCCGGAAGAGATGTCGACAGCCGCATCACTCCTCGAATCACAGAGAAACTCACTGCTGATGTTCACTTCGTGTGGATGGTTTTTCAACGACATTTCAGGAATAGAAACGGTGCAGGACCTCAAATACGCGGCAAGGGCTATCGACATGGCCGAACGGGCGGAGAAAGCGACTCAGGCAGAAACCGATACCCTGGCAGCAACTGACATCAACCCCATCAGCACTCTTCAAAATGATTTCCTCGAAATACTCGCTGGTGCCAGGAGCAATATCGCGGAGCAGGGAACGGGAAGAGACATATTCAACGCGGCGAGAAAATACTCTTCGGTCGAACCGTCACTTCTCGCGGGACAGTACGCGCTGGCTTCGAACCTCGACTGCCGCGCGGCTTCTCCGGAAAGATACGGATTCGAATTTGATGATACGGGCAGAGTCGAGATCAGTCCCGGGTCCACCTCCATGATAATCGGACGTTTCACCATGGCCGACCCTCTGACCCTGGCGTCTTATGACTACAAATATCTTCTGCTGCCTGACGAACCTGCCCGGATCACCTGCCTCTTAAGCGAATGTTCGGGCAACGACGATTACACGAAGACGAGAGACAGGTTCAAGGCGATCGATTCCGAATCCAGCCGGCAGGATATAATCCGTGCTGCTGTCGAGCATTTCGGGGGAAGGATATTCGCCATGCGCGACCTCTTCCCCGAAGATAAGGAAAAGATACTGGACAAGCTGGCGGAAAGACAGATCGCTTCCATCATGGGACAGTTCACAGAGCTCTACATGGAAAACCGCGAACTCCTCAGGCTCTTCACCGAAACGTCGATGCGGCCGCCGGAGAGCCTTCTCGTGCAGGCCCGCACGGTGCTGGCAGATCGCCTGAAATCGGAGATGGCCCACTGGGAACGTGCCCTCGATGACAAGGGCCTTAAGGGAGTCCATGACGTCCTGTCAGAAGCGAAGTATTACGGAGTGGATATCGACCGGACGGAGATAGCATCGATATTCGAAGGTTTTTTTCTGGAGAGCCTCGGGAAACTTCGCGAGGGGTTAAACTCCGACCTGGCCGACAAGCTCCACGTATTTGCCGAATACAGTTACGGAATAGGCATACCGATCATTCAGCATGAGATCCAGAACGAACTGTTTTTTATTATGACGACCGTCATGGAGGAAGCCTTGGTCAGGATCGGGAAGGGAAAAGGTTTTTCTTCCGATGTGTCGAGCGTAAGCAGCTTTCTCCGACTGGCGCGAAGGTTTAATTTCAATACCGACTCCTGGCGGCAACGGTTGCCCGCGAATGCGAACGACAGCGACTAACAGGCAAGGGCGACACCGAATAACGAACGAAAGGTCCTTTCAGGGTGAGGCAGGAAGAAGCGGCAGCAAGAATCAGGGAACTACATACCGAGATCAACCGGCACGACCACCTCTATTATGTAGAATCGTCACCTTCGATATCGGACGAGGCGTACGACAGCCTTCGAAAAGAACTCGAAAGACTCGAGGCGCTTTTCCCCGATCTCGTCACCCCGGATTCGCCTACTCAGCGTGTGGGTGCGGCAGACAGAAGCTCGCTTCCGCCCGCGAAACATATCGTCCCCATGTTGAGTCTCGATTCGACCACCGAACCGGAAGTGGCGAGGGAATTCGATGTGAGGCTCCGAAAGCTGGTAGAGAGAGAATCCCTCGCCTATACCGTCGAACCGAAATTCGATGGCCTGTCGGTGGAGCTGATTTACGAAAACGGACTTCTCGTCCGCGGCGCCAGCAGGGGGGACGGATACACAGGCGAGGATATCACTCCGAATATCCGTACGATAAAATCGATCCCTTTAAGACTGGTCGGAGATTCGCCTCCGGAAAGACTATCGATCCGCGGTGAAACCCTTATGCCGCTGGAGGGATTCCGGAACCTGAACCGCGTGATGACAGAGCGGGGAGAGAACACCTTCGCCAATCCGAGAAATGCCGCGGCCGGCTCTCTGAGGCAACTCGATTCGAGGATCACCGCCGCAAGGCCCCTCACCTTCTACGCCTATGAGATAATGTCAATGATACCCGCCTCATCCGGTGAAGGACCAGACCCTTCCTCCTCGCACGACGAAGGAACCGGGACGACAACCTCCGTGCCCAACGAAAAACCAGGGCCTCCCACCACACATACCGAAGAACTAAGCGCCATGGCCGCCTGGGGATTCCTTATAGATCCTCACTGGAAACTCTGTCCGGACATCGAAGAGGCCATCGCCTTTCACTCTCTTCTCGCTTCGACCAGAGACGACCTCCCCTTCGAAATAGATGGAGTCGTCATTCAGGCCGACTCGAAACGTGTCCGCTCTGCTGCCGGCATGAGATCGCGCTCACCGAGGTGGGCACTCGCGTTGAAATTCGAGCCTCGAAGGGAAATCACAACAGTCGAAGAGATCGTCGTCGGGGTAGGGCGCACGGGCAAGTTGACGCCGGTAGCTCTACTTCGTCCTGTAGACGTAGGCGGCGTGACCGTCAGCAGGGCTACCCTGCATAATGCCGGCGAAGTGGCAAGAAAAGATATACGGGAGGGCGACCGTGTGCGGATCAAGAGGGCCGGAGATGTCATCCCCGCCGTCGTTGAACGGATCCCCACCGCGGGCGAGGATAGAAGACCTCCTTTCATCATGCCCTCCTCATGCCCCGTCTGTGGGAATCCGGTCGAAGAGGATGGGGCCTACCACTTCTGCAGCGGAGGCCTTACCTGTCCGGCCCAGCTGAAGAGAGGGATAGAACATTTCGCGTCCAGGGGAGCGATGGACATCGAGGGTCTCGGGAAAAAGACTGTGGCAACGATGGTCGAAAATGGGGTTGCCGGAAGTATCGCCGACCTCTTCAGCCTTGAAAGAGACGTTGTCCTGAACCTCGAGGGTTTCGCCGAGAAATCGGCTGACAACCTTCTTGCGGCCATCGAGGCCTCCAAAACAAAATCTCTCGGACGCTTCATCTTCGCGCTTGGAATCAGGAATGTCGGAGAACATGTCGGCACCATCCTTGCCCGCAGGTTCGGGTCGATAGAAAAGCTCATGGAAAGCACGGAAGACGAGTTGACCGCGATTCATGAGATCGGGCCCGAGGTGGCCCGTTCCGTATCAAAGTTCTTTGCTTCTGAGAAGAATCGCAGGACCATCGAAAACATGTTCGCGTCAGGCGTCGCGCCGAGCCCTCCTGCCGTCCCCACCGGACCGAAACCTTTTGCGGAAATGACTTTTGTATTCACCGGAAGCATGGAGACGCTTACCCGGACAGAGGCAAAACGGATGGTTCAGGAGCTTGGAGGCAGGGCCAGTTCGACCATCAGCAAAAAGACCGATTATGTCGTCGTCGGCACAGATCCAGGCTCGAAACACGAAAAAGCGGTCCGCCTGGAACTGAAGATACTCACCGAGCAGGAATTCCTCGCGCTCATCAAGGCTCAAGTTCGATGATCTGTACGAGTCGCCCGCAGAATTCTTCGGCGGCCTGTCTGGAGAATTCCTTGTTCGGGTGCGAATTCGTCGGTGACTGCGCGTACTCTTCTTTCATGTAGAGCCCGCCGCCGGTCTCAAGCATGAAGAAATCCCATACAAAGATATTATCGCCCGGCTCGTTCCATTCGTCCACGACCCAACGGGCGAATTCCCTGGCACGGGCACCGCGTTCCTCGTCCGAGCGCGGCTCGACCAGCGCGGCCCCGGTCCACACGAGGAATTTCGTCCCGGGGAATTGTCTCATCTTCTCTTTGAGTGCCGCGTACTGAAGCTTGTAGTTTTCCAACCTCTTTTCACTGGACGCGACATCGGGGCTGCCCGTGTCGGGGCTGATGTCGCTGACCGGGAAACAGTGCTTGAAGACGATCACCTGGTATTCCTTCGTCAGGATCTCCAGAGTCGGTTCATCCATATACGCTTCCGGCCCGGCATTCTCTACCCATATCTTCCAGTAGTCATACGGATAGTTGTTCCAGCCATAGGGCTTTTCCTTCGGGAAGGCGATCTCTTTGATATCGTATTTCGTCTTGTTTTCCCTGTTGTATTTTTTCAGGCACTTCTTTACTCCGCCGTCCCAGATATTCTTTCCCGTACTATGATGCAGAAAAGCAATCTTCATTTCATCTCCTGATTCCCCGTCTCCGGCGGATCCACCGCACCCGCCGATAAGCGAAAACATTATCAGAGCAGCCATTGTCATTGCCAGTGTCGGCCGGGCGAGATTATTTCTGTCCATAAAACCCTCCTGTATCTTTCACTGTGCCGTTCGCATCTTCCTCGACTTGCCTTACCTGCTTCCACAATACCGTCTGGGCAAATATCCCTGAAATAAGATACGCGGCCGCGATCCCCATAAAGACTCCCTTAAGTCCAAAAATGGCACTTCCGATAAAGGCGAAAGGAATCGTGAGGAGGATCACCTGCCCCATGCCCATCGCCGCGGCGTGGAAGGGCTTGTTGAGAACATTAAGCGTTCCGGTCACGAGCATCAGCACCATCTGAAGGAAGTAGGCCAGAGGTACTATCCTCAGGTAAAGGACAATATTGGAGATCACTTCCGGATCACCGGAGAATACCCTGGCCACCGGCCTTGCCACCAGGGCAAGGACAGCGAACGACCCGAAACCCCACGCCATCGCGAAACGGTTGCTCTTTCTGATACCGACTCTCACCCTGTCGAACTTCCCGGCACCCCAATTCTGACCTACGAAAGGAGCCAGCACCGAGGAGAGAGCCATTATTACGGCGAAAGCAAAATATTCTGTCCGGATGGCGACACCCAGGGCCGCGACCGCGTTCGTCCCGTAAGCAGCCGTGATCCCGGTGATCACTCCCTGCCCGATGGGCACGATGATCCTCGTGACGGCGGCCGGCAACGCGATATAGAGGATACGCTTCCACGAATCGATCATCTCGTCGAAGCCGGGGCGCTCGAATGTCATCATTTTCAGTTTTTTGTATATCACATAGAACGATACGGCAAAGGTCACCATCCTGGCGATCAGTGTCGCCAGCGCGGCTCCCGCCAGGCCCATCTCCGGAAAGGGTCCTATGCCGAAAATCAGGAGCGGGTCCAGCACCGTGTTTACCACGACCGCCACCAGCATGATCATTGCGGGAGTCTTCGTGTCTCCCGTCGCCCTGATCGCGTTGTTGCTCACCATCGGAACGACTACGAAGATCAGCCCGAAGTACCATATCCGCATATACTCCCTGACCAGACCCAGGATCTCACCATCAGCGCCAAGGGCTCCGAACACTCTGTCGATGGAGAACAGTCCCGCGACGACGAAGATCGCGACGAAAAAAAGCGAGAGCCCCAGGCCGTCGGTCGTAAGTCTCCGCACCTCTTTCCAGTCTCCCATGCCGATCGCGCGCGACACGACCGAGGCCGCGCCTACACCGATTCCGAGGGCGAACCTGGTCAGAACGAGGATCACCGGAAAGGTGAAGCTCAGAGCAGCGAGGTGTTTTGTGCCAAGCCTGCTGACGAAAAATGTGTCGGTGAGGTTGAAGGCTACCATGGCGAGAATACCCATGGTCATCGGAACGGTAAGACTGAAGAGAGTCTTCCCTATTGGCCCCTCGGTCAGCACGGCCTTGCGGGCGTTACTTTTTGGTCCGCCTGCCGGGCTACCTTTCGCTTCACCTTCAGACTTCTGTTTTTCAAAGTTCTGCCGCAAATTATTCTTCCGTCTGATCCGGCTTGTTGTACTTTGCCTTTTTGCTTCCCCTGTAGACCGAATAGGCATGAAAGCGACATTCAAGAGGGCCATTGAACAGGATTATTTTCTTCGACGGCCTCAGGCCGACAAACTTCAGAGCCTTGAGGTTCGAGCTGATCACCCAGGCATCGTACCCTTCGAAACTGTTCTTCAGCCCATCGCCGATCATTTTGTAGAATTCGATTATATCTTCCTGTCCCATCCTTTTGCCATAGGGAGGATTCATTACCGCCACTCCGGGCGCTTCAGGGGGAACGACCTTCTCGAACGGGCAGGCCTCAAACCTGATATCGTTCTCCAGGCCCGCCCTTCGAGCATTCGCTATCGCAGTATTTATCGTCCTGCCGGAGATGTCGGTCCCGGCAATCACCCCTTCGGCCGGGCGGATCCCCTTCTTCAGCTCCGAGACCGTCTTGTCGAACAGCCCGCGATCGAAGTCCTTCCATCCAAAAAACCCGAATCGTTTCCGCGAAAGCCCCGGAGAAATATTCTTCGCGATCATCGCCGCCTCGATCGGGATCGTCCCCGAACCACACAGCGGATCGATAAACGAATCCTTGCCGTTCCAGCCGGAGAGTCTGATCATGCCGGCCGCGAGTACTTCGCCGATCGGCGCCCCACGCCCTTCCAGCCTGTAGCCCCTGCGATGAAGCGGGACTCCGGAACTGTCCAGCGAGATCGTCATCCTTTCCCTGTCTATGTGAACATTGATCTGGACATCGGGATTTTCCCGATCGACGCTTGGCCGCCTCCCTGTCTTCTCTCTGAACTGGTCGGCGATCGCGTCTTTCACTCTCAGCGCCACGAACTTGGAATGGTTGAAATGTTTGGAGTGGACGACACTGTCTACGGCAAAGGTGCGTTCGGGGTCGAGATACTTCTTCCAGTCGATATCCCTGGCTGCCGAGTACAGGTCCCTCTCCGAACGGACCCGGGTACTTCTGACAGGCATCAGGAGCTTCGATGCCGTCCTCAGCATGAGATTCAGCCTGTATAGAAGTTCCCTGTCGCCGGTAAATGAGACCGCTCTGTTATGCGTGGCGATATCAGAAGCTCCCGCCTCCCTGAGCTCGGAAGAAAGAACTTCCTCAAGCCCGAATAATGTAGTCGCAAGCATTTCCATGGAGCGATGTCTCCTTCTATTCAAATTTTCAGATCAACGGAGAAGCAGCTCGACCATCTCTCTTACAGCCTGTTCCACCCCGACGAAAACGGCGCGTGAAATAATGCTGTGACCGATATTGAGCTCCTCTATATCTTCGATGTCTACTATCCTCTGAACGTTGTGATAGGTCAGCCCGTGTCCGGCGTGGACATGCAGGCCATACTTTTTGCCGACACGCACCGCGTCCCTTACCGAAGCGACGGCCTTGTCGACCTGCGCGCCGGAGGCATTGGCGTATTCGCCGGTATGGATCTCGATCGCGTCGAACCCCAGCTTTGCCGATTCCTTGATCTGCGCCTTGTCGGGACCGATAAAAGCGGCGACCCTGATGCCGCCATCCTTCAGCGCCTTTGTGACCGAGGCGTATTGCTCGCCCCCCCGGAGAAGGTCGAGGCCTCCTTCGGTCGTGACTTCCTCTCGCCGCTCCGGCACAAGGGTGACCGCGTCCGGATGAAGGGCCAGGGCGATCTCCTGCATCTCCGCCGTGGCGGCCATTTCGAGATTGACGAGGGTCTGGGCCATCTCGCTGATCAACCTCGCGTCCCTGTTCTGTATGTGGCGCCTGTCTTCTCTCAGATGAAATGTTATCTGGTCGGCTCCACCCATCTCGGAAAGCATCGCGGCAGTCACCGGGTCGGGCTCGGTGGTCTTTCTCGCTTCCCTCAATGTCGCTACGTGGTCTATGTTCACTCCCAGTCTGATCCTGTTCAAGATCTTCCTCCCTGGTTATCGGCGAGGGACTCGCCCCCGATCATCTCCGACAGCTTTATGATTCTTATGCCTTTCCTGCGTGCTTCACCAATCATCCACTTAAGCTCCTCGAGGCTCTCCCTCCGTACATGCATTATCGCGATGACCCTGCCGCGGCGGGTAGCCAGAGACAGGAGCTTCTTCATATTCTCCCTTGTATCTTTCTTGTTGTTGTCGAGAAACAGGTCGTTCCGGGCGCTACCCACCCCAGCTGCCGCGGCCGCCTCGCGGACAACCGATTTCGATGAGGTCAGGCTGTCGAAAAAGATTATGTCTTCTCTGGCGCAGACCTTCATGATCGCGTCCATCACCCCCCGGTCTGCCGTCGCCCTGGACCCCATGTGATTGTTCATCCCGATCACTCCGGGCGTAGTCTTAAGCGCCTTTACCACGATCCTCTCGATCTCCCTGCCGCTCATCGCCGTCCTGACAAGGGGGATATCGCCGACATCGTCCGCGCCCTTCTCCGGCTCCATCGGAAGATGACAGAGAGCCTCCTTGCCGGCACCCTCAGCCATTTTGCATATCTTCTCGGAGTGCTTCAGCCCGGGGATGACCGATATCGTCACCGGAACATCGAGCTCAAGAAATTCCTTCACGAGCTTGTTATTAAAAAAGCCGAAATCGTCGACGACTATCGAGACTGCCGGCCCTGTCTTCTCTATTCTATAAGGGACTTTTCCTCTCTTGCTCATCCTGAAATAACATCGGTGAGTGATGAACCGCCTCGTACCCAGCTCCATCTCGATCACCCGTCCGTCCTGTTTCTCGATACACCTGCGGACCCTGGCTCCGATGGAAAGGGCCGCGTCATCGATCGCGGCATTTACCTGCATCATGGAACCGCCATGCGGGACTTCTCCCCTCATGACTACCACGGACCGGCCGGATGTGTCGGGTTTCTCCATGGTGACCTTGATATCGTCGGCAAATATCGCGAGAGGGTGCAGAGCCTTTATCACCTCTTCGCTCAGGGCCTCCTGAACGACCGTGTATCTCCCGCTGAATCCCGCGTCGAGAAGGAACGCGCCGCCACGGACCGTCTGAAAATATCTCAGCAGGGAGATCGTGACCAGCGCGGCGATGCCCAGGGACCAGGCGATACGTTTGACCCTGGCGATATGCTTCGTGGTTTTTTTCTTTTTCTTCTTTTTTCTGGCCATAAGTCACTTTCACTTTTCTTCGACACGTAAGGTCCACTGTCCCCTGTCGGGCAGCCGACAGGCAGGGATACTATAATGATGAGAGTGGGACCGTGTCAAGAGATGGAGAAGGCAGGTCATCCTTGCCAGTACCGAAAAGATTGATTATACTCGTCCGGTCCGGCATGGTCTGTTGTGTGGAAGGCTGTTTTCATAATATTCTATTCTTGATGAGAGCATGATGGGATCTCGACTTACGACAGCACAAACGCGACTATTGGCCCGGTGCGTCTTTGCGGCCGCGTTGGTCATCCATCTTTTTTTTGTAGTTACCTTTTTCACCGATATTCCTGAGTCGATATTTCCTGAAGCCGCGATGGGGAAGGGTCGGGCGGCAGATTTTTTCGGTATCTACCAGAGCGGTGAAAACCTCGTAAATGGGCAGAATATCTATTCCCAGGATCTGCCGGAGAATCTCGATCACCGGGTCGTGCCTTATTATTACTATTACAGGTATCTGCCACCAGTCGCCGCATTAAGCGCTATAGGGTCCCGATTGCTGGCACCCTGGCCAGCCTACCGGGCGTGGGTAGCTTTCAACGAACTTCTTCTATTGGTCACGGTCCTGTGGATCCTGAGATGGAATAAATGGCCCATACACAGAAGATTATTCTCGGCAGCACTGTGGCTTGGATATTTTCCACTCTATATCGAACAATATATGGGGCAGTTCTCGCTGGCCATGGCGATCTTTCTTCTGCTGCTATGGAAGATTGCTGTCAGCGCGGTAGATAGCAGACGAGTGTCTCCTCATCCAGGCGATGGGCCTCCTCATCCGAGCAACAGGTCTCCGAAGAGATCCTGGTTGTCTTTTGCGGGCGGGCCGTCCCGATTTTATTCCAGCATCGCTTCGATCGTCTGGTCTGCCAGTATTCTCCTGAAGACATTCCCGATAATGTTTGTTGTCCCTTATTTCCGGGACAAGTCATACAAACGGATCGTTGCGTCCTTTTCCACCGTGACTCTTCTGAGCGCTCCATATTTTTTCCTCTATCCTGACACTATTCGCGATTTTATAAGGTTGAATCTCAACCCCTTTGTCTCGTTGTACAGAGGAGATTTCGGATTCCAGGCTTTCCTGAAAATTCTTTGCAGGACCTTCTTCCCGGTCACAGACGAAGGTCCGCTGGGTGTTCTCGGATCATTTAACAGCCCGGAGAGAATAATCCTGGCCGCATGTACCATTCTGATAATTATCCTGGCGATCCATGTTTCTTTTAAGCTGCGTTCTTTTCCTGACAGGCAGGCTTTTGACCTGATGCTCTGGACGACGGTCTTCTTTCTGATATACAAGACTATATGGGAATATCACTACCTGATGATGTTGCCGGCGATAACGGCGATCGTGCTGTGCCGGGGGACTCCGATCGTCTACATAATGGGAATACTGATCGGCATGCCGACTCTCTTTGGCCTGCTGCCGTCCATGGGGATAGATCCTTCGGCCAGCATCGATCACTGGCCGGTGTTCGTCAGGATAGGCTATTTCGGAAGCAAGGCGATCCCGGTCCTTGTTCTTTATCTCTGGACATTATCAACTGTTTATCGAACAACGAGGACCGGACCCGACCGCAAGAATATTTACCACCAGCGCTGACGGTAACAACGTTGTCACCGGGCTCACACGAACAACGACCTGCCGGATAGCCCGCTCGATCAGAAGCCCCCGTATATCACTAAAAGTTCGGCAGATCTGACGCGATATATATCGTCCATGTGCTGGGGGCCTGCTCGTTGGGACCGATGACCAGGTTGATCCTCATCTCCTCACCGGCAAGGGTCAGGACCTCTCCCTTGTGGTCAAGCGTAGTGGTGATCGTGTAGGTCCGGGTCGTCTGGCGACACTCATCACACACATCCGTAGCTTCGGTCCAGGTTCCAGACGAGATGTCCAGATACAGCGCACTTGACTGCTCGATGATATACTGCGTTCCGGAAATATCATCTTCTCTCAACATCACGTCGCCATACTGGGCCACATCGGCAGTCTGCATGTTCCACACATAATCGTGTTCCTGATCAGGATCGTCGTAAAGAACGGCAGCATAATGTTCCATTAGTTCAGAAATACCGACCTTGTTGAAATTCTGGTAGACCAGCCGGATCGTCTCGATCACATCCTCTTCGGCGGTCAAGTCCGGCCATTCGATACCCGGATCATCAACGACCTTCACCGGATCGTCCTGACAACCGGCGGTGAACGCCAGCATCAGGGCCAGCAGGCAGGCAATCGGAAGATACTCCCGGAAAAAACGCTTCCTATCACTCTTCCCCCTTATCGAGTGAAAATAGTCCCCCCCGTGGTGGAGGGGACTAAAACCCCATTCTGTCAAATCAGTTCAGTCAAATCGGGACATCCTCATCCAGAAAGGATGAGGCCACCCCCCCTATAGACTTACTGGATCTTACCCAGATCGCAGGCCACGTGGATGGCCCATTTCCCCGAATCGTCGTGATGTGGCCCGGCGATGAAACGGATGTTCATCTCACCGCTCGCCATATATTTAGCCTCATCACCCGTTCCGGTGACCATTACGATCGAGTAGACCCTCGTCGTCTCCCAGCATCCGGCGCATATATCAGAGGCCTCGATCCACTGGTGAGGGGAGATAAACAACTCGAGCTCGGAAGCTCTGCTGAAGATGTTCTTCGTCGCGTTGATATCCTGCGCCCTGGTGAGAAGGGCAGGGTGTCCGTCCGCGACATCCCTCGCGTCCATCATCCAGACATAGTCGTTGTCGTCGCTGGCATCGTCGTAGAGGACATTACCATAAAAATGCCCCAGCTCTTCCAGCGATGCCTTGTCGAAATTCTCGTAGCACAACAGGATAGTCTCGATCAGGTCCTCTCTCTCATGAAGAGTGGGCCATTCGATATCGGAATCGGCGAAATCGGTGACTCCCTGCTCCGGGTCGTTGGCACACCCGGGCAGACAAAAGGCAATACAGACAATACCCACTATGGCGAGCAGAATCCTTCTGTCGCTCATAACAGCACCTCCTCCTGGTCTGATCCTTTGTCTGGCTACTCGTAAACCCGATTAAATATACCGTAATTCCCGCTTCCTGTCAAACCGCCGCCCGTGGCAGGCATGCAGCCAGATCCAACACATGCATCGTGACCATGCCACACACACAAAAACGGCCCCTCCATCTGGAGAGGCCGATAAATATTGCGTTCTGATCTGGATCGAGCTGTCTTACACTCAGATACTCGGAAGATCGGAGGCTATATATATTACCCATGTTCCGGAAACCTGTTCGTTGGGTCCGATGACCAGGTTGATCCTCATATCGTTACCAGCGAGGTTCATGATCTCTCCCCCGTGGTCCAACTGCGTCGTGATCGTGTATGTCCTGGTCGTCTGGAGACACTCGGCACACACATCTTCAGCCGGGCCCCAGGATCCTGGCGAGATATCCAACGTCAGCGCGCTTGAATTATCGAGAAGATACCACGTTCCGGCAATATCCTCTTCCCTCAACATCACCTCGCCGTACAGGGCCACGTCATCGGGCTGCATGTTCCACACATAATCGAAGACCTGGTCCGGGTCGTCGTAGAGGATGTCCCCATAATGGGACATCAATTCATTTTCAGTCGCCTGGTTGAAATGCTCATAGACCAGCCGGATCGTATCGACCACATGCTCGGGAACGGTCAGGTCGGGCCAATCGATGTCTACCGGCTCGATTTCTTCTTTCCCGGAATCGGGGTTCAGAATACATCCGTACGATGTGATGACGCTGACAAGCAGTATGGCAGCGATAGTTTTCAGGGGGTTCAATTTCTTCATACTATTCTCCTCCTTCAGGGTATTTTACCACATTCCCCGCTGCAGCGCAAGAGAAGTTCCAGAGGATCGCCACAACATTCCGTTATATCTGATTTTTTACTGTCTTCCTCATGCCGCAGATCACTGGAAAGTCTTTCTGAGGAAGGTCGCCGTAGCATATTCGTCGCTCGAGACATCCAGGTCATCCCACCTTGTCATCACCCAGCCGACAGAACCCTTTTCGAGGTAGAACCTCGCAATCCCGGCAAAGATATCGGGGTCAGAGCCATCGCCCGGGTCAAGAGTGATCAGATACTCCCCCTCGTACCAGGCCTCGGTCACACCCTCCATCCTGTCGGTGAAGATCCCGAACTGATCCCCGAACTGTATCGTCCGCTCCCCCGTATAATCACCCTTGAGCCGATCGAGGAAAGCCATCTCATCGGCCTTGTCCCAGGCAACGAAATCGGGCCAGTCGATGGGCCTCGCGATAAACTCGAACTCATCAGAAAGCGACCTCTCGAAGTTCGAATTGGCTATGGCATGGAACCCTGAACTCAGATTTACAAATACATCTTTCGGCACAAGCGGCACCGTCCAGGGATCGGTATCTTCCCCCGGTTCTTCCGCGTCCCTCGGGGTAAACAGACATCCCGCATTTACCGCCAGAACCATCGCAATCACCAGAAATATCGTTTTCTTCATCATAATTTTCACACCCTAGAATGAAAAATCCACATTCGCGCTCACTACCCAGTACTCGCGGTTCTCCTCCGAGATGAAGGGACCGAACTTTTTCACCCATGCTATATCGAGGTCCACCTCGCCGTACCCGGTGAACTTTCTCTTTCTTTTGAATCCGGCCCTGAAGTCTCCCGACTCGGACCTGGAAGTCCTCGTCACCTGCCTCTGCCCGTCGACCACGCCGAGAGTATTATTGTCCTGCCCCCTGAATTTCGATGTCAGATAAATATTCATGCCGGGGAATACCTCGTAGTCAAAATTCATCGTGAGCCTGTTCTCGATATTCTCGCTGGTCGGATTGTATAGTCTCGGGCCATCTATCTTCGATTTGTAGGCTCCCGTGTCTTTCATATTGTACCGATGCTTGATCTTGTACTTCAGTTTTCTGAACAAGCTGAATCCCGCCTCTGTCGTCAGAGTGGTGTTTCTGTTCAGATAGTTCCTGTCAGCATCGAAGGAGAACTCAGTATAATCGATCTTGATCTCGTATTTCTGTCTGAGCGAAAGCCAGGGCATCGGATTGAACGAATATTCGGGAATAAAGAAATACTGGTAATCGGTCCTGTTGTCTCCGGAGAGGGTCGCGTCTATGTTGATCGTCTCTCTTCTGCTCAGTGTACTCGTTACTCCCGTCTTGATGATACGGAAGAGCAGCGCATCGAGCCTCCCATAGAGAGAGGCGAAGGTATAATCGGCATCTCTCGGGTTCTGTTCCTTTTTCTTGTAGAGCTTCTGGTCCAGGGACATCGTCCCACGGAACAGGATGTCGAGAGAATCACGCATGGTGTGCTTCAGCGAGGCCGACAGGGAATAGTCCTTTGTCCTGTAACTCGCTACCGACGTCGGGCCGAACTCGGTGTCCGACTCGCCCCTGGTCATCGATACCCCGATACTGCCTTTCGGGTGGTACCTGTACGAAACCGACGCTTCCAGGTCGTTCGTCTCGGTCTCCTTGTTACGTCTGTCCTCTACCCGGAACTTCTGATCTGAATAGGTGTGATCGAATTTCATTTTCATGCTGAAGCCCTGCCAGAACTCGACATTCGATTCTATGAGAAGCTTGTCGCCCTTGAGCCTGTTCTCTTCTTCCTTAGCATCCTCCGGGCTGTCGATGATCTGCATCGCATTGCCGAGCGGCGGGTCGATCTGACGAAGCTTGCCCATCCTTCTCGAATACCTCAGCTTGAACTTCCTCTTTTCCTCGTTGGCGCCTATATCGATCCCCGTACTGATAGTGTCGACATTACTCCTTATCCCGTTGAAACTGAACGGGCCCACATCACTCTCCTCCCTGCGGACAAACGAACCGCCACCACCGACCACCCTGATATACGGGCCTATCTCGTAGGCCAGGTGTCCCGAGGCATTCACCTTTACAGTCCTGTTATACTTGAAGTCCTGCTGGCCCCGGGATGCCGTTCCCGCGAGGGAAAAATTCGTCAGCGATGCTCCGGGGACATTCATGAGAGATATGAGGTTGAACCCGGTCGACTGGGTCTCCATCACGATCTCTTTGCCAAACTGTGAAAGAGCCGCACTGGTCTGCTGCGTATACATATCACCCATGTTCACGTTCAGCGTATACCGCTTCGGGACGATCTTTGTCGCTGAGGCCAGGAAATTCTCCATCAGCGTCTCCATGTCCCTGCCCCGCAGCTTCTTCTTGTCGAGGACCATCGAGCTGTTGAAGGTCCAGTCCGCGGCCTTATAGGACCAGATCAGGGAACTCTTGACCTTCCGGTAGCCTTCGGTAAAGTCGATCTCCGATTCCGAGGTCACACCGAGCCATGTCGTGTCGGTGGAATCGACAGATACTTTCTTGAGATTCTTGCTGTCCTGCGCGCCGATCTCTGTGGGAATACAGAGGCAGAGGACGCAGACGATGACAGCCGCAGAAACAGATATCGCCACTCCGGCTCCGTGCCGCCCGGCCTTATCTCTTTCTGCTACCATTCTCATCTGCCCGCCTCTTCTCAGATCTTTCATCATCTCTTTTCGAATACTTCGTACAGACGGAACCAGTCGTCCAGGGAAAGTTCCTCCGGCCTCAGCCCCGCGTCCGTCTTCGCTTTATCCATGAGTTTTGTAGCTTCCGCTTTTCCGCCTTCCCCGAGCAGGGTGCCGAGAACGTTTACGAGCTTCTTCCTCCTCTGAGAGAAAGACACCTTCACGAAACCCAGGAAACCTTTCCTGTCATACGGCGCTCCCTCTCTGGCCTCCGGTGTGAATCCAAGCACAACGCTGTCCACCTTCGGCTTCGGCATGAATGCTCCGGCCCGGGCCGCCGTTACCATCGATATATCGAACCAGGCCTGCAGAAAGACCGAAAGGATACCACATCCGCGTTCTCCCGGCGATGTCAGGATCCTGTCTCCGACCTCTTTCTGCACCATTATCACTGCTCCGGCACAACTCCTGAGTAACCCGAGCTTTATCATTATCGTCGATGTCAACAGGTAGGGAATATTACCGGCAAGCCTGTACTTTTCCCATTCCCTGCCCTCCGCTTCCAGATCGAAATCGATTTCGCGGACATCGGCCTCGACTATTTCCACATTATCACAGTCGGCGAACCTTTCCCCCAGTTCTTTCGCCAACCTCCGGTCCAGTTCGAATGCAGCAATTCTCGCGCCTTTTTCGGCAAGAGGGCCGGTCAAAGCTCCGGTCCCTGGGCCGATCTCCATTATCGGGACCATGCTGCCGGGGTCGAGGGCTCTGACTATCCTGTCGACGACTTTCCCCGAGATGAGGAAATTCTGCCCGAGGCTCTTTTTCGCCCTCGGCCGTCTGCCGGTCTTATCTGGTCTTCTTCCATTCATACTATTTGGAGATTGCCTGCCCGGCGACAGCCGGGAAATGATATTTTCTGATTCTGAATTTTGCTCCAGGAATCGATTCGACGAGGGCACGCGTAGCTTCAAGGTCGACATCCGGATAATCGAGAGCCGTCACCATGCAATCCATCGTCGAAGCGGCAGCCGCCCTGATGAAATCCAGGACCGCGTCGAACGCCTTCTCACCCATATCCGGCTTGCAGACGCTCATGTATGTCTCCCGGTCCTGGGCGTTCAGACTGATCGACACGCTCGAAAAATATTCCGCAAGTTCAGGAACGATATTTCTGCGGTTAATCAGGTTCCCCTGTCCGTTCGTGTTGAGCCTCAGTGGGACCCCGTACTTTTTGACCTTCGCCGCGGTCTCCCTGATCGCCTTCAACCTTGCTGTCGGTTCTCCGTATCCGCAGAACACTATCTCCCGGAAATCTCCCGGAAAAACGGACTCTTCCACGGCGGCGACCATCTCCGCCACCGAGGGGTCGGCCAGGAGATTCAGATTGTATCCGTACAGGTGGTTGTTCGACCTGAGCCTTGTACAAAAGGCGCAATCATTCGTGCAGCTCGCCGTGACATTGATATAGATGTTTCTTTTCAGGCCATAAGCTATACTTACGGGCCCATCTTTTGCCCCGTGAAACATCTTTCTGAAGTTCTCCTCGGCAGCTCGCGCGATATCCTCGAGTTCGACGCCCCGGATCTCGGCCAGCTTTTCCGCGACAAGAGATACATAGGCCGGCTCGTTCCTCTTGCCCCTGTACGCCTGGGGAGGCAGGTAGGGACAATCTGTCTCGAGGACGAACGAGCTTGAAGGCAGTCTTTCGGCGACTGCGGGGAGGATCGATCTCGGATATGTCAGGGGCCCGCCTATCCCGATCAGGAAGCCCAGCTCCAGTACCTGCCCGGCCTCCTCTTCCCCTCCAGAGAAAGCATGAAAGATACCGCCACATTCGTAGGCCTTCTCCTCTTTCATGATCTTTATCACATCGGGGAATGCCTCCCGGCAATGTATTATGATCGGCTTCCCGAATTGCCTGGCCAACCCTATCTGCCGCCTGAAAACATCCTGCTGAATGTCGCGCGGCGAAAGATCCCTGTAGTAATCCAGCCCGATCTCCCCCACGGCGAGCACCTTCCGGCGCAGGAAAAGCTGCTTGATCCTGTCCTCGAGGTAACCGTTCCAGTCTGTAGCGTGATGGGGATGGATACCGAGGGCGGCGTACATCGTCGGATACTTGTCGGCAAGTGCGATCGTCTCATCTATCGACGCGGGATCATACCCGACATTGAGGATCTCTCCGACTCCGGCGAGTGCGGCCCTTTCAAGAACGGCCGGCAGGTCGCCCTGGAACTGTGACATGTTCATATGCGCGTGTGAATCTATCAGCATCTACGACATCTTTCCCTAGTCGTTTGAGATGAAAGTCGTTTTTTTCGTCGGTTTCGGAGCTTTTATGACCATGAACTTCAACGCCGCGTCACTCGTATTGTACCAGCAATGCACGATATCCTTCGGGCTCTCGACCAGAGTGTCCTTCGACACTTCCAGTTTTTCATCGCCGACTTCGACGGTGCCCGTTCCCTCGAGCACGTAGAAGGCGACATCGACCGGCGTGATATGACGCTTCAGGGACTGCCCCGGTTCGAGCGTGATCACTGTTACCATCGCCTCTTCCCTGGTATAGAGGTTGCGCGCGTCGACGCCGTGGGCCGTCTCCATCACGGGCGTATCATTCAGACTTTTTATTACTATCATCTTCTACTTCCTTCCAGGGGTAGTGCGTTGCAGGTCCCGACCTCGAATTCCGCGGCCTACTCGAACTCCACGTTCTGCAGCCTCGGGAAAAGCGGCTCGGGCTGGCTCAGCCCTTCCGCCCCAGACTTCTGCGGGGGAAGCCGCCGCGGATCACATACGAATCCTCCGAGCTGTCTTCCCATCTCGGCCATCTTCTCCGGCATGAACGGTGAGAGTGCTATCGCGGAACTTGTCAGCACGGCGAGTAGCTCCCTGAATATAGAGTTGAGCTCATCCGTTTTCGATTCATCTTTCGCCAGGGCCCAGGGAGCCTTTTCCTCTATAAACTGGTTCGCCCTCTGGATCACAGACCAGTACGCGAAGAGAGCCTTCGAGAACTCCATCTTCTCCATATGCTCCACATATCCGCCCAGGGCGTCTTTCAGTGCAGAGTAAAGCTCGCAGCTCTCGTCGAATGGCGCCGTCTCGACGTCGCCCCCGAGATATTTCGATATCATCGCCACGGTACGACTGAAGAGGTTGCCGAGTTCGTTCGCCAGATCGGCATTGTAGCGGTTGAGCAGTATCTCGCTCGATATGTCGCCGTCCTTGTCAAAGGGGACTTCCCGGAGCAACAGGTACCTCACCCCGTCCGCGCCAAAGATATCCACCATCTTTTCCGGGTCGAGGATGTTTCCCCGACTCTTGCTCATCTTCTCTCCGGCAAGCGAGATGAACCCGTGCGCGAACACACTTTTCGGCAACTCGACTCCGGCGGCCATCAACATCGAGGGCCAGATCACGCAGTGAAAACGGGTGATATCCTTGCCTATCACATGGACATCGGCGGGCCAGTATTTCTCGAACAGGGTCGCGTCGTCCCCTCCGTAACCGAGCCCCGAGATATAATTGGTCAACGCGTCGAACCAGACGTAGATGACATGCCCCTCGTCGATCGGCAGGGGAATACCCCAGTCGACACCAGCCCTCGAGATAGAGACATCATGCAGCCCTCCCTTGATCACATTCAGGATCTCGTTCTTTCTGGAACGCGGTCTGATGAAATCCGGGTTCTCCTCTATATGGGCGAGCAATCGTTCCTCGAACTTCGAGAGAGCGAAAAAATAGTTCTCCTCGCTGATCTTCTTTGGCTCCTGCTTGTGGCTCGGACAGAGCCCGTCGACAAGATCCTTCTCGCTGATGAACTCCTCGCAGGACTCGCAGTAGAGCCCCTCATACTTTCCCTTGTATATGAAACCGTTCTCATGGATCCTGCGGAACAGGTCTGTAACGGCCTTCTCGTGACGCTCCTCCGTAGTATGGATAAAATCGTCGAACGAGATGTTCAGCGCTTTCCACGCGCCGACGAACTTGCCCGACATCTCGCGGCAGTACTCCTTCGGGTCGAGCCCCCGCTTCTGGGCCTCACGCTGCACATTGGTCGAGTGTTCATCGTTGCCCATAAGAAACCATGTGTCATATCCGCAGAGCCTTTTGTAGCGTGCCATGCAATCGGCACCTATCTTTTCGTAGGCTGTGCCGAGGTGAGGCTTCTGGTTCACGTAATCGATAGCTGTCGTTATGTAGAATTTTTTCCCTGCCATGACTTTCCCGGAGACCCTTTCATTCTTCGTCTTCTATATAATCCTTCATCAATGTTTCCTCATCTATCTCTTCTTCCTCGGCATGCTCGACTTCACAGATCCCCATCTCCTCCTTGAATTTCTGGAGTGGCATCTCTATGAGGTTTCCTTTCTCGTCGGACATGATTATAGCTTCCTCGAAGAGATTGATCTTCTCTATCCTGTGCTGCGCGCCAAAACACGTTATCTTGCTTCCCGCTTTCGGCACGCCTCTCATCAGCTCCTTGTAATCGGAAAGTTCGTAGGCCAGGCAACACATAAGCCTGCCACAGGCACCTGATATTTTCGTCGGCGTCAAAGGAAGGTTCTGGTCCTTGGCCATCTTCAGGGTGACCGGTTCGAAATCTTTCAGAAAAGTCGAGCAACAGAGCCGCCGTCCACACATCCCCATACCGTCGAAACGCCTCGCCTCGTCACGCACGCCGATCTGCCTCAGATCGATCCTCGTACGAAAAACGCTGGCCAGGTCCTTCACAAGTCCCCTGAAATCTATCCTGCCATCCGAGGTGAAATAGAAGGTGATCTTGTTCCCGTCGAACTGACACTCGACATCTACCAGCTTCATCTGAAGTTCGTGTTCTCCAGCCTTTTCCTGACAGGTCGAGAGGGCTTCCTTCTCCTTCGCGCGAATATCGGCTATCGATTCGATATCGGTATCGTTAGCATGCCTGAGAACTTCTTTCGTGGTGGCATTGACATCCTTGTCGGCCACCTGGGCCAGAGCGATTATTATCCCCATATCTTCGCCACGGTCTGCCTGGACAACACAATAGTTGCCCGTCCTCAGATAGAGGGCCCTTGAGTTCTTGAAGATCTCTTTTCTCTGAGCCTTGAACTGGACTTCTGCTATTTCCATCTGTCTAACTCCCCGTTTTCCTGTGGGGGTCTATATCTACCAGGCCGATCCCCGGCCTGATCATTCGGTCAGAATTGATGTAAAATCAATCTAATACCACTTCCCTGCCAAATCAAGCATGAGTTGAGTCAACGTCAACTCGATATCCACGTTCCTGCCGAGATTTCGCGTGGCCGTCTCGATCTTTCGGATGTCCGCGGGGACGTCCCTGCCTGCCGCCGCGTCGATGGCCGCCCCGCCAAGATGATGCTCCAGCCTCTGCCTGCCACTCTCGTCCAGACCGTCCTCTTTCATCCTCATCAGATCACGCAGCACCGATATCATCTCGCCGAAAAGCTGCCCTGTCTCCTCACGCGAATACTCCCTCGCTGCCGCCTCCGCCTCAGCGGGCAACTTCCGGGCCTTCCCCTCGAGTATCATCCTCAGTATGGAGACCGCGTCATTCCTCATGTCGAGGAACCTCTTGTCTAAAAGCCTGATCGCCCGCCTGATACTGCCAGCTGCCATCGCCGCAAGTTTCTTCGACTCATTTTTTTCCACCGAATAGAATGTCTCCAGGAATCCGGCAATTGTCTCCTCGGGCAGGAAGTCGAACCTCACCTCCTGGCATCTCGAGCGGATCGTCGGAAGGAGCCTGTCCGTGAATTCCGTGACCAGTATAAGTATCGTAGAGGCGGGTGGCTCCTCCAGGAGTTTGAGAAACGCGTTCTGTGCCTCGATCGTGGCAAGATGAGCCTCGCAGAGGATCACAAGCGTTCGTTTTCCCTCGAAAGGCTGCCGGGAGACCTTCTCTGTGATCGTCCTGACCTGCCCTATCCCGATCGACCTCGCCCTGCCCCCGAATTCCCCGGCCGAAAGAAAATCCTCCCGCCGGCTCTCGATCACTACCGGTATCGATTTCTCCGGAGGGCCCGAAGGGATGGCATATATAAGATGGAGGTCCGGATACTCCAGAGTGGAAAGCTTCTCACAGGCGGCGCATCTGTCCTCGATCTGATGCCCCGGCTTCTCACAGTTGATCATTCCGGCAAGATGCAGGGCCATGAGTTCCTTGCCCGAGCCTTCCGGCCCTGTGAACAGAAGCGAGGACGGAAGTTTTCCCGCGGTCAGCATTCCACCAAGAAGGGTCCTTACCCTTTTCTGACCCCCGGCAAGAAATTCAGCTGCGGCATGTATATCGATCAGCGGCCTTCCTTCCTGAGCCAATCCTCAGGATCAAGCGCCTTCTTCGATTGCCTGATCTCGAAGTGAAGCAAGCCACCCGCCCCGGCCGTTTCTTCGCCGGTCTCTGCTATCAGACCCCCCTTTTCCACCTGCGCGCCCTGCGGGACGAATATCTGAGAGGCATGCGCGTACATGGTGTAAAACCCGCTGCCATGATTGATGATAATACAATTGCCGTATCCCGGCAGTACGCCCGCGTACTCCACCCTTCCCCTCTCCACCGCCCGCACGGGTTCACCCGTTCTTGTTGAAATATCTATTCCTGTATTGTAGGTGACCGTTCCGAATTCGGGATGCTTGAAGCGGCCGAACCGCCTCGTCGTTTTGCCCGATACCGGCCTCGCCATCCGCCCTTTGAGCGAATTGAAATCGGCGACGCCATAATCACCCCAGGCCTTCGACTGATCTTTCCTGGCCTTTTCGAGTTCTTCCAGGATAGTGTGGATCTGCCTTTCCGCCGCGGCCAGCTCGGCTACGCGCTGCTCGTACTTCCGCCGGTCGCTCTGAAGCCCGGAGAGTGTCTTTCTTCTTTTTCGCTCGTTCTTTTTGAGCTTATCCAGTTCATCTTCCTTCTCGTTCCTCGACATGGTTACTTCGTGCAGGGCCTCTGTTATCCCCGCCTCTGTACTTGCGATTTCTTCCCTGTGCCTGCGGACCGCGTCCACAAGGTCGGCGTCCCTCTCCGCGATCAGAGAGACAAACTTGTATCTCTGAATAAGATCCGCGACGTCCTCGGCAGCCAGAAGTTCCATCCATGCCTGTCTCGAACCGTTCTTGTACATCTCCCGCAGCCTCTTTGAAAATATCCTGCGCCTCCGGTCGTACTCGCCCTCGCTGGTGACCAGCTCTTCCCGCAGCAGGTCGACCTGCTGCTCCAGCATCCCCTTTTTTTCGTCGAGGCCGTCGAGCAGCTGCTTTCCCAGATTCCCTTCAGCTTCGAGTTTTCTGAGATATACCGAGACATCTTTTTCTTTTTT
>JAGLYV010000018.1 GCA_023131975.1 Candidatus Krumholzibacteriia bacterium | reverse complement strand
ATGTCTGTCACCTGTCTCTTTATCTCTCTCATCCCCACCCCGGTCACTTTCATCGCCAGCGCGATGTTCTCGAAGACCGTCCTGTCCTCGAGCAGCCTGAAGTCCTGAAAGACGATCCCTATCTTCCTTCTCAGGTCGGGGATCGTGGAACGTTTTATCCTCGTCGAGATATATGGCCCGACGACGACCTGCCCGGAAGCGGGAAAATCATCCATATATATCATTTTGAGAAGGGTACTCTTGCCGGCGCCACTCGGACCGACAAGAAAAACGAATTCTCCGTTGGCCACCTGGATATTGATATCGTGCAGGCTGAAATGTTTTCCCAGATCCTTTGTAAGGTGATAGACACCGACGATTATTCTGTTTTTCTGCGGCATCGATCCTCCTTCAGCTTTTCCCGATCACACCTTTACCTGTTTTTGCCTGGTCCTCGCGCATTCCACCGCCAGGGTCAGCGCGGCGATGAGACTTCCCGGACTGGCCAGCCCTTTTCCGGCAATATCATAGGCCGTTCCGTGACAGACCGAGGTGCGTACCACCGGAAGCCCCACAGTCATGTTCACCCCATCCTCGAAACCACCGATCTTGAAAGGAATCATTCCCTGGTCGTGGTAAAGGGCGATAAACGCGTCGGCCCCCCTCTTTTCCCACTCATAAAAAAGCGTGTCGGCGGGCACCGGGCCCCTGACATCCAGGCCCTTCCCGCGGAGACCCTCTATCGCGGGGATCACTGTCTCTATCTCCTCCGTGCCGGTCACCCCGCCATCTCCCCCATGGGGGTTCAGTGACGCGACCACGATGACCGGGTCTTCCCTGCCCCATAGTTCTTTCAGGGCATCGGCCATCACTCTCACTCCAGTCTCGATCCTCTCTCTGGTCACCTCTCCCGGCACATCTTTCAACGGGATGTCCCTGGTCAATATTACTATTCTCAACTCCCCGGAGACCATCACCATCTGGCAGTCAGGAGCGTCGAGCAGATCGGCAAGCATCGATGTGTGGCCGTTCCACGGATATCCCGCCAGCCTCAGGGCCTCTTTCGAGATCGGACCGGTGACTATCCCGTCGATCTTTCCTTCCCTGGCGAGCCTGGCCGCAAGTTCGATCGCCCGGCCCGCGATGCCGCCGCTTTCCTCGCTCGGCCCGCCGCCGGGAACTTCGATATCGCCGGCAACATCTATTACCGCGGGAAGGGAAGGAGGCATCCAGCCACCATCGAGCTTCTCCGCCGGGTAGAAATCGATCCGGCTCGCACTTTCGGCACTCATCGCCTCGCGAAGCGCCTTGCCCGATCCTATCAGGATCAGGTTCTCAACTCCCGGCGTTCCTTTTTCTAAAAGCGATGCGGCAAGCTCCGGCCCTATCCCTGCGGGGTCGCCGATCGTCAATGCTATCCTGATATCGGTCTCAGACATTCCATCCTCCGCTGTCTCTGTGAAGCGGCGTCTCCCGGACCGTCTCGAAATAATCGGATCGGCTCTTCTTCGGGACCGGCCTGGAGGGGATCTCCGTGATTCTCAAGACGAGTACCCTGTCCGGATACCTTATCTCGATCAGGTCGGATTCCCGCACCTCTTTCGACGCCTTCACCACTGCGCCGTTGAGCTTCACGTTGCCCGTATCACAACCCTTCCTCGCCATCCCCCGCGTCTTTGTCAGGCAGAGGTTCTTGAGGAGGACATCTATTCTCATCACACCTCTATCTTCACGTCGACATAGTATATCTTCTTAAGCTTCTCGATATAGTCTGTGCTTTTCACCGTCGCCCGTTCCCGCTCTATAAGTTCCCTCACGCCATTGCGGGCCTCCTTGAGCGAATAGGGTCTTCCCTCGGCGCGGCCGAGCATCTTTATGATCCTGAATCCCCGCGAATCCTCTATCAGCGGGGCGATCTCCCCATCAGCCACACCTCTCAGTGCCCCGGTAAAGAACTCCGGAAGGTTCGGCACGGGAATCTCGCCGACATTCCCCCCGTCGTCTTTCGTTTCGAGATCCTCGGAGTACAGCGCGGCCATCTCGCCGAAATCGGCGCCGGCGATTATTCTGTCCCTGATATCCTCGGTGAATGCCCTGGTAGCATCGACGTCCCGTTTTACAATTATCAATATATGTCTCAGCAGGACCTCGTCTCCGGTTACTTCTTCGAGCTTGATTATATGATATCCGTGCTGTGTGAGTACCGGGTCGCTCACTTCGCCGACGAGCAGCTTTTTCACGGCAGCCTCAAAGACTGGATTGCCAAAATCCGCCAGTTTCATAAATCCGAGGCTTCCTCCGTATTTGGCGCTCGGCCCCTCCGAATACTCTTTGGCCGTTCCGGCAAAATCGGCGCCGGTCGCAAGGATCTCCTGCACGTCGGAGATCTTCTTCATCGCGTTAAGATCTTCCGCTTCATTTAATCTCATCATGATCAGTATCTGGGCCAGCTCGACCGTAGGGGGCCGCTTCGGCAGCTCGTCGATATGTCCCTGGTAATATTCCCTGATCTCTTCCTCTGTTACCTTGATGCTGCGATATACTTCCCTGTAACGGACCTCTTCGACCAGCTTGTTCGCCCTGAAATTTTCACTCCAGGTATCTTTCAGCTGCTGCAGTGTCATACCGGCCTTTTCCAGTTCGCGGTTGAAGGCATCGATCCCTCCCATCTCCCGGATCCTCTGCTCAAGCACTCTCTCCACCTGGGCATTCACCTCTTCATCCCGGACCTCGACACCGATCTTTTCGGCATGTACTGCCATCAGCAGGTTGCCGATCAGCATATCGAGTACTTCTTCCCTTCTCGTCTTTTCTTCTTCCGCTGAGAGGCTCTCTGCTCCTGACCCCATCAGAAACTGGCGATATGTCATCTCGAACTCGCTCTGCAGCAGGGCTCTATCCTCTACCACAGCGATCACCCTGTCGATGATCTCGCCAGCGTCTTTCTTCGGAACGGCTTCCTGGGCCGAGGCCTGGCCTGCGACCACGAAAACTACAGCTGTAAAGATCATTCCGACCGCGCAGACAGCCGACACAAACGTCCGGAACCTGTTATCCGTCAACATTGCCCTCCCCTGCGGGGGCTTCCGGGACCCCGGCACTGTCTGCCGGTCCCTCCACGCCCACGTCCGATAAATACTCCGATTCAAAAAACTCGATGTCCGCTGAACTCATCAGCGATTCGTAAAATTCGTTGTATGCTTTTCTTCTCTTCTCCATGACCAGCGTGCTGATGATACGCCCGCGGACCTCATCCAGGGTGACCTTCACCTGCGCTTCACGTGTGCCTATCAACTTGATGATGTGGTACCCGAAATCGGAATGGACGATGTCGCTCACTTCACCAGGTCTCATGTCGAAGATCACGCTTTCAAACTCCGGGATCATGTTTCCCTTTGTCAGGTATCCCAGATCCCCGCCTCTTCTGGCGACAGGGTCGACCGAATGGTGGTTGGCCACCCAGGCAAAGCTCTTCGTCTTGAGCAACTTTCTGGCTGTTCCTGCTTCCTCGATCGTATTGACCAGAATATGGCTGACCCTGTATTCGTATGTGTATTCTCGGCGTCTACGGTTGAAATATCCCTCGACCTCATCCTCGGAGACACCGATCCTCTCCCTCAACTCGAGGAAGATGATGTGGTCGGCAAGAAACTCCTTCTCCAGTCTCTCGACCATCGAACTCACCCTGGGATCGTTGTTGAGCCCGCGGGCAAGCGCCTCCTGGTACAGGACTTCTATCTCTACCCATTTTCTGATGAAAAGGTTTTTTTCTTCCCGGGAAAGGGATGCCCCATCGCCGTCAGGCAGCAGGTTCTCGAAATGGTCCTTCGTAAGGACTCTCTCACCCACCCTGACGATGGCACCGGACGCTACTTCAGCCGCTTCCTCGCCATCGCCTCCGCTACAACCCGATGCGGCAGCGACGAGGAATAAAAGGAAAAGGACCCTTCCCGTCTTGTAAATCATCGATCGGATACCAGCCTTTATCAGAGCCTGGTCCTTTCCATCCTGGCTTTACCGAGATTCTTCTCGTTGATCGTGATTATGTACCCCTCGCTCCAGCCTATGATCTTTTCCGCAAGCAGAGCTTCGCCCTTTGCTTCTTTCAGCTCTCTACGGATGGTACCTGAAGCTTCCTGGATGGTCGGCATCCTGCCTGGAACGATCTCCAGAACCTTCACGATCGCCCATCCACGTGAGAAGGCAAAAGGCTCCGAGACATCGCCCTCGCCGGGAAGGCTGAACGCCTGGGAGTCATATTCCAGGTAATTTCCAGGGTAGACCAGGCCGGTCTTGCCCAGGTTTTCTTTTTTCGACGGATCCTGAGAAAACTTCCTGACGAGAGCATCGAAATCCTCTCCGTTCTTAGCCAGTACCGAGGCCTGCTTGGCAATCGCCGGATCGGAGTTGATCAATATCTGGTAATCCCTCTGCTCTTTCGTTTCCAGGTATTCCTTGTTCTTCGTGTAATAATCCTTAACCTCACGATCGGTTATAGAGACTTCGTCCGTGATCTGGTCCTGGTAGAGTTTGTAGACCAGGAACTGTTCTTTTCTGTTTTCCAGATTCTTCTTCACCTCGGGTACTTCGAGAACCTTCGCTATTTCTTCCGCGTAGACGGGGAGGATCCTGTCGTAGATGACTTTCTTGAGCAACTGGACGATGCTTTCGCGCCCATACTGTCGTCTCGGTCTCTCGACCAGAGAAGCCATTTCGTAAAGCTCGATAAAATCTTTTATGGTGTAGTCCCCATCGTCGTACTGGAGGACGAGCATGTCGACATACTGCGGCAATACTTCCAGCTTGGGAGCATTGTTCCTCGTGACCCTGTAATTGACTATCTCCTCGAATGGAATATCCTCCGGGAGGGCATCAAAAATGATATTTACCGCGTCGGTGAATATCTGCATGTGGATATCGGCTTCGATCCTGCCCTTTAGTTCATTACGCCCCTTGTATTCTTTGACCCCCTTGAGCCGCTTCTCCGCGTAATCCCTGTCGAGATCGGGAATGATCTTTCTCTTGCGATGGATTTTCAGGAGGGCCCATCCCGTATCTGTCTTTACCGGGGGAGAGACATCGCCCTCATTCATCTCGAAAAGGACTTCCTCCACCCACCAGTGTATCCTGCCTACGGGAGAACTCCCGACATGGCCACCGTTCTCGGCACCTTTGCCGAGCGAGTACTTTTTCGCCATCTCGGCGAAATCCTCTCCCGCGACGATCTTTTCCCTCAACGAAAAGGCTTCGTCCTCGTTGGCAAGGATGATCTGACTCAGAGTATATTCGTACTGCATCTGCTCGTAATAGTAATCTATCTCTTCTTCCGTGATCTTGACCTTCTTCGTTATTTCCTCGTTCCAGAGAGCGGTCACGAGAAAGGGGCCCTTGAACTGGTCCCAGAACTTTTTGAAATCCTCTTCTCTCTCGTACCCGAGGGCCGTGGCCTTGAGCGCCATGACTTCCTTGTTGATCATGTGCCGCAGGAGTTCCTTCTTTCCCTCCATGTCGCTGGTTTCCGGGAGATACTTGTTTTCCAGCGTTTCCGCCGTCGTCTCAAAATCCGCCATGGTGATCGTCTTCGTATCGATCTCGGCAAGTATCAGATCCTTGCGATCTGTCTTTGAACAACCTGCCGCAAGCGCCAGGGCCATGGCGACAATGATAATTACAGTTCTTTTCATGGTTTCTCCTCTCAAATGAGCACGCCACCGGTAAAGGGGCCGTTTACGAGTCACTCCAGCTTCTTTGCCGGGGTCCACGCAAGGCACACCTCTCCGTATTGTCTGAACTACTTTAATTAACATAATTTTCCAACAAATTCAACAAACTTTCAAGATCCTGGAGCGTCGGCATATCCTGCCACCCCGTTCCGGCCGCCTCACCACCAGCCTCTCTCCCCTCCACAACGGCCGCCGCAACTACAGGCTCTCGGCTGATATCGGGGAGTTCCGCGTCCGGCCGGACCGACATTGAAAAGCCGTTTTCCGTATGGAAAGTGAGCCTTCCCTCGAAAAGCCCGGCGATCTCCGTGATCGCTTTCCGCCCCGGGATGCTCCCGGGAGAGAAAAGGATCCTCAGCAAGCCCCGGGGGGTGACTTCAACGGACTCCAGGCCCACCTTCCTGGCCCTGGCCCTCCATTCGACGACCTTGAGCATGTTCGCCGCCGCCACGGGCATCATGCCGAACCTGTCGACGAGCTCCTCGCCGACCATCCCGGCCTCCTCACCTGCCTTTACTCTTGAGAGCTTCCTGTAAAGTTCCATCCGTTCTTCGGAGTCGGTGATATATCCGGACGGCAGATACGCGGGCAGGGGGACCGAGATCTTCATCTCTCTCTCTTTCTCGACCGGCTCTCCCTTTATTCGGGAGACCTCCTCCCTTATCATCCGCGCGTACAGATCCAGCCCTACGGCGTTTATCTGCCCCGATTGCTGATGCCCCAGCAGGTTTCCCGCTCCTCTTATCTCCAGGTCTCTCATGGCGATCCTGTATCCCGCCCCGAGATAATCGAACTCGCTTATGGCCTGCAGCCTCCTGATCGCTGTCGCCGTAAGGGTCCTGCCTTTCGGTATCAGCATAAATGCGTAGGCCTTTCTGTCCGATCTGCCGACCCTTCCTCTCAGCTGGTAGAGCTGGGCCAGACCGAAACGGTCCGCCCTGTTTATGATTATCGTGTTCACGTTTGGAAAATCGAGGCCCGCCTCGATGATCATCGTGCAGAGGAGCAGGTCGAATTTCCTCTCGAGGAAATCGATCATGATACTCTCGAGTTCCTTCTCCTTCATCTGCCCGTGGGCGTGGGCGATCTTCACCTTCTCCGGCAGGAGCCTCCTCAGATATCCCTCCATCACCTGGATCGACTGCACTCTGTTGTGCACGAAAAAGACCTGGCCGCCCCTGCTTATCTCTCTCATCACAGCCTCTCTGATCTTTTCGTCATCGAAAGGAAGGATCTCCGTCTGAATGGGAAGCCTGTTACGCGGAGGCGTATCTATCACCGAGATATCTCTGATCCCGGACAGGGCCATCGAAAGGGTCCGCGGGATCGGCGTGGCCGTCATGCTCAGCACGTCCACACTCTTTTTCATCTTCTTGAATCTCTCCTTGTGTTTCACGCCGAACCTGTGCTCCTCATCCACGACCACCATCCCGAGGTTCGCGAACGAGATATCTTTCGAAAGCAGCCTGTGAGTGCCGATGATGATATCTATCTTTCCTTCTCCAAGTTCGACTACCAGTTCCTTCTGCTTCGCCGCGGAGACGAACCGGCTGAGCATCTCCACCCGCACGGGAAATCCCGCGAGTCTCTCTCTCAGCGTGGAGAGGTGCTGCAGGGCAAGTATGGTCGTCGGCACGAGAAAGGCCGCCTGCTTACCTTCCATAACGACCTTGAACACCGCCCTGATCGCCACTTCGGTCTTGCCAAACCCCACATCTCCGCAGAGCAGCCTGTCCATCGGTTTGATAGTCTCGAGGTCATTTTTCACCTCGGATGTGGCCTGGAGCTGATGTGGTGTCTCTTCCCAGGGAAACGAAGCTTCCATCTCGTTCTGCCAGGGCTTGTCGGGGCCGCAGGCGAAACCTTTCGCCACCTGCCTCGCCGCATATATCTCGAGCAGGTCGCCAGCGATCAGGCTGGCGCTTTTTTTAGCCTTTTCTTTCGCCCTGTTCCACGCCTTGCTTCCGAGGGCTGCCAGCTTCGGTGTCACGCCGTCGGCAGCCATATATTTCTCGATCATCCTGAGCTTGCTTACGGGGATGAACAGTCGATCGTCCCCATCATATCTTATATCGAGACACTCTGTCTTTCCGCCTTCGACCTCAAGCATCCTCATGCCCATATATCGCCCGATCCCATGGCTGAGGTGCACCACAAAATCTCCCGGCTGGAAATGTGCCGGGTCATATGAGAGCGATCTGTTTCTTGACATGGGAGAATGGTACGGCCGGTGGAACCTGCCGAACACCTCATCCTCGCTCAGAAACAGCACCCCCGCATCTTCCCATCTGAATCCGCCGGAGATGAACCCTTCCGGGAAATCCATTTCCAGGGAGACTTCCGCAAAGACATCCTCTGCCCTGCCCCTCTGTACGTCACTCGAACAGAACAGGAAGACCTGCATCCCGTTTTCCGTTTCTTTCCTTATCTGGTTCTCAAGCCCCTTGAGGTTTCTCCTGAAATCTCCGGTCGAGACCGAAAAGAATCTCACCGCGCCGGATACCGGCACCTTTACTATCTCTATTCTCTTAAAGCCGGACATCGCCTCTTCGAGCCCGCTCTCCGACAGGTAGACCATGTCGGGCTCAGGATAGTAATGTTCCTTTTCTTTTGAGCTTTCGTACCGACTCGTTATCTCTTCCCGGAATTCTTCCAGTCCTTTTTCAATATCTTCGGCACCACAATTGACGACCAGCGGAGCCTCCCGGAAATAGTCGAATATCGGCACGACATCGTGTACGACAGCCGCGTAATGTTCCATCCCGTAAAAATGCAGGCCTCCCTCAAGTCTTTCAGCGGTCAGCATTATCCTGGCCCTGCCTTCGCGATCGAACTCTTCCGGGATGCCGGCGAGAAAATCCCTCAGCTTCGCGAGCCCCTCCGCGTCGGGGGCGATATGATGGAAAGGTCTTATCCTTACCGAGGACCTCTGGTCGGTCGAGCGCTGGGATTCGACATCGAAATCCCTGAGTGAAAAGACTCCGTCGCCATCGAACTCTATTCTGACGGGGTCGGGCGATCCTACCTCGAAGATGTCGAGGATCGCTCCCCGGATGGCGAAATGCCCTTTCGCCTCCACGATCTCGTGCCGTTCGTACCCGAGCCGGATCAGTCTGTCCGCCAGTTCATAAATATCGTATTCCCGATCCTGTTCGATCTCGAAGACCAGCGACTTGAACAGCCCGGGAGCAAAGATCTTTTTCAGAAGGGAATGCATCGTACAGACGAGGACTTCGCAGCTGCCATCCAGGACCGATTCAAGCGCCGTCATCTGCATCCCTGTCAGGTTCCGGTCGGGGTCGTGATAGTCGTATGGCAGGACCTCATCTTCAGGATAGGTGACGACGTTCTCGACGCCGAAAGAAGAAAGCTCCCACTCCATGTCTCTCGCGCTTACCGGGTCTGTGGTGATGACTATCACGGGCCGGTACTTCCCCCTCAGGAGGGTCGAAAGAACGAGAGCCTGCGCGCTCCCAGCCAGCCCCGCTACCGGGATCACTCCCGTATCAGTCTCCAGCCTCTTTACGAGGCCTTCGAAAGCGGGAAGTCCGGCTATCCTTTCCTTAAGATGGTCCCACATCACATTACCCTTTTCCGTTGCGCTACGAACAGCTCTATGACAAGAAGCGCTATCGCGGCCGCGGCCAGCCAGGAAGATATCTCTCTGCCCTTTCTCGCCGCGCGCAGACCGCTCTCGACTGTATCATCATCTTCCAGGACGGCGTAATCCCGCAATCCAAGGGAATCGGCTGCCTCGTTCGCCTCCATGCGGGCGGTCCTTGATTCCAGTCCAGCATCGGGATTGACGGCCAGCGACCGGTAGAGCCGGCCTTCTTCGTATATGTCGATGAATCCTGGATACGCGGATCCCGGCAGCACAAGCTCCCGGCCGGTTCCCGCCCTCACGGTCCTTGCGGAGACGCCTCCGGGAAGGGCCATTTCATAAGATGTCCCCGGCCTTACATCCAGGACCGATTCCCTTCCCACCGGCAGCCCGTCACCTTCGGGACTCCCGGGCAACATGGCCAGCACAGACTGATGGACCAGCGGAAGAAAAAGAGGCGAAAGCACGAGGTCGCCACCTTCCGGACGCGGATCTGCCACGATGAACAGCACCGCGCCTTCCCCATACCTTTCCCTCCATATGAACGGGTGCCCGGACCTGAAAGAAAGCAGGACGTCTTCGGGAGGTATGCCGGTTATCCTGACAGACGGCGAAAAACGAAGACGGGAAAAGGCAACGAGGTCCTCCCGACTGAAAGGAGAAAGGAACGATGGGACCGGACCTGGATCTTTCACGGTCTGCCAGGATCCCTCCGCGCCGAATCTGATCGTCGGCCCGTGCCGGCTCAGGCCTTCCGCCACTCCGCGGGTCTCTTCGGTAAGGAATACGACGACTCTCCCACCCCTCTCGACGAACCTTTCCATCGGGGCAAGATCTCCCCTGTCCGGCTTTTCGCCCGGTCCGACTACCAGGGCACCGGCAGACTCGAGGTCATCCGTCGTGAGCCTGATCCAGCTGCTGACCTCGACTTCCATATCGCTCTGCCCTTCCTCCGGACTCAATGCCTCACGAAGGAACATCGACCCTCCCCCGGCCAGGAGGATCACCTTTATCTTTTCCCTGGACCGGACCGTAAAATATCTCGTATCGTCCGGCGCCAGCCGATCCGGGCCCTTTCTGGCGACACCTTTTATCCATCCGCTCTCTTCCGCCTGAAGTTCGATCTTCGTGTCTGCTGTCGCGCCGGGCGCGATCGTCATCTCTCTTTCAAAGACAAGTCTTTCCCCGAAAGAGACCCGCAGGGGAAATCTGGCCTCCAGAACAGGGGAGTGGTTTCTCATCGAGATACCCACTACGGCAGTCTCCCCCCTGTGGACAGGAACTTCCGGAGTCCGCACCTCATATATCGAGACATTAGCCTCCTCTGTGGCGCCGACAGGCACAAGAAAGGTCCTGACCACCGGGCCCTCCTGGAGGTTGAGCGAAGAATATCCTTCCCTCAACGCGCTTTTCTGAAAATCGGATACAATATATAATTCCTTCTTTTCTCTCCTGTGTGAGAAGAGTTGTTCCAACCCCGCCCTTACACCTGCCCCAAGATCGGTTCCGAAGAACGTCGGCGTCTCTCTCTCGAGAATATCCCTCACAGCCGCGCCGAATCTCTCCCCGTTGAACACCTTCACGGCTCTCTCGTCGAAAAGGATCAGTGTCACCTCATCTTCCTCTTCGAGGCTCGCCGCTATCTCGATGACCCGTTCTTTAGCCCGGTCGAATACCGTTTCTCCGGAGCCTGCCATACCCATACTGTAACTACGGTCAAGAAGGATGCAGACTGCTCCCGGCTGCTCTCCCGGGAAAAGAGACGCAAGGTGGCCGGTGATCACCGGCCTCGCGAAGGCCAGCGCGGCCAGGGCTATCGCGGCCATCCGCAGGAGCAGAAGCAACAGGCGGCGGAGATTCACCCTTCGCATCGAACGACGATCCGATGCCTTCAGAAACCTCAATGTGCTGAACTGCACTTCGGGGATCCGTTTCCTGCTGAACAGATGGATGAGAAGTGGGACCGCGGCCCCACTCACAAGGATCAGAAATATGGGATTGAGAAAATTCATCTATCTCATCCTGCGTCTCTTGTTGAGGTAGGACACAAGAGCCCTGTCGAAAGGTGTGTCTGTCGTGACCCTGTTATAATCGATCGCGTTTTTCTTGCACCCCTTTTCGAGCAGGTCCAGCCAGGTTCTCACGTCCCTGCCGTACCCTGCCTTTACAAACCAGGGTTGTGTCCTCATCTTCTCGCCTGTCTCCATGTCGACGAATGTCACTTCCCCGTCGTAGTCAAGAGAGAGTTCTTTCGGATCGAGTACATGAAAAAGGACTATCTCATGCCCCCTGTGCCTGAAATGTTTCAGGCCGTTCATGATCTTTTCCGGATCGTCGAAGAGATCGCTGACCAGGACGATGAGGCCTCTGCGCCTGATCCTCTCTGCCATTTCGTGCAGGGTCGAGCTTATTTCCGTCGTATTTCCAGGAGACACCCCCTCGAGTTCTTTCAACAGGAAAAAGAGGTGTCGCCTTATCGAGCGATGCGGGATGATCGTATTTATCTTTTCGTCGAACAGGGCCAACCCGACCGCGTCCCTCTGTTTGATCATCAGGTAGGCGAGCGCCGCGCAGAGGAGGGCGCCGTAATCGAGCTTGGTCCCCCAGCCGCTGCCAAAATCCATCGACGCGCTTCTGTCCAGCAGCAGGGTCGCCTTGAGGTTCGTCTCGTCCTCGAATATCTTTGTGTAGTATCGATCCGTGCGGGCATATATCTTCCAGTCGATATCCCTGACCGATTCTCCGTCGTTGTACTGTCTATACTCCGCGAATTCCACGGAAAATCCGTGATAGGGCGACCGGTGCAGTCCGGCTATGAATCCCTCCACGATCAGGCGGGCACGCAGGTCCATGTTTGCCAGCCGTCCTACCACATCGGGCCGGAGAAATTCACTGATCTGTCTTCTGTCAGGTGACATCGGTATGCTGCCCCGCGTTTTAGTCCCTGGTCTCAGGGCTGCACAGATTCCAGCAGGCGGCCGACGAGATCTTCCGTCGTCACGCCATCGGCCTCGGCATGGAAGTTCGTTACAAGCCTGTGCCTGAGCACCGGCCTCGATACCGCGCGGACGTCCTCTATGTCGGGGGTAGTCCTGCCGGTCATGACAGCTCTCGCCTTTGCTCCCAGCATGAGGTACTGGCCCGCCCGGGGGCCGGCCCCCCAGGAGAGGTACTGGCTTATATCCGGAAATTCGTTTCCCCTGCTGGCTCTTACGAGCCTGACACCATAGGAAAGCACCCTTTCGGAGACCGGGACCTTCATCAGCATCTGCTGGATCTCGACGATCTCCTCTCCACTCAGGACCTTGTCCGGCTTGTCAGGCGGAGAATTGGTCGTAGTCTCGACGATCCTGAGTTCCTCCTCCTCCGAGGGGTAGTCGACCTGGATATTGAACATGAACCTGTCGAGCTGCGCTTCGGGCAGCGGATAGGTGCCCTCGAGTTCGATCGGATTCTGTGTTGCCAGGACGAAGAAGGGCCTTCCGAGCATATGAGTCTTGCCTCCGACCGTCACTTCGTATTCCTGCATCGCCTGCAGCAACGCCGCCTGTGTCTTGGGAGGAGTCCTGTTGATCTCGTCCGCAAGGACCACGTTCGCGAAGACCGGCCCACGGATGAATCTGAACACCCTGTTCCCGGCAGCCTTATCCTCTTCAAGCACTTCGGTACCCATGATATCACTCGGCATGAGGTCGGGGGTGAACTGTATCCTCGAAAACCCGAGGCCAAGGCTGTCCGCCACCGTCGAGACGAGAAGGGTCTTCGCCAGTCCCGGCACTCCTACGAGAAGACAGTGTCCACCCGAGAAAAGGGCCATGACCAGTTCATCGACGACTCTTTCCTGCCCTATGATGACTCTTGCTATCTGGTTTTTCAACTGCCCGCAGGCATTTTCGAATTTGTGCAGAATCTCTGCGTCGCCTTGCGAATTCATCAGATCGGTCTCTCCCTGTTTACGTTTTATTTTCGCGGTCCTTCAGATGCCTGTCCAGAAATTCGAGGATCCCCCTGTAGGCCTTCAACCTGTTGGTCTTCCCGGTGAATCCGTGTCCCTCGTCTTCGAACAGCAGGTATTCGACATCGACCCCTCCACGCTTCACCGTATCGACCACCTCTTCCGCCTCTACCGTCAGCACCCAACTGTCCTTCCCTCCCTGTATTACCATGAGCGGGTTCGTTATCTGCTCCGCGTAATAGATGGGAGAGATGCTTCTCAGGTAATCCCCGTCCTTGTCAGGATACCCCATTTCACGGTAAAAGGCATCCTTGTAATTTTCCCAGTATGAGGGAAGGTCCCTGAGAGTCCTTATCCAGTTCGCGATCCCGAACAGCTCGACGCCGACGGCGAATTCGGACGGATGGAACGCCATCGCCGAGAGCACCAGGAATCCCCCGTAGCTGTCGCCGAGGATACCTGTCCTTTCGGGGTCCACATAGCCGGTTTTGATGAGCCAGTTCTTCCCCTCGATGAGGTCCCGCAGATC
>JAGLYV010000171.1 GCA_023131975.1 Candidatus Krumholzibacteriia bacterium | reverse complement strand
TGTCCATGTTGGTCAGATTCTTTCGTAATTCTTCCATCGACCAGGTCGAAGTGGAATCATCTTTATCAGTTTCTGTCTTCACCTGAGTTTCCGCCTCTACCTGAGTCTCCGCCGGCGGCTGAGAGGATTTCTCGGGAGCCGACTGCTCTGAGGCCTGTTCATCCTGGGTGGGGGTCGGCTGCTGTACCTGCTGCTCCAGGCCACCCATCTCTTCCAGCCCCGAAAGGGCCGCTTCGACCTCGACATCACTTGGATCGCTATTCTGATGTACGGTCGGCATCGACTGCTGCGGTTCCGACACGGGCTGCTGCTGTGACGACTGCTGAGGCTTCTCCGAACCGTTTATCTCGTAATTACTCCAGTCCGGTTTCGCCTTATTCACTTCGTACGATTTCCAGTCATCACTTTTTTTCCGGTCGGCTATATCCGGCTGATCCTGATTCTGGGCATCCTGCTCAGGAATATTTTTCGGCATCGGCTGAACCGGCTGCTGCTGTGACGACTGTGTCATGTCCGGAGCCGGGGGAAGATCCTGGACGGCCGTTCCCGTGGCACTCACTTCGTGCTGCGGAGCAGGAGCCTGGCCCGAAACATCCTGTGTCATAGCCGGAGGCTGCTGCATCGACGGCTGCGCCTGGGACTGTGATTCCATGGCAGGTCCGGCAGGTGCGGTATTCGACTGTTTCTCGTGGATATGAGCCTCTGGATACATACTGTCCTCGATGCTCCTCGCGACGTTCCTGCGGACGGCGTTCTCGTTGAAATGACCGTCATTCCCGGGATTGTCCTCGTCAGCTACCTCTATTTTTCCGGCATTCACACTGGCTAAATCAACCCGCGTCTCTTCGGTGTCCGCCATCGGGAACTCATCACCCGAAGCCGCGACAGTTTCCATCTCTATCTGCTGCGCTGTCGGAACGTTCATCGTCCCGGCTGCCTCTTCCCTGGGCGCGGCGTTCTTTTTCTCTGGAGAGCTATCGGCCTCGTGCGGTGGCGCGGGCATCGACGGCCTCGGAATATCCTCTCTCCTCCGCTCGTCGTCCCAGGTCACCTTGTCCGTTTCTTCCAGTTTTTTTTCTTTTTCCTCTTTTTCTTCGTGCGCGAAATCCTCGGTGATCCTGTCCCTTGTCATCCTGGGACCCGGAATGGCACCCTTCATGTCCTCCTCGACCTTCTGGCCGATCATATCGATCTCATGGTCGACTTCGGCAAAATCGTCCTCGAAACCACTGATCACACTCTGATGGTTATCCAGAAGTGTCCTCATCCGCGTAATATAATTATCCTTGTTCTTCTTGAGTTCCAATATTTCCCTGCGAAGCTGCTGTGTATGGGCGCGAATCGCCTCGGCAGCCTTTTCCGCCTCGACCTCGGCCTCGCGAACGATGAGTCCTGCTTCCTTGCGGGCATTCTCCTTCGCCTCCACCGTGAGCCGTTCCGCCGTCAGAAGAGTGTTCCGAAGGTTGGTCTCCATGCTCTTGAATTCCTTGAGACGTTCTTCGAGTTCGACAATGCGTTCACGGAGCCTCTTGTTATCGGAAAGTACGGTCTCGTACTCCTCGGCAACAGTGTTCAGAAACGCGTAGACCTCGTCCGAATCAAGCCCTCTCATGGTCTTCTTGAATTCCTGTTTCCGAATATCGAGAGGTGTAATCCTCATCTCAGTGCCTCCTCTGTAGCAGTACGTATCTCTTTCTTTCGATCCGCATCTGCCTCATCCAACTTCACTACCTGTTTTTCGCGGGCCCGCATTCCAGGCGGGAATTCATTTACCGATACAGCGTCACATCCTTTTTATTACTGCCGCTGCTATCTGCAGGACCAGGGCCAGGATCGCCGGAGAAATATCTATCCTCCATGAAGGCAGGACCTTTCTCAATGGCTGAAGTACGGGAGAAAACACCTTGTCCAATACCCCCAGCACCTTGCTCCTGTCATTGCTGATTGTCTGCAGAAGCAGGTATATCAGTAACAGGAATGTGATCACATTCAAAAAAGCAATTATCAGTCCAAACACGTCCGTTATAAACAATCTCGTAACCTCGTATTTTTATACGTCTTACAACTCATCATAGTTCCACGCTCGATTTCTGACAGGCATCGGAACCGTAAATTTTCTTTGTCTGCCGGCTGAAATCCTGCCACCCTCCAAAATCGGGAAATCCACCCGTCAGAAGGTCCCGCGTTCCCCGAATATCACCCTTCCCGGGCGGACCATGGTCGCGCCCTCAGCTACCGCGATCTCAAAATCATCGGTCATCCCCATCGACAGATGTTCTATGGAGATATTATCTATCTTCATCGCGTCGATCTTTTCTCCCAGCAGGCGAAGGCCGGCAAAAGCCTTCGAAAGCACGGCGACGTCATCGACCCAGGGGCCTACAGTCATGAGTCCCCTGAGATTCACCGCCGGTAATCCTGATACACGTTCCGAGATGTCCATCGTCTCATCCGGGACCAGTCCGAATTTCGATTTCTCACCACTCGTGTTGACCTCGAGAAGGATATCGGTAACGACACCTTCCCTCTCTCCCGCGTTACTTATCTTTTCAGCCAGATTGAATGAATCGACAGAATGGATCATGGCGAAACGGCCGATCACCTTGTTTACCTTGTTCGTCTGCAGGTGGCCTATCAGGTGCCAGCGGACATCAAGTCCTACATCATCCACCTTGGACAGAAACTCCTGCACCCGATTCTCCCCGACATCTGTTATTCCGGCCTTTATCGCTTCGATGACTGTCTCGGGCCCATGCGTCTTGGTAACGCCGATTATCGTGATCTCTTCGGGAGTACGTCCCGCGCCGACCGCCGCGGCGGCGACCCGGTCTCTTACTCTCTCGAAATTTTCCCTTATCGACATATCATGCTCCATACGCGAACAAAACCCGCTGCCGAAACGGTTCCCTGCCACCGACACAATCGGTGGTTCTCCACCATCCGGGCGGCAGACTCATTTCTCCGCCGCAATCCTAAAGGCTGAATGATTTTTTTTCAACACTTACATATGGAATCATTCCGTACGGACCGTCCAGGCCATTTATCTGGACCTCTCCGCTCCCATCTGATAATGTGGCTGTCTGACAGAGCTTATATACCGTTGGGGCAAGACGGAGCTTACGAGGGGAACGATCCTTTTTCGCTTCGGGGCCAGATATCGAGTAAAAGTTCGAAAGGAGATCCCGTATCGTGAACGAACATCAACCTTACGTGCCGGCCGGTACCGTCATGAAGGATTTCAACTGGAAGACCGTGATACTCGGAATATTGCTCGGTGCCATTTTTGGCAGCGCGAACGCCTATCTCGGCCTCAGGGTCGGATTGACTATCAGCACCGCGATACCGCTGGCGGTCGTCTCGGTGGCACTCCTCAAAATACTGACTCCGATCTTCGGCAAACCGACTATCCTGGAGTGCAATATCTCCCAGACTACCGGTTCGGCAAGCTCCTCGCTCGCCTCCGGACTGATCTTTACGATACCGGCTCTCTACATATGGGGATACGACGCTCCCCTCATTCAGATCACCCTGCTGGCCATATGCGGAGGTGTCCTGGGTGTCCTGTTCATGATCCCGCTGAGGAATTATCTCATCGTCAAGGAACACGCGACTCTCCCATATCCGGAGGGCACGGCAAGCGCGGAGGTCCTTATCGTCGCTACCGGCGGCGGCGGAGCCTCGGCATCGAGCGTATTCAAGGGCCTCGGTATCGGAGCCCTGTACAAGGGCCTGATCTCGTTCCTCTATCTGTGGCCGTCGAATGTATCGATCACCCTGCCATTTATCAAAAAAGCGGTAGTCGGAGTCTCGACGACCCCGGCGCTGCTCGGTGTCGGATATATACTCGGTCGGCGTATCGGCGCCATCATGGTCGGGGGCGGACTCGTCTCCTGGGTCCTCCTGATACCCCTTATAGCGTGGAAGTTCGGCGGTATGGAGATCTGGCCGAACACCCTTGCCTATCTCCAGTCGAAGGGACTCGACCCCTCCGTGACCACAATCGGACAATTGTCGCCCCAGCAGATATGGGACGGCTATATCAGGATCATCGGTGCCGGCGCCGTGGCTGCCGCCGGTATAATCACCGTGATCAAATCTGTCCCGACAATGATCGGTTCGCTGAAAATCGGCATCAAGGAGCTGCGCACCAGCGCCGCCGAACTTGATGCCGGCAGGCTTCGCACCGAGAGGGACCTCTCGATAAAGTATGTCATTCTCGGCGTCGCCTTCGTGGTGCTGATGGTTACTTTCATTCCCGGGATCATCGGAAACGAAACGCATATCATCATGCGTTTCTTCAGCGCTCTGGCAATAGCGCTCTTTGCCTTCGCCTTCGTGACGGTGTCGTCGAGGATCGTGGGGATGATCGGTGTCTCCTCGAACCCGACATCGGGGATGGCCATCGTGACCCTTCTCGGAACGGGATTGATATTCAAGATGTTAGGGTGGACCGATCTCACAGGAAAGATCACCGCGCTGACCATCGGTACTATAGTCTGCATCGCCGCCTCTATCGCCGGCGATATCTCGCAGGACCTCAAGACAGGGTACATAATCGGCGCGACACCCCGAAAACAGCAGATCAGCGAGCTTCTGGGCGCCGTGGGGTCAGCCTTTTTCGTCTGCCTTGCCATATTTTACCTGGGCAAGGCTTACGGGTTCGGATCGGCCGAGCTCCCCGCTCCACAGGCTACCCTGATGAAAACAGTGCTCGACGGGGTGCTTGACGGAAACCTCCGCTGGGACCTTGTCGGGATCGGAGCAGCATTTTCCATAGTGGTCATGCTCTGCAAGATCCCGCCCCTGCCATTCGCCGTCGGTGTCTACCTTCCTCTCAACACGATGACACCGGTTTTCATCGGAGGCCTCCTTCGACACATGATCGACAAAAAGCATAAAGACAAAAAGGAAGGCGCCGATAAGACTGGAGACCACGGCATCCTGATAGGAAGCGGCCTGATAGCCGGTGAGGGGCTGCTCGGTGTGGTGATCGCGGTAATTGCCGTGATAATGACAAAGGCGCCGAAGTTCCTTGTAATGAATTATTCGCCGGAATGGCTCGGCCAGATAGTCTCCGCCGTCATCTTCGGAGGCCTCGGCTGGTATCTGTACTGGGTAGCCGACAAGTCGAAACAGAAGGCGTAACCACACTGTATTCAGTTTTGAACCTGAATACAGTACTGAAAATATAACCTCGGCTGCCAGGGCTCAAAAGACTCGACGGCCGGGGTTTTTTATGTCCGGATTTGTTTAACAGAACGTTCGATTTGACGAAATCAACTCCTGACAAACTCGATCAGCGCAGCGTAATCCCCCGTGTCCGCCTTTCGGAGGGCATCGATGTACCTGCTCCGGCACTCCCCTTCATCGGAAAGGTTCTTCCCTCCCCAGGAGAACCTTCGGCCTCCCATCAGTTTTTCCATCAACAGATCCGCTGCGAGGCGTGCGTGCCTCCCGTTGCCGTTCGGAAAAAGATGGATCTGGACCAGCCTGTGGTGGAACCTCGCACCCATATCGTCGGGTGAAAGCGAATCAGCAACCGATGACGAATCATTTTCCAGCCGGCGCCTGACATCATCGAGCAATTTCTTCAGCTCGACAGAGATGTCTTTCCAATCCACACCTATATTCTTGTTGCTTCGCCTGAATTCCCCTGCCCAGCCCCATACATCGCCGAACATCTCCTTGTGCAGTCTTTTCATGAAGGATTCAGATAATATTTCATCAGGTTCGACCTTGTCCGTCCAGTCGATCGCCTTCAGAATATTGTCCTGCTCCCACCTGTCCAGCTCGTCCCTGTTCGAAATGGTGGGGATGAGAAGGCCTTTCAATTCGTCCGGGCTCAGGGGAGACGCGCCTTCCGGGTAATTCATCTTCATCGTTCA
>JAGLYV010000170.1 GCA_023131975.1 Candidatus Krumholzibacteriia bacterium | reverse complement strand
CTTATCCGGATTGTAATAGTCCCTCGATCTGTCAGCTATATCCCTCGAGATAGCCGACAGGTGGTCAGATCTGCGCATGATACCGGCAATCATACACCTGTACAGACGATTGGAATGAAGAGCCCTTCCCGATCCGGGATCATGGACCTCAGCCCCGATGGCGGTGACATGGCACGGGATGCCCAGAAACTTCGAAAGGATGATTCCGACGGCTCCGGAGGGAAACAGGTGGAACGCGTGTATTCCAGAGAGGTTCCTCTTTTTGCCCGCCCGCCACCCATGCCAGGTCGCCAGAAGTAGAAACATCACCATCGAGGGGATGGTGGCGTAGTGAAACTTCTTGTCACGAAAGGGAATACCTATTCTTATCACATGAGTACGGCCTGTTGTTTCCGTGCCGGTCTTTCCCGATTCGCCTGCAGTTATGACGACGATATCCCTTTCCCGCCCGACTTCGGAGACGATGTTACTGACAAATACTCCCGTTCCCCCGATGATGGGGGGATATTCATGCACGATGTATAGAAGCCCGTCCTCGCCGCTGTCTTTTTCTGCCACTTTCCCCTTCCATATATAGGGAAGGCTGAACCCGGCCGCGAGACACACCTCAGCCGCTATGGTCACCAGACGGATTACAATCGCTGCGATGACCGCCGTTTCTCCGGGAATCAGGGACGAGAGGGCGAGGACGATCGCACCCTCGCGGACTCCCAGGCCGCCTGGAATTAAAACAGCGAACAGGCCCGCGAGTATTGCTCCGATATATACTCCGGTCACTGCAGGGAGATAACTGAAGGAAATCGGGTAAAGAGACCTGATCACAAGGAAGAGACTGAGCCCGTGGAGCAGGCAGGGGATCGTGTAAAGGGCCATGAGTCCCAGATTTGCCCTGAAAGTGGTCTCGCCCAGTGGAACCTTTCTGTCGGTGATGCGGCCGATCAGCCTCGCTACGGTACTCAGAACGGATGGTCTCATGACGAAAATCATTGCCGCCAGCCCCGCGATTGATGTAAGGCGCAGCCATTGAGGGAATATCGAAGGAGTCAGCAATATTCCCAGAAGAACCATTAAAGAGGCTGCAGAAAGAACGGCGAGCTGCTCGATGGCGGTAGCCATTATGACTCCCGGATTGGACCGCCCTCCGTATATCTCGGCCCTCATGAGAAAAATGCCGATCTTGCCGGGTATGTACCGCGCAAGATAGGAGAGATAATATGCCCTTCCTGCGACCGAGACAGGTGCCCGGAGTTCGAATATCGATGCTAGACGGGTCCATATCAGGAACATCGTCAGGTATGCGGATACGGTCGCTAAAAAGGCATAACCCATGTAATAAAGGTTTATATCGATATCGGCCCCGCTCAACTTCCCGAAATTGATGACCGCGACCCAGGATACAGCCATCATCGAAGCCGCCATCAGGACCCAGCGGTACCAGAGCCGCTTTCTGGAGACAGTTTTCCGGTCGTTCTTACTGTTTGATCTGAAAGGACTTGCCAATTATTTCCTCGCCATCATCCGGATTTTCTCCAATCTGTACCCGATTCCGGGATTTTTTGATTATTTTTTGCAGGGTCAGATACCTTCTCTATAAGGTGTCATCATTTCCCATAGGGAATCCTACCACCCTGACGTGCTTCGAGTAAACCCCCCCGTAGAGTTAAAAAGGTGTTTGGCAAGGAACTATCGCCATTTTCAGGGTTGACAGATCAGCGTT
>JAGLYV010000017.1 GCA_023131975.1 Candidatus Krumholzibacteriia bacterium | reverse complement strand
CCGCGGTTGTTCGGCGCCAGCACCACGTATCCGTGGTTGGCCATATACTGGAATAACGCCGTATACCTGAAGGTAGACTGGCCCCCCGGACCACCGTGGGCGTAGATCAGCGCCGGAACGCGGTCCCCTGGCTCGATCTTTTTCGGCTTGTACAATACGGCGGGGATGACCTCCCCGTCGAAAGATCTGTATCTGACCGCCACCGCATCCACGAGGTCGGCCATATCTATTTCCGGGTTCATCGCCCTGGTCAGCCTCGCGTGCCGTCCGGCCTGGAAATCATAGACGTAGAGGTCGTTCGGCGAGCGCGGGCTGTTGACCGAATACTTCATATATCTTTCGCTTCGCGAGAACCCGACATTCGAGATCTCTCCGGTCGGAACCTCCGGTATCTCTACCCTTTCGCCCGTCGCGCTGTCATAGATCCGGATCTCTGTCTTTCCATTCGCGTTTATTCCCGTCATCCTGTATTTGCCGTTATATGAAAAATACGAATAGACGATATCCCATTCCGCCGTCTCGACAGTCTCGCTCTCCCCTGTCGACAGATCGTACCTGCAGAGGTACCTGAACTCGCTCCCCCTGTTCGTGAGATAATAGAGATATCCTGATTCGCTGCAGAACTCGAGGGGCTGGAAATGTACATCGCCCGAATGGCGGGAAATGTCTTTCATCTCCCCCGTTTCCCTGTCGTAGAGATACATCTGCGAGTCATGTTCGGTCCTGTACCGGTAGAACGACATGTATCTCATGTCGGGCGAGAGGTGTCCGAAGTTGTATCCGCGATCATTCAGGAATATTATCTTCGGTTTCATTTTCTCGATATCCATCAGGTATATATCGGCAAATCTCGAATCCCTCTTGTTCGACCCGAAGATCATCTGTTTTCTGTCATGGGTCCAGCCATAGAAAACTGCCCGGGCATCTTTTTCCGGGGTAAGATCGGTCACCTGTCCGTTTTCATCCTTGAGGTATATGTGGTAGTTGCCCCTGGTACTTTTATCGGACAGATAGAGGAACCTGTCGTCATCGGGAAAATATGAAAGGGCGAAGACCGGCGCCTTCCTCGAATCGGTCAGGGTGATCGGCTCTCCGCCGGCGACCGGGACCGTCCATGCGTTGAACGTCTCCCTGCTGTCCATGGTGAACAACAGCTTTGTCTCATCGTGAGAAAAAGCGCCTCCGGCAACTACCCTGTAATCGAGAAACTGCTCGATGGAGTACTCCGTTACCGTTCCACTTCCGCATCCGGACATCAACATGACCGAAACGAAAACAAGTCTTATCGGGGACTTGAGAGACAATTTTCCTCCTTCGATCGACGGCTGTCATCGTATGAACCACAAGGCTCCGTCAGAAAGCGGAGCCCTCAATACCTTTTATACGCCAAAAGCCCGTCTTGTTCCATTATTTTTACCGGCTAAGTCTGTTTCAATAGTAGTATTTTACGCACAGCACTGTTCCGCCGGCCACGCAGCCTGGCAAAAAAGCCCTCCGGGCGAAACGGCCCGCACCAGATAGGCAGCGTTCTGCCATTCTGACAGCGCCAGCGCGTCATTGTGTGCTATTCTGGCAGCAAGCCGTGGCAGCGTGGCAGAGAAGGTGGACAGCAACAGAAAAACTGCTCGCCCGAAACCCCGTTAACTTATTATTGAATCGTTGGTTAGGCCTGTGTCTAAATTCTGGCACATCGCTTGCGGTAGTAATCAGCAAGTCCGGACAAACGACTTAAGAATCGCTTAAATTTTCGAATGCCTGAAGTAAAACGGAGGTGCAAGATGAGACTCATGAAATGGTACCCGGAAACGACCGGCCTCAGGACCGCGCGGAGCGAAATGGATGATCTTTTCAACAACCTTTTCCTGTTCAACAGAAGAAGGCTTGATTCCGACTATCGCGGCTGGACGCCAAGGGTCGATATTCAGGAACACGAGAACGATTTCGAGATCTCTGCCGAGATACCGGGGATGGACAAGGACGAGATCAGCATCGAGGTCCAGGAAAACATCCTTACAATAAGGGGCGAGAAAAAGACCGAAGAAAAGGTGGCGGAGAACAACTACCACCTGTGCGAGAGAAGCACCGGAAGCTTCGAGAGGTCTTTCACTCTCCCCGACAACACAGACCCCGAAGGAGTCGACGCGGAGTATAAAAACGGTGTCCTGAAGATCACCGTGCCGAAGACCATAAAGGCCCAGCCAAAGGAGATCAAGGTCAACATCAAGTGACGCGGCATACGTGGCCGGGATCGCCCGGCATGAAAACGGGAGCCTCGAAAGGCTCCCGTTTCTTATTATATAATTCCAGCGACAACTCTTCTCTACATCTAATTCCATGCAGGGTTCAAGCTATCACATCAGTGCTTTTTATACGTTCTTATAGTCCGGCTGTCCAGTTTTTAAAAAGCTATCTTCCTATTTAGTCCACGCGTTCACGCTGTCCTTTTTGTCTTTCTGGGACTCTTCCTGCTTGGGCGCCGGCGATGGCATTGATGTCTTGTTGTCGGGGCTCATCTTGCAGGATCCCTCGAAAAACACGCCTTCATCTATTACAAGCCTTGTAGTCTTTATGTCGCCTTCAAGTCTTGATCCTGCCTGAAGCTCGATCTTTTCCCTGGCGTCGATGTTCCCGTTGACAGTTCCGCCTATAACGGCGCTAGTGACGTTTACATCGGCCTTGACCACCCCATCCTTGCCTACGACCAGCGTGCCGGGACAATTGATCGTCCCCTCGAATTCTCCATCGACCCTGAGAGTACCCTCTTTAACATCGATCGTACCCTTGATCTTGCACCCGTGTCCTATGATCGAATTCATTTTTCCTTCTCCGTTCATTGTCTCACCCTCTTTCACGAATCTTGAGAACCCTTTTGTCTGATTCTTTTTTTTCATCTATCGACCTCATTTTAAAAGGTACTTTAAAGGGTCCACATGGACATTATCCTGCGTGACCTCGAAATGCAAGTGTGGAGCCGAGCTCCTTCCCGTACTCCCCGCATGGGCAATCGTCTGTCCACGCCCCACCCGCTCTCCCTTTATTACTACCAGTCTATCGTTATGTCCGTAAAGGGTTTTTATTCCATACCCGTGATCTATCCTGACGACATATCCATAGACATCGTCCCAACGCACCTCGATGACGACCCCGGAAGCAGCGGCCCTCACCGGAACCCCCCGCTCCACACCGATGTCGATTCCCGGATGGTAGGCGGGATCTCCCTCTCCTCTACCAAGATTGTACCCTTTGGTAATAAACCCTCTTACCGGCCAGAAGCTGGGGATCGCCCTCAACATCTGGGTTTTTTCAGTCTCGATTTCTTCCTCTCCGGTATTTGCCGCCGGAAAAGTTGTGTTGAGCGCCAGGCTGTCTTCCCTGGCTATATCGAGGCCAAGCATCCCCCTCACCTTCAGATCCATCGCGTGCATCTCCGCAAGATTCCGCATGACCTCACCGATCTTCTCATTCCTCATCGTCAGTTCCTGCACCTGCCGCTCAAGCATGAGAGTCTCGCGAGTCTTAACCAGCAACCGGCCATAAGTGCTTAGAAATACGACCATTGCAACAACTCCGACCGCAATGAAAATCGTTACGGTGTAAAACACCCTGTATGGGATCCTGTATGTCCTCGTCTTTTTAATATCGTGAGGGACTATGATAACGGAGAATGTCTCTTTTTCCATCTTCTTCCCGATCTTCCGCCCGCGGCAGCTCCTCGGCCGCCAGAAGCTAAAGGGTGAGGTCTATTCCTATCCTCTCCAGAACGCTCTCAAGGTCGTTGTCGGAGAAGAACTCAATAGTGATCAGGCCGCCTTTTTTTCTCGGGAGGATCCTGACTCTCGTGCCGAGTACCGCCTCGAGTCTTTCCTCAAACTCAGCAAGGACCGGATCGCGGCCTTTTGTACTCTTTCTGCGTCGCTTTTTCTTTTCCGGTTTCACGGCAAGCTCGATATCCCTCACCGTAAACCCATCCTCAACGACCTTTCTCGCCCACGCTATCTGTTCCTTTTCCCCATCGACCGAGAGTATCGCCCTGGCGTGTCCGGCCCTGAGCCTGCCCGCTTCGATCAACCCGATCACTTCTGTCGGGAGGTTAAGAAGTCTCAGCGTGTTAGCCACAGTGCTTCTGTTCTTGCCAAGAATGGATGCTATCTCCTTGCTTGACAAGCCGGTCCGTTGTTTGAGAGCCAGATATCCCCTGGCCTCTTCGATCGGATTCAGGTCCTCTCGCTGCAGATTCTCCAGCAGAGCCAGCTTCAGGGCATCATTGTCATCGACATTTCGGACTATGGCGGGTATGGTCGTTTTTTCGGCTATTTCGGAAGCCCGGAGCCTTCGTTCACCCACGATCAACTGATATCTGTCTCCAGCCCTCCTGACAACCACCGGCTGAAGTACACCGTTCCTTTTTATAGATTCGGCCAGCTCCCCGAGGTGTTTGTCATCGAAATGGTCCCTCGGCTGGTGCGGGTTGGGATCGATCTCCCCAAGCGCGATCTCCCTGACTCGCTCCGTCTCCGCAATGCTGTCTTTAAGGTCTTGCGATATAAGAGCTTCCAGCCCTCTTCCCAGGACTTTTTTCCTCAAATCATCCACCTCCTCCACTGGCAGATCTCTCTACCGAAATCGAATTCTGTTTCTCGATCAGCTCTTTTGCCAGCTTCAGATAGCTGTTTGCCCCGGAACTCTGGACATCGTAGAGGATCACAGGCATCCCGAAACTCGGACATTCGCTCAACCTGACATTCCTTGGAATGATGCTGTCATATACCTTGTCCCCGAAATATGATATCGCTTCGTCAGCCACCTGGCTTGAAAGCCTCAACCGCTTGTCGAACATGGTTAGCAGGACGCCCTCTATCGCAAGATCGGGGTTCAGATGTTTCTGCACCATCCTTATCGTGCTAAGCAGCTGACTCAACCCCTCGAGGGCATAATATTCACACTGGATCGGTATAAGGATCGAATCTGCCGCGGTAAGCGTATTGAGGGTAATAAGCCCGAGACTTGGAGGACAGTCTATGATAATAAAATCGTATCTTTCTCTTATCCCCATCAGGGCTGATTTTAATTTTCTCTCGCGGGCTATCTGTGAAACAAGCTCTATCTCGGCACCTATCAGCCTCGGATGAGAAGGAAGCAAATCCATAAGTTCCGTGCTGACAACGGTTTTGCTCGCATCAGTTTCCCCGATGAGTACTTCGTATACCGTTTTGTCGCCTTCCAGAGCCCTTACGCCCAGGCCGCTGCTGGCATTGGCCTGGGGGTCACTATCTACCAGAAGGACCTTCTTTTCCAGCACTCCCAGGCTGGCGCTCAGGTTGACAGCCGTAGTCGTCTTCCCAACACCACCCTTTTGGTTGGCTATCGCTATTATTTTTCCCATCTTACCCTTCACTTAAATTAGCTTTTCTCTAATCCCCGGCCGGAGATTCATTCAGCCAGGGATCAAAATCTATCGTTGCGTTCCCCCCCACCGTATTAAACAGCGCGGCGATCGATACCGCATCGGTCACTCCCCAGTAATTGTCTGTAAAATCCAGGACTCCTCCACCGGTGTAAGAAGAGAGCCGGATCCCATACTTGTTACCCCCTGCTTCATTTAAAAATATAGAGCAGTTCTTGACCCTCGGCTTTACCGCGTCGGAGAGCCGGAACCCCTCTATATTGTTGGAGATATGGCTATTTTCTATATCGAGACTCCTGGCAGATCCTCCGCCGGCATGTATTCCAAACTGGTAATTGTATCTGATCGACGAACTCCTGATCGTCACATCGGAATCGTAGCTGCGTATACCGTTGGCGTTCTCCCAGATTTTACACCCCGTTATCTCTACGCTGGAATTGTTGTATATCTCGACGCCGAATCCTCCGCTGTCAGACATGCTGCAGGTGTCCAGGGTGGCTGTCGCGTAGTCCCGCACAGAGACCCCGGCATAAGCATTGCTGATTTCACAATGTTTCATTACCCCCACCGCATTCTCTCCAGCGATCCGAACCCCCTCCCAGGTCTTTTCCGATTCCCCGGGACAGTAGTTTGTCCTCAACACGACCGGGTTGCCCGGGGTCCCAAGAGCCTGAAACTCTCCTTCAATGGTAATCCCCGAATATTCGTTGTCGAATATAATAGTTACACCTTCGTTGAGGCTGAGCGAGGACAGGAACCTGACCGTGATATGGGCCGCCTGACTGTAGATATAGTATGACCCGTTATCGAAATATTCATTGCTTCCGGGCAGGATGATTATCTCCTCGCCGACTTCGATCTCGATCGCCCTCGTTCCAGTATCGAGTCCATCGGAAACGCTGACCGTGAGCGTATGCGTGCCTGCGCCCGCAGGCGCCGTCCAGGACACACTGCTCCCCTCGCCTGATGCGGGGATAAACTCCCCCCCCGTGGCCGACCAGCTGAAGGAGATCTCGTCCCCATCGGGATCGCTGGCGGTGGCGTAAAGCTCGACTACATCGCCCCCCGACAGATAACAAAGGTCTTTTGTTATTGTAATATTTCCCGGAATGGCGTTGTCGAAGTCCACCGAGTCGTCACACCCGGCGCTCCCGACAAATATGACAAAAACTGCTAACACCTTGAAATACCACGAAATAAGACGCATTTTCATCACTCCTCGGATAATAGTGGGGCCAACAGAATTATAGACAGGAACGATAAGGAAATCAATTAAAAAGTGTTTATCGAATCTCACACCGGCTTCACATGAAACAGGCGAGAGCATCCGGGAAGATCAGGATGCGGGCCGAAAGCTGTGTTTCACGTGAAACGCCATGAAATCCGCGGACATGCCCGCCAAAAAGAGAAGGAGCTGTTTCACGTGAAACAGCGAAACTCCGACAGGCCGCCCTCCTCGGCGCACGAAAGGCTCTGTCTTGCAGGGAAATCATTGCGGGCCGGCCTGGCCCCCTTTGCCAAACGCAAGCAGGACTCCGGTCTTTCCCGGAAGGTCCCTCGTGGAAATCAACGTCATTTCTCCAGGATCGACGGCCTCCATCTCCCACTCCCAGGCGACCTCCTTGATCGTAACGTACAACCCGGAACCCCGTATCAGGCTGGCCGCTATCGGCAGTACCTCGGAAAGCCGGCCGGCCGCCTTCGTCGTTACCAGATCGAATCTCTGCGGTATATCAGCCCTTCCCGCATTGGCCTTCACCACGACCACGCCTCCCACGCCGAGCCTTGGGATCATCATCTCAAGAAAGGAAACACACTTATCCTTTCTCTCTATAAGAGTCATTGCCAGCTCCTCCCGCAGCAGGCTCCAGACAAGGCCGGGGAATCCATACCCCGTCCCTACGTCGGCGACCCGGCACGGCTCACCCTCTCTCGCGGGAAGAAGATTCTCGGCAAAATCCAGCATATGGATAGATTCCACGATCTGGGTCGCCAGCGAAGAGGGGGGATCACGCCTGCTCACAAGGTGTATCCGGCTGGCCCAGTGAAGATACTCCGAAACGAAATTGTTCACCCTGACGAGGGACACCTCCGGGATACTGAAAGGAGACCCACGCCTTATCACTTCAAGGATCTTTTCCCGCTCATCCTCTATCCCGCTCATTTTCTGTCCTTTTTTTCTGTTCCGCCGCGAATACCATCTTTTTCGGCTCCGGGAACTGCTTTATCCTGCCCCACGGAAAAATGACGCCCCAGAAAGACCATAAGCACCGAAAGGTCCGAATTCCTCACACCTGTGATCCTCGACGCCTGTCCCAGGGTCTCGGGTCGGAATTTCTCCAGCTTCTCTCTCGCTTCCGTGCTCAACGCATCTATCTCGAAGGAAAAATGGTCTGGAATACGTGTTTTGTCCATTCTCATTATCTTTTGAGCCGTTTTTTTCTGCCTCTTTATATATCCATCGTACTTCAGGTTGATTGAAAGCATCTCCCTCTCTCGCGCGGAAAGGTCGATCGTGCCCTCAGGCAGGACCTGCTCAAGCGCCTCGAGCCCGAGCTCCGGCCTCTGAAGAAGTTTTGATGCCCTTTTCGGCTCTTTCGCCCCCTGCACCCCTGCTTTTTCGAGGATACGGCTCACATCTCCAGCAGGTATTACAAGCCTCTCCAGCCTTCTTGCGGCACTATGTACATTCTTTTTGCGGGTGATCATCTCCTCCCACATCTTCCGCTCTATCAGCCCAAACCTTACACCATACCTCATTAGCCTTTCGTCTGCATTGTCCTGCCGCAGGAGAAGCCGGTGCTCCGCCCTTGAAGTGAACATCCTGTAAGGTTCGTCTATATCTTTCGTTATGAGATCATCCACCATCACCCCGGCGTATGCCTGGTGCCTCCCCAACCCGAAAGGAGAGGTGCCCCTGATAGCCAGGACCGCGTTTATCCCCGCCCAGAGACCCTGCGCGGCGGCCTCCTCGTACCCCGAAGTACCGTTCACCTGCCCGGCCATGTAGAGTCCGCCGATCTTTCTTGATTCCATGGTCGAATGGATCTGCCATGGAGGGAAAAAATCATACTCTATCGCATATCCGTACCTGATGATCCTGGCGTCCGCCAGGCCCGGCACCGACGAGATCATCTCAGCCTGCACATCCGCGGGAAGGCTTGTCGAGAGACCATTAATATATATCTCTTCGCTGTCCCTTCCTTCAGGCTCCAGAAATATCTGATGTCTTTGCCTGTCCGAAAAACGGACCACCTTGTCCTCGATCGAGGGACAATACCTCGGCCCTACTCCCTGTATCTGGCCCGAGAACAGCGGCGACCTGCCGATATTCTTCTTTATCAGTTCATGTGTCTTCTCGCCAGTATATGTTATATAACAACTTACCTGCTCGACGTCGAGTCTGCCGGTCCTGAAGGAAAAGGGCGCGGGATCGCTGTCTCCCTTCTGCTCTTCGCAGAGAGAATAGTCGATAGAGTCCCTCGCCAGCCTTGCGGGAGTCCCCGTCTTCAACCTTCTTCTTTCCAGCCCCAGCTCTGACATCGCATCTGACAGCAGACATGAGGGGGGTTCTCCCTCCCGGCCACCTGGTATCTGCTTCTCTCCAACATGCATCAGCCCGTTGGGAAAGGTCCCAAGAGCAAGGACGACCTTTTCTGCCGCTATCGCCATCCCTCCGGCGACCGTCACTCCAGACACCCTGCCTCCCGACACTTCAAGACCGGACACCTCAGCTTCCAGGAGATCGAGATTCCCGCACTCCCGAAGAGTCGCGATCATCTTCTCATGATATATCTTTTTGTCTGCCTGCGCCCTGGGTGACCATACGGCAGGGCCCTTTCCCCTGTTCAGCATCCGAAACTGTATGCCAGCACAGTCGATGCATACCCCCATCTCTCCACCCAGAGCATCGATCTCCCGGACCAACTGCCCCTTCGCCAATCCTCCGATGGCCGGGTTGCACGGCATCCGGGCTATATCGGCCTCGCTTATCGTCACCAGCAATGTAGAGGCGCCCATCCTCGCGGCTGCCAGGGCAGCCTCGCATCCGGCATGCCCTCCTCCGACAACGATTATTTCATATCTATTATTCATTTTTATCAGTAGCGATTACTGTTATGCTCATATCTTCTTATGATTTAATTATTTGCCAATACAGAATCTGGAGAAGATCGTTTCCAGGAGGTCCTGGCTCACGGCCCGCCCCGTCACCTTTCCACATGCATCTATAGCCTCGCGGAGTTCCATGCTCACGATCTCCGGCCCGGCTTTCCGTGCTATCTCTTTCTCCATCCTCTCCAGTGACGCCGAGACATCTTTCAGGGCCGTGCTCTGCCTTGCGTTAAGCGCTATTCTCTCACTTCCCAACCTTGAGATATCTCCCCCGACCGTTCTTCCAAAAATGGCGTTCCTGAGGTCGGTCAACCCTTCCCCTCCGGTTGCGGATACGGCTATTACGTCTGCCTCTCCGAATCTTTCGGCTACTTCCGATGTCGATTCGGTCAGCCCGAGGTCCGATTTGTTCAGCACTACGATGTGGTCGACCACGCTGATATTGCGCAATTCGTCTTCCTCCTCATCCCGCGCCTTATGACTTCCATCCAGAACGAACAGAACGATGTCTGCTCCCCTCGCTGCCTCCATGCCCATTGAGATCCCCCGTGCTTCGATCTCACAGCCTGTCTCTGCTATTCCCGCGGTATCCTCAAGGTAATATGTCAGCCCTCCGATATGTATTCTCTCCCTCAGAACGTCCCTTGTAGTCCCCGGGATCTCGCTGACTATAGCCCTCTCTTCTCCTATCAGGGCGTTATACAGCGAACTTTTTCCGGCGTTTCTCGGGCCAAGGATCGTTATCCTTATGCCCTGCCTCAACTTTCTGCCCACCATCTCCGATTCCAGAAGCCCGGCTATCTTTCCTCTCGTCTCCACCGATATCCCTGTCAGCTTTTCGGCCGACCAGGTTTCTATATCTTCCTCGCTGAAATCTATCGAGACCTCGACAAGCGCCAGCTGGCCCAGAAGTCCGATCTCTATCTCCCCCACCTTCCTCGAAAGACTTCCCTTCAGGTGTGCCAGCGCCACTCTGCTCTGAAGTTTCGTCTCTGAGGAGATCAGATCTGCGACCGCTTCCGCCTGGATCAGGTCCATACGGCCATTGAGGTAGGCTCTTTTGGTAAATTCACCCTGCCCTGCCGGTTCAGCTCCCCGCAAGATGATATCTTCGATGATCGCGCCGGTGAGATGCATGCTTCCGTGGCATGAGATCTCAACAACATCTTCACCTGTGTATGAATTCGGTGCCAGCATGCAAATGGCGAGAGCCTCATCGAGGATCTCGCCATTTATGCTTTCAAGTCGCGAAAGGTGCGTCTCGTGGGATTTCCATCCAGACGCTCCGGGAGACATCCCTTCGATTATATCCACTGCCCGCGGTCCGGAGATCCGCACAACAGCAATCCCGGATTCGCCGGGCGGCGTCGCCAGAGCTACTACCGTCTCGCCGTCCATAACTTATCTTCTGTTATCGCGGTTTCTTCTGTTTGATCCATTCTCCGGACCAACGAAGACTTTCCGCATTTCGCCATTACCGACCGTGTACGTCGAAATACCCTCGATATCCGCCAGCGCGAGGTGTACTATTCGCCTCTCTGACGCTTTCATCGGCTCGAGCCCTACATCCCTGTTCGTCTGCCTGGCTCTTTCCGCGGCCTTGACGGCCTTCTGCCTCAGTATTTCCTGCCTGTTTCTCAGATACCCTCCAACGTCGAGGGTCAACCGCTGATAGCCGCCAAGCTTCCGGGACACTATCCTGCCGACCAGATGCTGAAGAGAGCTGAGCGTGTCTCCCTTCCTGCCGATCAGCAACCCGTCCACACCGGCTGTTTCGATATTTATATATGTCGTGTCATCAAGAGTATCCGAAAACAGCCTGTAATTGACGTCCAGGCAATTCATTATAAGCTTTGTTACTTCGTCGGCGACTTCTTCGATACCCTCCGAACTTCTCTTGGATGTTGCCCTGATTTTAGCTTCTTTCGCTCCGAATATGCCCAGCACACCCTTGGATCCCGCTTCAATGATCTCTATATCGAGATCTTCCACTTTTGCCCCAAGTTCCTTCATTGCCTTTGCCAGAGCCTTTTCCACGGTCTTTCCGGTTGTCTCGATCGTCTTGCCTCTCTGTTCGGTCTTTTCTGGCCTGTTCATATTACTCTCCTATTCTCCCGGTCGATATTGTAAGCCTGATCCTGTTCGGCATATCGCGGTCCGCCTGAACTTGTTGATCTCCATTGTGTCCCGGAGCCCACATCGGGGTTTTCCGGTAAAAGTCGATTATCGATCACTTTCCGGTATCTGTCGCGGCCCCCTCCGCGGCGGCGTCTTCGGCGTCGATCGCCTTGTGTACGAAATACTGCTGGATGATCGACAGGATGTTGTTGATCAGCCAGTAGAGAACGAGCCCCGAAGGCATTCCATAGAAGATGAATGTGAAGACGATCGGCATCATCGTCTGCATCATTTTTGTCTGTGAAGCTGGCCCCGTACTTCCCTCGGGGGTTCCTCCCAGTTTCGTCTGGACCACCATCGCCACACCCATGAGGATGGGAAGAAGGTGAAATTCACTGCCCAGAAGGGGTAGATTGACGCCGAAATCGAACAGCACATCCGGCGTCGAAAGATCGTTGATCCACAACCCCAGCGGTGCGTCCCTCAACTCTATGGTATTCCTCAGAACATTGAACAGGGCTATGAAAACAGGCATCTGAAAGAGGAGCGGCAGGCAGCCGCCAAGTGGGTTGACTCCCCCCTCCTTGTACATCTTCATAGTCTCCTTGTTCAGCCTTTCCTTGTCATCCTTGTACTTTTCCTGAAGAGCCTTCAGTTTCGGCTGGAGTTTCTGCATGTCCTTCATCGACTTGAAGCTCTTGTGCGTCAACCTGTAAAAGATCACCTTCGTCAGGATCGAAAGGATGATAATAATAAGCCCGTAATTTGGTATGAATCTCTTCATCCAGAGCATCAATTTCAGCACGAACACACTAAAAAACCGAAGCTTACCCATCTCAATCGACTTTTCGACGCCTACCCCGTATACCTTCAGCCCCTCCATGTCCAATGGCCCGAAATAGCAGATAAATGAGTCGTCAAGGCGCCTCGGGTCGCCCCTGAAGGGATATTCCAGCGCATAGCCCGCCCTGTTCGTCTCCTTGTCCCCCAGCAACGCAAGCGTGCCGGATTTCTGGTCTTCCGCTACAACGGCCGCCAGAAAATACTTCGACCTCGCCCCGGCCCAGACGAGTGTACCAGTCTGTTCCTTGCGGTCTGTCTTGCCGAATTTCCCTGCCGATTCCTTGTGAAAATCCTCTCCGACCATACCCATCGAAGCCAGCTGGCGGATCTCGTCTTTCCTGTTTTTCTCATTGAGCTCGATTCCGGCATCCCACGACAGCCCCCAGGAAGTACTCTCTCTCAGCTCGCCCTCTCTGGTTATACTCACGCTCAGACCGACCTCGAAGCCGTCCCTTGCAAATGAGTATTTTTTCTCGACCCTTTCTCCGGCCGCCCCCGCCCTGATGAACACCACATCGGCTCTTTCGAGCTGATCCGACAGGACGATCCTCTCTCCATCCATCACCTGTGCGCCGT
>JAGLYV010000169.1 GCA_023131975.1 Candidatus Krumholzibacteriia bacterium | reverse complement strand
ACGAGGTAACGCACAGCCGGGTAGGCCCTGACGGCATAATCATCGGTGACATCGAATACCTGCCGTGCATGCATGAAAACGGATTCAAGCCCTTGCCGCGCACAGGGGACCACAACATCACCGATAACTACATTCAATACCATGGGCTGTCTCTTGGCCAACAGGGTTGCATCGAGTTCTGGTATCACCCGGACTGGTCTGGCTGGCAAGTGGGGCACCAAGTCGAAATACTCGATTATGGATATTTAGAGGATCCAGGCCAGCATCTGATTCGAATTTCTTACAACGACTGGCAAAATTTGCTATCCTTTGATTTCTATGGCAGCCCCACAGATAGAAGTTTCATCCATAGACAGGTACGACCCTCAACGGTTCCTCAGTGGTCCACGGAACACCCTTTTCACATCGCCATAGTTTGGGATGGCACAGCAGTAAACACGGCCGACAGGCTTAAGCTGTTTTTCAACGGGGTTCAGACGGGAAACGCGAGTTGGTATGGAGACCCGACATTTGCCGGTTGGCCCACTGACATGGTTTCTTCCTTGGGTGGCAGGCTGTTTTCCGGCGACTGGGATCGTCATAAATGGGAAGGTTCCGAAGGGATAATCGACAACATCAAGATATGGGCTTTCCCAAAAACTGACTTTTCAGACAGGTTCGACGAGTAGAAGGCTTGGAGATATAGTAAATAAAGACCTTTTCTGATTTGAACGAGAGGGAAAGTTGGTCCGGGGGAAACAGGACAAACGTCCTGCTCCCCGGACCAGCAGCTTCTTTTATTGCATAATATGAGGCATCTCCGTTAGTATCGGCAGGGATAGCGATAATATTCCAAAGATTCGAACGGGACTGAATGATAGAACTCGAAAAATACGAGATTCTGGAAGAGATAGGCCGTGGTGGGATGGCTATCGTCTACAAGGCGAAGCACAAGCTCCTGCACAGCCACGTCGCGATCAAGGTCCTCTTTCCTCAGTTCACCCACGATGAAGAATTCTTAAAGAGATTCATAAACGGCGCTCGCAGCGCCGCGCATCTCAAGCACGAGAACATCATCCCCGTATACGATGTCGGTGACGAAGACGGCAACTACTACATCGTGATGGAGTGTCTCGAGGGCGAGGGCCTCGATGAGAGGATAAAGCGTCAGGGAAAGTTCTCCGAGGACGAGATAGAGACTATTATGCGGCCCCTGGCCGGCGCGCTCGACTATGCTCACAAGCGCGGTGTCATACACAGGGATATAAAAAGTTCGAACATCTTTCTCGCCGAGGGTGGACGGGTCGTCCTGATGGACTTCGATATCGCGAAGGCATCGGACCTTACCGTCAATCTGACCCAGGATGGCACTCTCCTCGGTACGCCGGCATACATGAGTCCCGAGCAGGCCAGGGGAGAGAAGGTCGAGTTCACAAGCGACATATATTCATTCGGAGTGGTCCTCTACGAGATGGCTACAGGGCGATTGCCGTTCACCGGTGAAAGCACATTTTCCGTGCTGCATCAGATAGCGATGGGCAACCCCTCGCCCCCAAGAGAGATCAATCCGGTAGTCAGCGCTAATCTGGATAAAAGGATACTCTGGTGTATGGAGCAATTGCCTGGCGACAGGCCGGGTAGTGTGGGGGAGATATTCGGCGCGGGTACCTCTGGCGCCGGGAAGAAGACTGCGGAGAAATCTGATAAAAAGGCTGAAAAGAAGGCCGCGAAGGAAAAAGCCGCGGAGGAAAAGGCTGATAAAAAGAAGGTGGCCACCGAGGAGAAAGAAAAGAAAGAGGCCGAGAGGCAAAGAGAAATCGCTGAGAAGAAAGCTGCTGCCGAAAAGAAAGCTATTGCCGAAAAGGAAGCCATCGCGGAAAAGAAAGCCGCTGCCGAAAAAAAAGCAGAGGAAGAAAAGGCTGCGGGGGCAGGTGTGGGAGTGAGTGAGACCCATCCCGGGAATCTTGACACTTCGGGCTTAAGCTCACGAGTCGATAATCTGGAAAAAGCACTTCAGACCGCGGACATACCACCAGCGCCTGAAGATCAAACGACGAAAGACCGGACAACGGAAAAATCCAAACGCTCGAAGATCAGGCTGAGGATGCCGCGTTCGGTGAAGAGGGTGGCCTGGATCATCGCGATCGTCATCACTGTCGTTCTGATAAAAGAAAACATGTTCCCGGAGAATTATAATTTTGGTGTAAAAGCTATTTTTTCGGCGAGCGAGAACTCGGGGAGATTGCCCTCTCCCCCAGTGGCATCTCGTAATCTTTCCACAGGCGACAAGGGAAAGGTCAGGACTCTGCACCGTGATGCTCTGAAAAAGATCGATGACGGTGATATTGTGAAAGCGGCGGAGAAGCTGGCAGAGATCCGCGGGATCGATCCGGGCAATGCTCTTGCCCATGAGGGTATGCAGAGAATTTATGACTGGCATCTTGCGAAGGCGGGGAATATGCTTGCGGGAGGCAATTTTACCGGATACGATAACTTTATGGACAGGGCCGTTTCGTACTGCCCCTCGATGAAGATGGATAATCTCTGCCAGCGGGCAAGGGTCTATCAGAGTAGTAAAAGGTTCTTTGGAAGGGGAGACACGAACGCTGCCGCGGTCTATTTCAAGATCCTGGGGGCCCACGCGGGGACGATGATGGACTGGTTCAGCGGCAGGTTTTGATGGTCTGCATTGACAGGTAACAGGAAAAGGACGGAGATTTGGATATTCAGTTTGGTTCAAAGACGGTGACTGGAAGAAGAGAGAGCAACCAGGACAGCATCTTCTTCATGCAGCAGAACGGTTGTTTCATCGCGGCGGTCGCCGACGGTATGGGTGGGTATGGTGGTGGAGAGGTGGCGAGCCGGATCGTGGCCGATGTCTGCAGGGAGAAATTCGTGTTGTTTTCCGCCGCGCCTGAAATAGAACAGCTCGAAAGGACCATCCTGAAGATAATTGCCAGTTCGCAGGAACATATCAAAATGAAGTCGGCTGAAAAGGAGGAACTCAGTAAAATGGGTACGACCCTTACAGTCGCCATCGGTTACATGGGCGAGTATGTCGTCGGTAATATCGGGGACAGCAGGACATACCTTATTTCGGGGGACTGGATAGAACAGCTGACGAAGGATAACTCGATGGGGCAGGAGTACCGCGAGAAGTTTTCCGAGGAGGAGAGGGACAGCGGGCTTCTTCAGAAAATAAGCCATGCCCTCACAAAGTCTCTTTCCGGCGGCGAAGACGAAGCAGACATCTACCCCGGTGAGGGGCGCAGATACACATTCAGAAGAAATGATAAACTGGTCCTCTGCTCCGATGGACTGATCCTGGACAAGATCGGAGACACCGGGCCCGAGATACTGAGGATCGTGGGAGAGGCAGGCCCGCATGACGAGGCGGCCGAATCTCTCGTGAACTGGGCCTATGAGAACGAATCGGCCGATAATATATCGGTGATAATCGTCGCGGCCGGAGAATGATCGATATCGGTAAATATTGAAAATAATAAGGGCGAGGCCATGATGGTCCCGCCCTTTGTTTCGTGCTGTTGCTCAGCCCCAGTATGCAATAGACTGCAGGCTGCTAGAACGCCACTCCTCCACGGAGTATGAATCCAGGGCCGTATGTCATTTCGTTATCATCATTGCCACCCGCAGGCCCACCGGTGAGTCCTATCATGACAAGGTAGTTAAAATTCTTTTCGGTGAGGATGACCAGCTCGAATGTGCAGTTGACGATGAGATAGTTCGAGGTGTCGGATTCTCCGATCGAACCGAGCTTGCCATAACTGAGTCCGAAGCCGGGCCTGAGAAGGAGGCTCGACTCTTCCGGATGGATCCAGGCCTTTATCAGAAAGCCGAACTCGATCATCGTCGCGGAATTACCTTCGCCGCTGAAATTGTTGAATCCCGCGACAATGCCACCCGAGATCTTCGGCCCGAGTTTATAATCTAGTCCTCCCATGATGCCGAAGCTCATGTCAGTATCGAACTCAATATCTTCGACCCAGAAAGGGCCTGGGCTGATAAGCCCGATCTGGACATTGATCGTGGTCTCTCTTTCAAGGAAATCGTACGCCATGGCTGGAGAAACGACTACCATCGC
>JAGLYV010000168.1 GCA_023131975.1 Candidatus Krumholzibacteriia bacterium | reverse complement strand
CCCAGTTCTCCTCCCCCCGCGATGACGACTTTCTTGAATCCCTTTCTCCGCCCCCCCCTTATCCAGTCGAGAAATCGGTCAGTCTGCCCAGCCGGAAGAACTATATAAACATCATCCCCGGGTTCAGGGCGTGAATCCCCGTCGGGAATTATCAGTTTACCCTGCTTGACCATGCCGATAAATCGCACCTTGCCGAACCACTTGTCGTCTTTGAATTCTTTCAAAGATTTCCCCGCGAGTGGCGTTTTGTCCGGAAGCTTCAGCCCTATGGCAGCTATCTTACCATCGAGCAGTGAGGTCACTTCAAGGGTTCCCGGCATATAGAGTACGTCGAATACCTCTTTCGCACATTCCCCCTTGTGTACCATCGGCCGGTCGACACCCAGTTTGTCGGTATTAACGAGTGACGAATGAAGAAACCTGGCACTTGAGAGCCGGGCTATTGTATGTCCCGCACCGGCAGCCTTTGCCCAACAACAGGCGAGAAAATTGATCTCATCGCTGGCTGTCACTGCCGCCAGCAGATCGATTCTGCCGATTACGTCATTTTCCAGTATCGTAGGATCGGACCCGTGGCCGACTAGTGTCATTACATCATAATTCTGGGCCAGCTCGTCGAGAACTACGGCATCATTGTCGATTACCACGACATCGTGTCCCATCTCGCAAAGCTTGGCTACCAGGTTCTTTCCCGCGTTTCCGGCACCGATTATCACAGTTCTCATTCCCGGTTTCCTTTTCTACCCAGCCATGTCAAAGCACCGATACTTATCTGGTGTCAGAGGGGCGAGTATGTACCAACACCACATTATATTCAACAACTTTAGATTTCTGCGGATAAAACGAGGAACGGACAGGGCGATTCCCCTGCCCTGTCAGATTGTCAGCCCTTTTTCAATAGCGCAGCCTTGCTGAGACTCAGTTTCGGTCTCTCGACAATAGTGAGCCCCACGTCACTGGCTTTTTTGATAGTATCCTCAAATGCTTTTTTTGAGACATGCAATGGCGGCTCTACAATCAGAACCTGTCCATGCGGTTTTAGAATCGAATGAATTTCCCTGAATAACGCTTCCACGTCAGTAATTTCATGAACCACGTAGAACAACAGGACAAAATCAACATGCTCCGATACGCCTATTCTGTCTTTTTCGCAATTATGCAGTATTACGCGCGCCTCAAGCTCTGTCCCCTGGATCTTGTCTCTCACTTTCTGAAGCATCCCCTCCTGCAGATCAGAAGCAATGACACGGCCTGATTCACCGACCATGCGAGCCATATCGATAGAAAAAAATCCCGGCCCACAACCCAGATCCAGGACTATCATTCCCTCTTTAATATATGGCCCCAGTATTTTCTGGGGGTTTTGCACCCACCTTCTGATCTTATTATCCAGTCCACCTGCCCTTTCGACCGGGCACACATGATTATCTCTACTACTCATTATATCTTTTTCCTTTTCATGCCTGATCTCACGCTCACTCCAGTATGCCATGCTCGTTCATGGGGTCCTCTGGTTGTAGCGGAATACCAGAAAACGGACAAGAGCAAACACCGGGACCATGGTGACAAGAAACTTCGGGAATCTCCCATGAAATATTTCCCACACGATCATCCCGATCCAGGTGAGACCTACCAGCATCAACGTTACCCGGTTCGCCCTCAGCCAGGCGAGGCGTTGCCGTTCGTCCATACGTAAAATGTCCATCTCTCCGGTCATCATCAAACCTCCTCATCAGGAACAAGATCAAACAGTTCGTCGACACTCATCCCGAATTCTTTCGCGATCTTAAAAGCGACAAGCGTGGAGGGAACGTACTGCCCCTTTTCAATGGCCAGGATCGTCTGCCTGCGGACCCCCACCCTCGACCCCAACTCCTCCTGGGTGAGGTCGAGCCTGGCCCGGTGCTGTTTGATATGGTTTTTCAAGTAAGTCATGTGGACAACATATCAGATTGCGGACATTTTGTCAAGTATTTCGAACATTTTGTTCGGAATAGCAAACATCACAAAAGAACTCAGCGATGGGGGGGGAGGCCCAACAACATTCCGTTAAAATAATTCCGGGGAAAGGGGCCTGGGTCCCTGTGATGTACCCGGTCCGGGGAAAATCTGTCTCATTAAACCGCATATTCA
>JAGLYV010000167.1 GCA_023131975.1 Candidatus Krumholzibacteriia bacterium | reverse complement strand
CGTGATACTTAAAATATCTTCTTCAATATTGCCCGTGTACGCAAATTCGTTTCCTTCGTACCCTATCAAATATTCAGTGACTATTGAACGTTCTCTGAAAATCTGATACGCGTTGTTAATTTTCTGTTCTTTCGGAACTTCAACCCATTTTTCCGCAGGTGGTCTTATGGGAATACTTAAATAAGCAATTGATGGCTTAAGCTCCCCAATAAATTCTGCCACTTTTCTTGCGTTTTCAGTGTCATCGTTAAGATCTTTGACAAGCATCGTTTCAGTTACGAGCTGTCCAATAAATTCTCTCGAAAACGACCTTATCCCGTCTAACATTGAATCAAATTTGATTTTTCTATGAGGCCTGTTGATTTTTCTCCATGTTTTTTCATCCAGAGTATCAATTTTAACGGAGACCCAATCAGCCTTACCAATATCTTGCCTTACCTCGGGGATTTCAAGCAGTGTTGAATTGGTAATAATCGCGACCTTGAAACCTAATGGTTTTAATAAATCAATTAATCTCCCCAGATTAATATCCAATGTTGGTTCACCGTCAGGCACAATTGTCAGATAGTCAATAGGTTCATTATTTAATTCTGCATTTTTTATCTTTTCTTTTGTTTCTATTAACAAATCTTCCGGATCGTAATACTCCTGCCTGTCAGTCACCATTTTTATAGATCTGCTTAACTGACAGTACACGCAAGAATAAGTACATATTTTTGGGGGAATATTGTTTATTCCGACACTTTTACCCAGGCGCCTTGACGGAACAGGTCCAAATACTCTTGTTTTGTCCATACCGTACCCTCTAAAATAGTTTCAACCCGATCAGGCCAATGAGAAAACCAACAATAACATTGACTAGCTTGACATATATAAAACTTCGTTTGGAAACCGACAGCATCGGCAACATTCCATGGCCATCCTGCACGATTGAACTCGCGAGAAGAATGCTGATCGGTACTGTCCCCTTCATAAACATCGCAACAAATATTAGATGGGGGCCAGATTCAGGTATGATCCCAACAAGTACAGCAATAATCAACATTATCAATAAATTACTCTGAATCCAGGATTCGATGTCCATATATCCTTCCAGAAAATGGACAACCAGCAATGTCCCAAATGTCCACAGAAATATGCGGGGAAGATGTTGCTTAAGAATATGTTCCCACAAATGTTCTTTTAAAAAATGGTCAGGCACGGTGCTGACCACAAAAAGGCTGAATAGCGATCCAGCAGCAAAAGTGATCCGTTTCCAGTTCCATGCAGCCGGACCCATGCTACCCGTTAATATCAAAACCAAAAACAGGGACAAAAACCCCATAAGCAACGCGCGTTCAAAGGATATATTCTTTATTTGATACAACAATTTATCTTTTGGGAAACAATGGCATACTTCTTTTTTGTGAAATGGCAAATCATGATCCGTACTCCCGATCAGGAAATGTGGGTCTTTAAAAAAGAAATCCGTAATAACGCCTGCCGCGATTCCAACAACGAAAAGAACCCCAGTAATCCATAAAGCTTTCATGGGAAAAAGTGAAAACATCACAAAAGCCTCGTCGCCACTGGTAGCAATCATTGTCGTCACAACTGCGCCTATGCTCATCATCCCATGAGAATAGAGTGAAACGACAACGAAAGCTCCTAGACATCCTGGAGCAGCGCCGAGAAACGCGCCCAGAAAATATTGTTTCCACCGACTGCCTCCCAAACTCTTTTGCCATTTTTCTTCTGTTTGAACATTGACGTATTCGATGAGAAGCATCATAAAAAAGACAAACGTACTTATCATTACTGCCTGTATCAATACGTTTATAATCATTTTTTCACTCCGGCAAACTACCCCGACAATAATGGATACTTGTTGGACCAACATTATCACGGTCAATAATCATGTGGAATCCCTTTTATATGCAAGGTCAGGTGTTCCATGTCACCCATCTCTTCGATCCACCCGTAATTCGCGTCGTCTTTGCTGTCAAGATCCTTGATATAAGGTTTGATATCGAGCAAAGGCGTCCCATCAAATACATCCAGCCCCGAAGTATAAATTATATTTCCGACAATATCTTTGACACGGACAATGCTCAACCCCAGGGGATTGGGCCGGACCGGAGATCTGCTGGCAAAGACACCCACCTTTTTCCCTTCAGCCCATGAGGGTGATACGCTCATCTCTGTTTTGCGAGTCACGCGGTCAGCATAATAGATGACATAGATGTAATGGAATTTTTTGAGGTCCTTCAGGCCATCGACATATTTGTCATCGATGACTATACTGAACTCTTCCCCATCCGCGTCCACTGGCTGATATGGAGCACTATTCTGATACGGTGTTTTCAATACCCCGATCTGCTCAAGTTCGAAACTTTTTCCCATTACATTTCCCTTCAATCATTGATGTCCGGATTTTTCACGCCCCTTATTACTACAAAAGCACCTTCCCCAAAACCATCCCGAATGGTTTCCACCGGTTCACCTGGAATAAGGGTCTGCTTGATTCCTGTATCCTTAAAACCCGCTTTTTCGAGATATTTCATCACTTCTGGAGCAGAGAAGAATGTAGCATCTCTGTAAAACCTGCTTCTGTCACGTTTGTTCTCATACTGCACGCCCAGCTTGCTGTCTTTGTCCACAAATCCCACGATGATACACCCATCATGCCTCAATACCCTGAACACCTCACTGAATGACTTCATGATATCATCGACGAAACAGATGGTCGTTACCATCAAGACAAAGCCAAACCTGCCGTCAGGAAAAGGCAACTTTTCCGCCACTCCGGGATACACCTCTATACCCCGCGTTTCAGCGATGATCGCCATCTTTTCCGAGGGTTCGACCCCAATTTTTATTCCGAGTGGCTCGGCGAATTTGCCGGACCCGACCCCCACTTCAAACCCTTCCACTCCTGGCGGGGGAAGAAGCATGCGGATGGCTTCCAGTTCGGATTCATACTGGGCAGGATGCTCCCTGAACCATTCATCATATGCTTCACTATATTTTTCAAACGACTCAGTCTTCGCCATTTGCAGTCCCTGTCACCGCATAAGAACCATTTTCCTCGAGACCGCTTCCTTGCCGGCCCTGAGCCGGTAAAAGTAGATCCCCGAGCTGACACGGTTGCCCCCGCTGTCGAGCCCATCCCACGTTACCTCGTGGGGCCCTTTTTCAGCAATCATCTTTTCAAGCACCGCGATGCTCCTGCCGGTGACATCGAATATCTCGAGCTTCATTTCGCAGCGCGACGGCAGGTAGTAGCTGATCGTCGTGGACGGGTTAAACGGGTTCGGTTTGTTCTGACGAAGAGTCAGAGGCATCGAAGGCGTTGAAACAGTCTCGGTCTCGAAAAGCAGCCTCGTCTCGCCCTTCAGGATGTAATCGACCCTGTAAGTATATTCGATTCCCTTTTCAATATCACTGTCGACCAACCTGAACTGCATCCCATTGCGCTCGATACCTGACGGGGCAAGGGCCAGAGACTCCCCTGCGACCGCATTCCGCGTGACTATGAATTCGACACCGTCATCGATGGCGCTCATCTCCCATACAAGTTCAATGGACTCACCATTGAATGACACTGAGGAGCTGTGGAGGGCTGTTGACATGACGCTTTCAGGTTCAGTGTTCACCGATACTCTGCTGATGATCTCTACATCCGAATACGGATAATAATTAGTACACAACAACACTGACGGAAGAACATTATATGAAGTCGGAACCAGTTCGATAAATCCCCGTCCATTGATCAGAATAGCGTCATATCGAGTCATCCAGAACCAGTCCGTCTTGCATCCGTACAGACAGGAACCGATCCCGGAGAACGGTTCTCCGATGGACCCGGAAAAATCCGCGTCATTCTCCGTTCCGATGATATAGTAACTGAAATCCTCCTGGGAAATATTTCTGAGAGCATATTCCATGGCGATAGCTCCATCCGGTCCCGGTTTACACCATAAATAGACAGAAAAGAATCCCATCGGAGAGACATCGACCCTGCCGGATGTTCTGGTGCCATCGACAAACAGACCGAGTTGAGGCAGTGGGTCCTGTACTTTATAATTAAAAGTATATAAATACTTTACCCAGTCCTCATTATAATTACCCCGCTTATCCTCTATCTGCTTCGTATAGACAGAACAGTAGAGAAAATCGTCTGTCGGAATAGGCTCCATCCCCAGAACGACTTCGTTCTTATCCACCGAGACGCTGAGAACGTCCAGAGGGTTATACCCGACCCTGTAGTTTCCCGGATTGCTGGCCGTTGCTTCATCGAGGTCCTCGTCAAAGACTAGCCTGATAAAGTTATCCGGCAGGCTCCATATCATTTTAAGAGTAGGAGGATATACATCGTCCGCGTAAAAGCTTGTTCTGCTTCTATATCTAATCGTATTCCCTCGAAGGTCGTCGACATGGCTGATCTTGAGGATGTATTCGACTCCGTCTTCAAGGGGATCCTGTGTCTCCAGCCTTACAGTAGCCCCGTCATCCAGCAACTGCGCGGAGTGCAGGACATCCGACATTATCTTGCCATTCTCGAAGAAAAGATAATTGATCAGTGAGATCGCTGAAGTCTCCTCCACAGGTTCGCTATAAGTCACATCGACAAGGTTCTGACCTGCCATTCCAGCCGACAGGATCGTAGGAGCGTCAACATCGAGGACAGTGAACCCGACTTCGGTATTGGGACGGATCGCAATACCACCGACTCTCTCTACATCATTGATAACGACCATGTATTCCATAAAATCGATCAGGTCTTCATCTGTCGTCAAACGGACCGTGACCTGATCAGGCTGCAAAGCGGCGCCTGAGAGTGCCACCGTAATACCAGGATCTGAGGCCTCGGATATCTCGAAATTTGAGATCTCATTCGCAGTTTCCGGCGTTACAGGCACATTGAATTCGATATTGATCGTCCTCAGCCCGCAGAAATACGCGTCAAGCACTACGGGTCTCGAATCAGGACTGTTGATCTCGATATTCGAACAGACTTCCATCCTGCCTATCGACATGGACTCATCACATGCCAGATACGCCACCTGCCTGTAGGCGTCGTCGAACGGAAATATCGAAATAATCCCCGGATCGCCTACATTCACTATGATGTTCTGCCTGCAGACCCATGTCCATTCCGTCTTGCAACCACCGAAAATGACCATCCCGCCATTATGAAGATCGAATGTCGGCCAGGACAGGTCAGGATTGTACTCCGGCGGCTCGGGGCTGACTCCGAAGGGATAGTCGATACCAAAAATGGCCGCCGTGGCTCCTTCCGCGCCGGGCTCTACCCAGACCCACATGTCGAAAGAGTACATCCCGCCACCGTCTGTCGCGGTCACATGGTGGTCAAAGTCTGCGTACAGTCCTATTCGCGGCCTGTCGTTTTCTCCGTCATAGATGAAACCGATGCTGGCCGCAACAGGCAGAGCGTTTCCGGCCATATCATACAGACCGTCAAGCTCTACCGTATATGCCGTTCCAGAAACCATGGGTTCTTCCAGTTCGAGGACGACCCTGTCGTATATCCCCCTCATCTTCGCGTAATAGACGGGAAGAGTCAGCGTGGGAGAGCCTGTCTGGTAAAGAAGATAATTATTCGTCGACTCGGCTCCGGCTTCGACCAGATCCTCGCTGAAAATTATCTCGAGTTCATATGGAGAGAGGACCCCGGCGGATAGTATCTCCGGCACTGTCAGATCGATCGCGTTGAAGGAATATTCATATCCGGGAAGTATCACTGTATCATCGGTCGCGACGACGCCATCTATGCAGACAGTATACGACTGGCCAGCATCCATAGGCTCATAAAGCACTATCCGTACAGTCGAATCATCATCTCCGAACCAGACGCCCCATATTTCAATCGAATCCGCGGGAAATCCGGTTTTGTGTACCGAGTAATTCTCGAAATTATCACCTGAATGACTCTTCAGCGAATGTGAAAATGTCAGGTCCACTTCTCTGTAGCTTATTACGACGTGTCCTGTGACCTCGACCGTCTGTGAATATGCAGATGATGTGAAAAGAGATATCGTAAGGAATGCCAGCAACAAGGATCTTTTCATTTCAGCCCCCTTGATCCATACATAAGGGCATCGGAACTGTTGTCTGTCTCTGGATGTTGATTCTGCCCAATATGCCCGTCAACCGCTATATTAAATATCACCTGATTCAATCAGATTGTCAATACCCGCAAACGCCACGCGATCAGCATGGCGGTAAATGCTCCACCATAAAGTAACGGAATAAGATAGAGCGGCACAGCGCGCCATCCAGATCCAGGCGTGTGAGTCGCGATCAGTCTGCGTACGACCAGAAAGCTCAGAACGACAGCCAGGCCCATCAGTCCCAGCCCCAGGATAGTCACGGCCGGATCCCGCCATGCTGGCAACGATGCCAGAGGTACGGTCCCCGCGATGATGCCGCGCGCGGTATCTATCCCCATTGTATCGTTCGCGAGATATTCCCAGTATGGGATACGCGAGGTCGTTTTCAGCAATGCTTTGACCGCATGAGCAGCAGCCATGATCGGAATGAACGCGATGCCAAACCTGAGCAGATAATCGCTGAGCGGGAGCCGTCCACCTGCCAGGCGAAATGCCCCGAAGGGCAGCAGCCATAAAATCGCGGGCAGTGCCACGAACAGAGTCATCGAATTGACGATCCCGTGCTTCCATGCGCCACTTCCGCCGAGTACCTGCTCCAGCCTCGCCGGTGTCCAGAGCAGCAGATCCTTCGTCACCGACCATTCTGTAAATACCTCGTAGATAACGAACCCCGATACGACCAGACAAAACGCGGCCTGAGCGGCGGTCAGGGGCTTCAGCGCCAACAGATCCTTGAACCATCCGCGCGGGAACCAGCCCGGGTTGGGCCGCCCGTCGAGGCCGGGATTGTTGCGGTCGCAGGCTTTCAGGCATTGGCCACAGACGAGACATTCGGTATTGTCATCGAGGCTGTATGGGCTGAGCCTGACGCCACAGCTTCTCCCCTGGAATTTATAGGCAGTCTTGTTCGAAACGCATGACCGATCTTTACAATCCGAACAAACGGTCCTGTCACGCACTCCCCAACCCACAGGAGCGAGCCGGGCGTAAAGCCCGAGCAGATGCCCCACGGGGCACACATGGGCGCAGAAAGTATTGCGGGAAAACAGCAGTCCGAACACCACTGCCCCGGCGAACAGGATCAACATATAGATCGCCATGCGAAACGGCACCCGGTGGATAGCCAGCATGTGTATGCCGACAAAGAGGATGAGGATAAAGAAGATCGTAATGACCCAACCGGAGCGCAAAAATGCGGGAGGAGTGCGTTTCAGTCCGACACTGGAGGCAAGTGAGGTGATCAGCTCCATCGGGCAGACCGTACACCAGAGGCGGCCAAAGAACATCGCTGACAGTATGATGAACGGCCACCAGTAGGACCAGACGATCAGGTTTGCCGCGTTGGTGTTTCGCAGCACCTTCGCAAAGGCCATGTCACTGGTGTTGGCAGCCAGGCCGCCCACGATCAGGATGATAAACACACCCAGCGTGAGCAGTTGAAACATCAGAGGAAACCAGGAAAATCTGAATAATCGATTGATCATTTTCGTTATCAAGCGTCCTCCTGATTTTCCTCATTTTCAGAGGTCAGGTGCAAGGTGCCACATCCCTTTCATCACGGGAGCGACGATTCAGATCATATGAAATACGATCACCAGAGACGCTTACTTCACTTCCACATAATCGGACGGAATCTCAAACAGGGTGTCATCGAGTTCTTCTCTTTTGATATTCAATATCTCAAACGTCCCTTTTATGGGCCTGTAGATCAACTCGGAATCCGCATCCAGTCCGATCGCAAGTTCAGTGTCCGCCTCAATTTTGATCGCGTATCGCAAATCATCGGCTTGCCACATCATGACCGCGATCTTGTCCTGATCCTTATAGCTGAAATGATAGATCGTACACGAATGACCATTTATCATTTCCTCACCTTTTGGACCGCCACCCATATCATTATGGAGATCTTTCCAAGCCTCCACTGGATCTTTCCTTGCGGGAAAGCCGGCTGACAGAATGGTGTACTGCTTCGTTGCCGGGTCGAGTACCCATATCCTGCCCCGTGCCTCTGGAGGACGGATATAGATCATCCCGCCGGCCTCTTTCGACATCTCTACCCGTCGGATGTACGGATTCTTGACATATATTTTTGCAGTGATGGTAGAGTCAGGCTCAGTGATGACGAGGTCTCCGGAAAAACTCGCAGGTTTCTCCTGAGCATATGCATCACCATGGATCACAAGACACACAAGGACCAGTAACATTATCAGGATACTTCCAGACTTCCCTGTCATCAGCGGACCTCCTTCGGATAAATCATTTCGCGCCATTGGATTTTAATATGTCTATTATATTTTGATATTCATTCTTAACAGCATGTGATAATGCGGTAGCGCCACTACTGGTCCTGGCATTCACATCAGCGCCATTTTTAATCAGAAACCGCACCAATTCCTCGTTGTTGTTATTTGCGGCCATAATCAGATTTGTAAACCCTGTAGCATCTCCGGAGGTAGGCGCTTCGTTTACATCAACGCCTTTTGATAAAAGAAGCTCCGCCAGTTCTATGGAAACGGCATCCCAAAATATACCACGAATACATTGAGTAAAAACGCCTGTTCCATCTACCATCCTGGCATTGATATCGGCGCCTTTAGACAAAAGAAGCTCAACAAGTTCTTGAGAATTGGCCCCTGCCGCAATTAGTGCTGAGCTACCGTCTTTTCCTCTTAAATTTATATCTGCCCCCATCGAGATCAATAATTTTGCCAACTCTACATAATTAAGATTACACGCCACTATCAGAGGAGTATGACCGTACATTTCGTTTTGCTGGTCGATATCGGCGCCTGATGTGATCAGATCCTTAACCGCAGTGGTATCGTTACGCGTGACTTTTTCAAAGAGCATGCCAGGCTCTTCAGCAGCTCGAGCAAATAGATTCGAGAGTGTAAAAAAACCTATCAGCACTACAAAGAAAATCACTGATTTATGTTTCTTTAATGTATCCACGATCCCCTCCTGGTTTGTGGCAGGTTATTCACTACTAAACCTCGGACTCAATCGTAAAGTCTTACGTTCCGATTTAACCAGAGTTGTCTCCTTTATACATCCCCAAAGTTTTTCGGAACCCCGGCTTGCCCCAAATGACTATGCTTTTTGCCGTTTGGCGATTCCGACAAACGCTCCGGGTATCCCATTAATTCCAAAAGCCTGATAAACAAATTGGTTTTCTCTCCTACCGACATAAAGACCCTTCACTTCAGCTTCGGCAGATGTTATTAAGTATCAAGTTTTTTGAGGATTTCAACTCTATTTTTTATACTTGCTTCGTGTTGTTCATCTGTATAGCTGGGGT
>JAGLYV010000166.1 GCA_023131975.1 Candidatus Krumholzibacteriia bacterium | reverse complement strand
AAGGAGGATCCTCTCGTTTTCAGAGACAGCGTCTTCATGCATCTCTAAGGCTGCGCTCCCATATTCCAGGCTGTAGCTTCGCGACACAGTCTTCCATGGTAGTTTGCCTGGCTTTCTCAGGGGAATCATCCCTTTTCCGAGCTTGTATGCAAGTACTGAGGCGAAAAAGAACCCTCTCGCTTCTATGCCTGCTATCTTGTCGATCTTCCTGTCCTGATATCTCTCCACGAGACTGTCACAGATGCTCTTGAAAGCTATCGGATCGAGAAGCGCAGGTGTTATGTCCCTGAAAAGTATTCCTTTTTCAGGGAAATCAGGTATATCCCGGATCCACTTTCTGATATCGGGATTCATCGTCTCTCCTTATTCTTGATTGCCCGGTTTTTCAGATTCTACCAGGAATTTTAGTTTTTTCAGGGCGCGCATCTCGAGCTGCCTCACCCTCTCCCGTGACACGTGTATGAGTTTACCTGTCTCAGCAAGGGTCTTCGGAACTCCATCCTCGAAACCATACCTGACCTTGATAATGAGTTTTTCCCTCTCGGACAGACGGTCAAGCAGTGCAGAGAGTTCCTCGTGCTCGATCTGGCTCAGGACGATGCTCTCTGGATCAGAGGGATCGACGGCTTCCATGTTGGTGGCCAGCTGACTGTATGTGTCGATGGAACTGGAAAGGTCCAGGGCGCGGATATTGCGAACGAGTCGTTCGAGTGTCTTGAATCGCTTTTTCGATATGCCCAGCGCTGAAGCTTTTTCTTCCGGGGAGATGTACTTTCGTGAGCTCTCGATCGCCATATATTTGCTCATCAGCTGAAAGACATGTATAGGGATCCTGATCGTTCTCGAGTAGTTGGATATGGCTCTGACGATCGACTGGCGGATCCACCATGACGAATAAGTGCTGAACCGGAATCCTTTTTCAGGGTCGAACCTGCTGACCGCTTTTATCAGTCCGAGGTTGCCTTCCTCGATAAGGTCCAGAAAAGGAACACCGTAAGACGCATACGATTTGGCTATAGTGATTACAAGCCTGAGGTTGCTTACTATCAGCTTCTTTCTTGCCTTCTCGCTCCCATCCCTGGCCTTTCTGGCGAGGTCTCTCTCCTCCTCAGCTGTGAGGATGGGATACTTGCTGATATCGTCGAAATACTGCCTCTGAATGTCGTCGTCCAGACGCTTTCTACTCATCTTATCTCCATGTAATCGAGCGGATTCACCGCTTCTCCGGACACTCTCAATTCCAGATGCAGGTGTGAGCCTGTGGCGTTTCCGCTTACTCCGACCTTCCCGATGCGCTGCCCCGACTCGACCTGGTCCCCCTTACGTACGGAAGTCTCGGACAGATGTGCGTAGACCGATGAGATGTTTCTGCCATGATCTATGATCACGACCTTCCCGTATCCCTTCTGCCTGCCTGCATAAGTGACTTTGCCACCGGCGGCCGCATATACATCATCGCCTGTTTCCGCTTCAAAATCAACGCCCTGATGAAATTCCTGGGTCCCGTAGGACGGGTGAGTCCTCATTCCGAAGGGACTGTTGATCTTCGTCCCCCCGGCTCCACCGAGTGGATTTCTCAGGACTATATCGAGATTCCCGTGGTCCGGTTCTTTGTCTCGCACGGGATCACGCTTTACGGTGGCCGGTTTTGAAGTACCACCGCGATATCTGGGGGACGGCGTGCACGAACCGAGCACAAAACAGGACAGGGCCGCAATCGCAATGGTATAATATAAGGAGATTTGACGTGTCATAGCAAAAAATTGGTCGGGGTGGTCAGATTTGAACTGACGACCTCCTACTCCCGAAGCAGGCGCGCTAACCGAGCTGCGCTACACCCCGACGCCAGTCGATAAAATATCACTTATTGTGTTTCAACACAAACGAATTCGTTTACCCTTGCGTCTGTATTCCCCAGAATGAAATTACCCCCATGCTTGCCAGGGTGACGATGCATCCCGCTATCAGTACACCCAGGAAAATGGCGGGAATGGCGAATTTTCGGGGAACGCCGAAGATTATCGCAGCCGCGCATCCAGTCCAGGCTCCGGTGACGGGCAGGGGTATTGCAACGAACATGGTCAGCCCCATCGCCTCGAATCGTTCTATAAGCTTCCCCTTTTTCCTTGTCCTGTTAAAAAACCAGGTGAAGAACCTGTCGCCCAGAGGATATTTTCTGAGCCACACCGAAGCCCTCTCCATAAAGAAAAGCAGAGGGATCACTGGGATAAAGTTGCCGATGACGGCAATGACATAGGCCTCTTTCCAGCCGATTTTTCCCACCCATATAGCATAAGGTATTGCTCCCCTCAACTCCGAGATGGGCAGCATCGAGAGGATGAATGTCATCACCTTGGGCGAGAGATTCAGGGCGACAGCGAAAAGGGGGGCCAAATCAGCCAACTCCTTTCAAAAGGGGTACGAATGAACATCTGGAAAGTTTCTGTTCCTCGATCTCTTCACCCCTCCTTCTGTAAAGCACGAGTTGTTCTTCTATATCCTGGACCGGCGCTATGAGACATCCGTTTTCTGCGAGCTGCGCCAGAAGTTCTCCGGGACGTTCATTTGTGGCAGCCGATACGATTATCTTGTCGAAGGGAGAATAATACGGCCATCCGGCTGATCCGTCTCCCGCTTTAAGTCTTATCCTGCCTGTAGGTATTTCAGTCAGGACCGCTTCGGCTGCGGCGCTGAGGGCCTCGATCCTCTCGATCGAACATACTTCCCTTGCTATAAGTGACAGGATCGCTGTCTGGTATCCTGAGCCGGTTCCTATTTCGAGGACACGGTCCGTACTCTTTATATCGAGATGCTGCATCATCGCCGCCTGTATAAAGGGCTGCGAGATCGTCTGGTTATATCCTATAGGGAAAGAACATCCATCATAGGCTCTCGACCTGACTGCCGGATCGAGGAAAAGGTGCCTCGGAACTGTGAGAAAAGCCTCGATGATCCGCTCGTTTCTGATACCGCGGGCCACGAGCTGTTCTTCCACCATACGTCTTCTTGCTATTCCATAATCGGTCATGATCTCCAGTCGAGTTTCCACTGTTCGAGTTCCAGGACGCTCTTGTAATCGGTCATGTCTACCTTCAGCGGGGTAACGCTTATATAGTCGTTGCTTACAGCGGTGAAGTCGGATTTCTCGTCAATATTCCAACCAGGTTCCCCTCCGCCGATCCAGAAGTAATCCTTTCCACGCGGATCTGTTTTTTTCACAATCGAGTCATTGTATACTCTCGATCCGAGCTTGGTGATCCGCAGCCCCCTGAGTTTATCCTCGGGGAGAGGAGGAATGTTGACGTTCAATAGATACGTGCCATGCTTCCCTTCCCTTTCGAGCATTCTCGAGGCAAGATATCTGGATACCTTTCCTGAGGCTTCAAACGAGGCCGGATCCCACGATGTTATCGATATCGCAATCGAGTCGATACCGAGGATGTTACCTTCGATCGCCGCTGCTACCGTGCCCGAGTAAGTCACGTCCTCCCCCATATTCGGACCGTGGTTTATTCCAGACACGACCAGGTCCGGTCTGGAACCGAGGATGCCGTGAACGGCCAGCAGTACGCAGTCGGTCGGAGTGCCTGTAACACTGTATCTGTTTTCAGAGTATTTCTTTATCCGCAGGGGTCTGTCGAGGGTGATGGCATGGCTGGTTGCACTCTGCTCGTTTTCCGGTGCGACAAGGATTATCTTCCCAAGACCGGAAAGTGAACTCTCGAGGGTCTCAAGCCCCGATGCCCTGATTCCGTCGTCGTTCGTTATGAGGATCGTTTTTTCCATATGAAAGCGGATACTACCAGAGAAAGCTCCTGAAGACCAGTTTTAGGAATCGCCAGGTGTCCACAAGTGGATTGATCTTGCTCTTTTCCTCTCCATAGATCGTGGCAATCGGTACGGAAACGATTACTGCTCCAAGGCGAGCGGCCTTGATGAGGATCTCACTCTCCAGGTCAAAGTTACGGGTCACCAGGTGAAGTTGTTTCATCATTGAGAGTCTGACAAGGCGATAGCCGGATTGCGTGTCTTCGATCCTGACTCCTGCCCGAAGGCTGATAATTGCTGAAGTGAACCTGTTGGTGAACCGTCTCAGAGCAGGCATCCCTTTTGTGTCGGCCATCCTGCTGCCTATTACGATGTCGGCCTTTCTGTCCCGGAATGCGGTTATGAAAGATGCCATCTCCACCGGATCATGCTGGCCATCGGCGTCGAGTGTGAAAACAGCATCGATGCCAGTATTTCTGGCCATCAGATCGAAGCCTTTCAGGAGCGTCGCGCCTTTTCCGAGATTGACCGGATTTCTTACAACTTCGACTCCGGTGTCTTGTGCTTCGGAGACCGTATTGTCCGAGGAGCCGTCATCGATCACGAGTATGTTAGAGGCGGGGATCTGACCCGCAACGCCACGAATGACGCGGTCGATATGGCCGGCCTCGTTGAATGCAGGTATCAGTGCGCCGAATTCATCGTTCAAGGCCGTCCTCCGCAGATCAGCGATTATTGCCTGACTTATTCCCCGTAGCTGGTGTCACATGGAGCTCACCATATGAGCTTGGAGCAGCAAGTTGTGATACTGGCGGTAAAAAATGGTCGGGGCGACTGGATTTGAACCAGCGACCACTTGCCCCC
>JAGLYV010000165.1 GCA_023131975.1 Candidatus Krumholzibacteriia bacterium | reverse complement strand
TAATCGAGCAATATCTGATGGACACCATTTCACACGGAGACATACGATGACCACCGATTCCAAAAAAATCATCTACACGATGATGGGAGTGAGTAAATACCACAACACCAAGCAGGTCCTCAAGGATATCTCGCTTTCATATTTCTACGGGGCCAAGATCGGCGTGCTGGGGTTGAACGGGTCCGGCAAGTCCACACTCCTCAGGATCATGGCGGGCGTGGACACCGAACATAACGGAGAAGCAGTCCTCTCTCCCGGGTACAGCGTAGGCTTTCTCGAACAGGAGCCTCAACTCGACGGAGAAAAAACGGTAAAGGAGATCGTCGAGGAAGGTGTGAGCGAGACCGCCGGACTACTCAACGAGTTCAACGCGATCAGCGCAAAATTCGCCGAACCGATGGACGACGACGAGATGACCGCTCTGCTCGAGCGACAGGGAAAGGTCCAGGAAAAGATCGATGCCCTCGACGCATGGAATCTCGATTCGAGGCTGGAAATGGCGATGGACGCGTTGAGGTGTCCTTCGTCCGACATGCTGATAAAAAACATTTCCGGTGGCGAGAAAAGACGTGTAGCTCTCTGCAGACTTCTTCTCCAGAAACCGGATATCCTGCTGCTCGACGAGCCCACAAACCATCTCGACGCGGAAACGGTAGCCTGGCTGGAACACCACCTCCAGACCTATGCCGGCACGGTCATCGCCGTCACTCATGACAGGTATTTCCTCGATAACGTGGCAGGATGGATCCTCGAACTGGACCGGGGCGAAGGCATCCCGTGGAAGGGGAATTATTCCTCCTGGCTCGAGCAGAAACAGGGCAGGCTGGTACTGGAGGACAAGAAAGAGTCAAAGCGAATGAAGACTCTGGAACGCGAACTCGCATGGATAAGGATGTCTCCAAAAGCGAGGCAGACGAAATCGAAAGCCCGTATCAGCGCGTACGAAAGCCTTCTGGGCGAAAACGCGGAAAACCGCCGCAACGACCTCGAGCTCTTCATCCCTGCCGGCCCGAGGCTCGGCGGTGTCGTGATAGAGACAGATAATATTTCCAAGGCCTATGACGGCAGGCTGATCTTTGAAAACCTCAAGTTCACGCTTCCCCCCGGAGGGATCGTCGGGATCATCGGAGCGAACGGAGCGGGAAAGACGACCCTGTTCAAGATGCTCACCGGTGATGAGACCCCGGATAGCGGTGAAATAAAATTCGGAGAGACCGTCAAGATCGCCTGTGTCGACCAGTCGAGGGAGCTTCTCGATCCGGAAAAATCGATATGGGAGCAGATCTCAGACGGAAAAGAGCATATCCTGCTTGGCGGCAAGGAGATCAATTCACGCGCCTACGTGGCCAGATTCAACTTCTCGGGCCAGGACCAGTCGAAAAAGGTCGGAGTCCTCTCGGGAGGGGAAAGAAACAGGGTCAACCTTGCGATGGTCCTGAAAGAAGGGGCAAATGTGATCCTGCTCGATGAGCCCACAAACGATCTGGACGTCAATACTATGCGGGCGCTTGAGGAGGGTCTCGAGAACTTCGGTGGCTGTGCCGCCGTGATCAGCCATGACAGGTGGTTCCTCGATCGTGTCGCCACCCACATCCTCGCCTTCGAGGGCGACAGCACCGCTTACTGGTTCGAGGGGAATTTCTCCGACTACGAGAAGAACAAAAAAGAACGCCTGGGAGCCGGGGCAGACATCCCGAAGAGGATCAAGTACAGATCGCTGACGAGGGATTAGACGAGGAATCAGCTCAGGATCAGGTATTGGCCCGGGGTCCGCAAATATATTCCGTCTACTCAGAGAGAGTAATCTTTTCTAAATCTCCGGCAGGGATTTCCATGAAAGAGTGTCATGTTCTTTCCCTGTGTCCGAGATTCTCC
>JAGLYV010000164.1 GCA_023131975.1 Candidatus Krumholzibacteriia bacterium | reverse complement strand
CATCGTCGATCCCACTACGAAGGTCCTGCCACGTTACAACCGCTCCACCAGCTCCGTCGGATGTGATCCGGGGGATAGACTGCTCCCCTGTTGCCGTGCAGATGGGCACTCCATCGATCGTCCACAGAACCGCCCCGTTTGAATCTATTCTCTGGGCGTAAATGTCCATGTCACCGTTGCGATTATCCTGCCAGACGATGATAGAACCACCCGCGCCATCGGAGACAATCTCGGACAGGTCAGGGTCTGGAGTCGGATAATGAGCGACCTCCACACCATCCGGAATCCATGTGGCATGAACCGCCTGTCCGCTCACCATAATTATCAGGCATGAGATCAAACACAGGTACACGACATTACTTTTCATTGGTGATCACTCCCCCTGTTTTTACCGGTCACACTGAGGTAACAATTCAATTTCAAATTGATGTCTGACTGTATATATGACCGTCGAGGAAGAAGAAAATCACATACGCAGGTTCAATTTTTTAAATAATTGACGTATCCCCTGAAAGTATTGCACCACATCCCGAGCGGGTTTTCAATCTTCCTGCGGAAAATAAACTTGCAAATAGTGACACTATATGCAATCGTAGTTGCATATGGTACACAGAAAATGGTGGAAAAATCTCATCGAGGAAGCCTGGCTCGAGAAAAATGTGGTCTGGCTCTCCGGCATCCGAAGGGTCGGCAAGACGTTTCTCTGCCGCTCCTTGCCTGATATCGAATACTTTGATTGTGAATTGCCAAGAACACGCAGGTCGATGGATGATCCTGAGAGCTTCCTGGAAAGCCTGAGCGACCGGCGCATAGTGCTGGACGAGGTCCACAGACTCCAGAATCCTGCTCAACTGCTCAAGATCGCCGCCGACCACTTTCCGGCCTGCCGGATATTAGCTACAGGATCTTCCACCCTCGGAGCATCGGCAAAGTTCAAAGATACGCTCAGCGGAAGGAAACGAGACCTGTGGCTGACCCCCATGACGACTCTTGACCTGACCGATTTCGAGAACGAAGATCTCCATCACCGTCTCCTTCGTGGCGGACTACCTCCCTTTTTCCTGTCGAAGCAACTGCCCGAGCGTGACTTTCAGGAATGGGTAGACGCATACTGGGCAAAAGACATCCAGGAACTCTTCCGACTACAGAGCCGCAATTCGTTTCAGAAATTCGTCGAACTTCTGCTTGCGCAGAGCGGAGGTATATTCGAAGCGACCAGATTTGCAGGACCATGTGAAGTGTCAAGGACAACGATCTCAAATTATCTGGCTGTGCTCGAAGCGACATTCGTCGCCCACGTGATAAAACCGTTCAACAGTCATCGCCCGACCGAGATCGTGTCGGCGCCGAAGGTATTTGGTTTCGACACCGGGTTCGTCTGCTACCATAGAGGGTGGAACGAGTTGCGCGCTGATGACTATGGTATTCTCTGGGAACATTTCGTCCTGAACGAGATGCAGGCTTCGCTCCAGACCAGAAAAATCAATTATTGGCGCGACAAACGTGGTCATGAAGTGGATTTCGTTCTGGTCAGGCCGGGAAACAAACCGATTGCCATTGAATCCAAATGGTCTGCAGATGGATTCGATCCCGGCAACCTGTACGCTTTCAGGAAACAATATCCATCTGGAGAAAACTATGTCGTCGCTCGCGATGTAAAAAGAAAATACTCTCGAAAATACCGGGATATATCCGTTGAGTTTGTGTCGTTACCGGATCTCATCGCAAGAATCCCCAGATAATGCTCGTGCAGAATGATTTCCTGAAGGACTGATCCATGTCGTAGCATAGTTTACTGTAGAAGGTCACGGGTTACCCCCGTGACCTGTTATCTAAAAAGTACTCGCCCTATCGGAGCAGCACCATCTTTCTCGTCTGAACAAAATCGCCCGCCGTCAGGCGGTAAAAATACATCCCGCTCGAGAGCCTTCTTCCTCGAACATCGACAGCATTCCAGTCGAGCCGCTTCTGCCCGGCGGTCATCTGGCGGTCGACGATCCTGGAGACCAGCTCACCCTTCACATTGTAAACGAACAGTCTCACATGTGTCGCCTGAGACAGATCGAACCTTATGACGGTCGCGGGATTGAACGGATTCGGCACGTTCTGATAGAGGGCAT
>JAGLYV010000163.1 GCA_023131975.1 Candidatus Krumholzibacteriia bacterium | reverse complement strand
TCATGGACCACCATCTCGCAACAATCAGCATCCCCGGATTTTCCGGTTTTTCCAGCAAAGATATCGGTAAGGATCCCGACGATTATTCCCACGACAAGGAGAATACCGGTAAGAATGAGCGCGGGACCGGGGATCATGGCCAGCATGACGAATGCCTCATCTCCGCTGGTGGCTATCATCGTGGTAACGACAGCTCCCAGCGTAAAGACTCTGTGCGAATACATCGCTACTGCGGCAAAGGCTCCAAGGCAGCCAGGGATCACGCCGAGGATCGCGGCGAAGATGTATTTCCCAAACCTGCTCCTGGCAAGCCTGTGCTGCCATGCGCCACTTGTCAGAACATTGAGAAATTCGATAACGAGCATCATAACGAAGACAAAGCCTGTTATCATAAATGTACTTCTCAACACATCGATCATTTCACGATCCTTTCCGCTACGCCCGGTCGGGATTATAGTTGAAAATTGCCCGATTTTCAATTACCATCTGCATTACAGGTTATCGGTCGGACTTTCAATTGACATCATGTCGATGGTCAGGTGAAAGGGATGGTTCAGATGAACAGACTCACTACAGTCATATGTCTTCTTGCACTCGTATCGTTTACTTCCTGCTCGGGGATCTCGGTGGAAACCGATTTCGACCCGGAGGTGGATTTCTCGATCTACAAGACCTACAAATGGGTCGATCACATCGAGGATTCTCAAAAGGGGATGATGAGGGATCCATTGATAAAAAAACATGTCCTAAGCGCCGCGAACAGGGAGCTGGCCGAAAAAGGACTCGTACCGGCCGGCAACTCCATGCCCGACCTTCTCATCGCGTTTCATATAGGAACGGAAAAGAAGATCGATGTCGACCATTACTATTATGGTTACGGCAGGCGGGGATATTGGCGCGGACGTGATGTCAGGGTACACCAGTACCGCGAGGGAACTTTGATCATCGACATCGTCGACGGAAAAAACAAAGAACTCGTCTGGAGAGGCTGGGCAAAAGGCGTACTTCACGGACGTGAGGACGCGCCTGACTACGTGGAAGAATCGGCTACCAGGATCCTGAAAAGGTTCCCGCCGGATAAATAGACTGCCAGATTGCGCTTTGATTTTCCGCCGGAGTGATTCGATCTGATGTGATGATCGTGATCGACGTTATTCGTTGAGCCTTCCCCTTTTCACGGCTCCCTGGCCAAACCTGTCCAGTATCCCGTCCATCACCTTGTCCAGCTTGTCCCATCGCTCTTCCCCTGGGCCGCTCTCCGCGAACAACAGCCCCTGTTCAGGCTCACCCGAGCAGGAAAATCCCTGTTCCCGGGCACTGGAAAGATTCGAGACACCGACGCCGATCAATCGCTGCTTCGTAGCGATCTCGATGGCCTCCATCAGTTCTCTGGCCTTTGTATATATCATTTTCCCCTGACAGGTCGGCCTGGCGAGGGTCACCGATCTTGTGATCAGCCTGTGCCGGCTGTCCTTCAACTTGAGAGTCACGGTCCTGCCACGCATATATTTCTTCCTCAGTCGCCTGCCGACTTTCTCGGAAAGTCCCATCAGATGTTTTTCAAGGAGCTCGATCTCATCAGTGTCCTCGCTGAATGTGATCTCATTACTGATCGATTTGGGCGGTGAAAAAGGCACTACCTCGCCACCCACCCTTCCCGCCGCGATCTCCAACAATCTTTCCCCGAATTTCCCGTACCGTTCCCTGACGAACTCAGGAGAGAGCTTTCCGATATCCCCGACCTTTTTTATTCCTGCCTTCGCCAGTTCCCCTTCGCTTTTCGAGCCGATCCCGGGGATCTTTCCGACCGGAAGGGAAAATATGAATCCCATCACTTTTTCGGGCGGTATTATAGTGACCCCGTCAGGTTTGTTGATGTCTGAAGATATCTTGGCTACCAGCTTACTCACCGACAGTCCCACCGAACAGGTGAGCGATGTATGATCGGAAATATCCTTTTTGATCCTGAATGCCGTTTCTTCAGGCTTTCCGAAAAGCTTTTCCGTGCCGGAGAGATCGATATACGCCTCATCTATCGATATCTGCTGAACCAGGGGAGAATATGAATGCAGGATCTTCATCACTTCACGGGAAAGTTCCGAGTACCTCGCCATCCTGCCGGGCTGGATCACGAGCCCGGAACATAGTTTCTTCGCCTGGAATATCGGCATGGCTGAATGGATCCCGAACTCGCGGGCCCTGTAGCTCGCCGCGGAAACGACACCGCGATTGGAGCTACCTCCCACAACGACCGGCTTTCCGCGAAGCTCGGGAAAATCGAGGATCTCCACAGAAGCGAAGAAGGCGTCCATGTCGATATGGGCGATCACCCTGTCATCCGGCCCCCACTCTCCCGGTCCTGCAGGATAGACATTCCTGTCGCATGAATACCCGGCACCTGCCGAACGTTCATTATTATTCTCATCTGTCATGAGGAGATTATACACAAACCTCACCGTCAGGTCTCTGATTTACCATGAGAAGAGACTGTCGGTAGCTTTTGTTGTATCGTTGAAATCCTGTCGACCGCTTACTGATCCTTGTACAGACCCTTGATAGCGCCCCAGGTGGCATTCTCTGTACCGATCTCACAGCTCTGGTTGATCGCGAGATAAGTAATAGGGATCAGAGCCTGGATCGGATAGTCTTCCTTGCAGGTAGTCGACAACAGGTTGCCCGACCGGGCCCATTCATGCATCGTGATAAAACCTGTCGCGCTCGCATCTGTCGGCATAAGGGTAAACTGGAAGACCCAGGTCCACTGAAAACGGCAATACTCATAGCACATCTTACCCCCTTCACCGAACCAGTCGAAGTCTTCTTCGAGGTCGGCGGCAAGAATATGCTCAGTCATGCCGAGAAGCTCGAGCCACTCAGGCTTTTCGAGCCTGAATTCAAGGCAGGTCACTCCCTGCATGCTGGGAAGTACCCATACCCACAAGGTAAACGGCTTGTAAGCGGTAACATACTCATCGCAGTCACTGTGCAGTCCATCGACATAAAGTCCGATATACACCCTGTCAGGACAAGCCATAACGGGTGAAAATAGACCTGCGCACAGCACTACAAGGATAATTATTCCTAACCCGCGGAACATCCCCTATCCTTTGTTGCAGCTGTAGTCAATCAATTTATCAAAGGCAACTCCTTAATATATAACAACATATACCATTAAGGCATTGCCCTCTTAATACAAACGGCGACATCCCTCGCCGATGCTTAAGTCTAACATATTCCACGCATTATGTAAACCGATTTTGTCGGGGCCAAGGTATTTCAACTATCTATTTCGCTTCGGTATCTACAGCAATCGTACATTGAACGATGGCTATAACCGTTTTCTTGAATTGAACAATGACAGCAAATGGGCTATGGTATCGACGCGTAAGAACAGATCATCTCGAAAGAAGAGATAATCGAGCAATATCTGATGGACAC
>JAGLYV010000162.1 GCA_023131975.1 Candidatus Krumholzibacteriia bacterium | reverse complement strand
AACTGCTTCAGGATCCACCATACCGACTCGATATATTCGTTGGTACATGTAATGTAAGGATCATCAAGATCGACCCAATACCCAAGCTTGCGGGTAAACTCGTGCCATTCGTCAAGATATGTAAATACGCTCTTGCGGCACTCGGCGTTGAATTCCCCGACTCCATATTTTTCGATCTGGTCCTTGCCGTTAAGGCCCAGCTTCTTCTCGACTTCGATCTCTACCGGAAGCCCATGTGTATCCCATCCGGCCTTCCTTACGACCCTGTGTCCGCGCATCGTCCAGTGTCTGCAGACGATATCCTTGATCGTCCTGGCCATAGCGTGATGAACGCCCGGCCTTCCGTTTGCCGTGGGCGGCCCCTCGTAGAACACGAAGGGGTTGTCAGCCGGTTTTTCGTCGATGCTGCGCCTGAATATATCGTGTTTTTCCCAGTACTCGAGAATAGAAGCTTCCGCGTCGATCGATTCTCGCTGGGAAGGAATATCATTATAACGTTTTCTGGTGTTATCATCGGCCATATCAAGACTCCGGATCTTATGTTCCCGCGACCGGGGTGAAAACTTCAGCCCGGCTGTTCTTCCCTGAAGACAATATCTTATAATGTATCAGGGGCCTGATGTCAAGCATCAGCGGACGCTTACAGACCGCTCCGCGCAGAACGCCGACACCTCCCCCTCTGCACCACTCCTGTCCCCGCTCCTGAACTCGTACTCGTTCCTGAACTCACTCCTACACCCGCTCGAGAAAACCCTCTACGAGCCTGCAGAGGACCGCCTCTCCCTTTTTCGCCGTGGCGATTATCTCCCTTATATCGGCCGGTTTGAGGCAATCAGGCAGCGCTTCGTCAGTAACTACAGATATTCCAAGCACTTTCATGCCCGCATGCACGGCGGCCAGATTCTCGGGGATCATCGACATCCCTACGATATCGGCCCCGATCCGCCTCAGAAACCGATACTCGGCCGCAGTCTCCAGGTTCGGCCCGGCGACAGCGACAAGCACCCCCCTTTTCAGCGGGATCTTCAGGTCCAGAGCCGTCTTTTCCAGGGTCGAGATATATTTTCTGTTATAGGGCTCGCTCATATCAGGAAATCTCGGTCCAAGTCGTTCATCGTTCGGACCGATCAGGGGGTTGTCTCCCATAAGGTTGATATGATCCGTAACGGCGACTATCGAGCCAGGCGGCTGATTACGATTCATCCCCCCTACCGCGGAGGTCAGAATGAGCGACCGGGCACCGAGCGCCTTCATCACCCTTACCGGAAATGTGACCTGGCGCATCGTGTAACCCTCGTAATAATGTATGCGCCCTTCCATAGCCACTACCTCCCTGCCGCCGATCTCACCGAACAGCAGGTTACCCGCGTGCAGACCCTTGACCGTCGATACCGGAAAATTGGGGATATCTCCATAAGGTATCTTTATGCTGACCTTTATTTTCCTGGCCAGTCCACCCAGTCCGCTACCCAGGACGATACCGAATGAAGGACGGATCTTCGTCTGCTTCCGTATATATTTCACAGTCTCTTTTATCTGGTCGTAAAGTTCAGTCACAGTGACTCCTTTCGGCGCGCTCCATCGGGAAGGTCGGACAGACATTTTATACACGCTATCTGACAGGCAGGCAAGGACAAATCATCAGAGACGTCTGCCCTGAAAAAGGGGAAGGCCGGATCCCCGTTCGAACCCAGCCTTCCCGCACTTGTCTCTTCTATTCGATGCCGGCGACAATGCCGACACCGTTCCAAACAGGCAGTATCTATTTCTCCCTGTCCATGTTGGTCAGATTCTTTCG
>JAGLYV010000161.1 GCA_023131975.1 Candidatus Krumholzibacteriia bacterium | reverse complement strand
CCCCACAGTGAACTGATATTCGAGGGGCTTGATACTTACGCTGAAGTCATCCTCAATGGCAAAACGATTCTCAATACCGACAACATGTTCAGGAAATGGGCCGTGGACTGCGGCAGTCATCTGGTCGAAGGAGAAAACAGGCTGAGAGTCCTGTTTCATTCCCCGAAAGTGGCAGGAGACAGCCTGGCTGCCGGACATCCCTTTGTACTTCCCGGCGGCCCCAGGGTGTTCACCAGAAAAGCGGCATACCACTATGGATGGGACTGGGGACCGAGATTCGTCACATCCGGCATATGGAAAGACGCCCGCCTGGAAGGATGGGGAGATGCCAGGATAGCCGAGATGGCTATCTGCCTGACGGACCTTGACTCCTTCCTCGCTATTTACTCGGCAGATATCGTGATAGAATCCGATCAGGTATCGAACGCCGACATCTCTATATCCGTCGACGGTATCCCCGTTATGACAAAGGCCCTCTCCCTCAAGCAGGGGGAAAATAGATACAGGATAGATTTCGGGATAAAAGACCCCGAGCTGTGGTACCCGGCAGGAGAGGGTGGACAGCGCCTTTACCATATCCAGTCACGGCTATCAATCGGAAAGGACGAGGCGGACCTCGCCGACATAGTTACAGGAATAAGAACCGTAGAACTCGTCTCGGAGCCCGATGGATCCGGCAGAAGCTTTTACTTCCGCGTCAACAACAGGCCGATATTCATGAAAGGGGCAAATTACATACCGACAGAAAGCTTCCCCGTGAGAATGCTCCCGACCGCGGGACGGCTTGGCGAGCCCGGTGTCGACTGGAGTGGAACCGGTGTCGACTGGAGATATATTCTTCATAGCGCCGCCGATGCGGGGATGAACATGATCCGGGTCTGGGGCGGAGGGGTCTATGAGGACGACGGATTCTATTCATTGTGCGACAGCCTGGGAATTCTCGTATGGCAGGATTTCATGTTTGCCTGCGCGATGTATCCCGGGGATCCCGATTTCCTCGATAACATAAGAAAAGAAGCCGTCTACAACGTAAAGAGACTGGCCGGACACCCCTGTATTGCTCTCTGGTGCGGTAATAACGAAATAGATGAAGCGTGGCACAACTGGGGCTGGCAGAACGGACGCTCACGCGGTGAAGTGGATGAGATCTGGAGTGGTTACGAGAGTCTCTTTCATTCATTACTGCCTGGTATAGTCGAAAAACACTCGGCGAAAGTCCCCTACCACTCTACATCGCCACTCTACGGCAGAGGAGATGTCCGGAGCCGTACCGAGGGAGATTCCCATTACTGGGGAGTATGGCATGACGCCGAACCTTTCGAGATGCTGATCGAGAGGACAGGGCGATTCATGAGCGAATTCGGGTTTCAGTCCTTTCCGGATATCCAGACCATAAACAGATTCGTGTCACCGAATGATCGGCACCTCGATTCAGCCGCTATGAAATGCCACCAGAAACACCCCAGAGGAAACAGCCTGATCTCTGAATACATGGCAAGGGACTTCGATATTCCTGACGATTTCGAGGATTTCGTATATATCAGCCAGCTTCTTCAGGCGAGGGGAATCAGGATGGGGATCGAGGCACAGAGAAGGGCGGCCCCGTTCTGTATGGGATCGCTTTACTGGCAGCTGAACGACTGCTGGCCGGTGGCATCCTGGTCGAGCATCGACTATTTCGGTAGGCACAAGGCCCTGTATTATTATGTGAAAAGGGCTTTTACCCCGGTTCTCGTCTCATCGTTGATCAATGACGGGACCGTGCAGGTCTTCGTCATCAACGATACAGCCGAGGATATATCGGGTCAGCTCAACCTGGAACTCCGGGATTTCAATGGTGCGTCCCTGCGATCCTGGCAGGTGGATGTAGAAGCCCGATGCCTGGCAAATACAGTCGGCGAAAGATCAAAACTGACGCCGGACGTTTCCGCTCCCGGAAAGATTTTTTTTGAAATGCCGGCAGAAGAATTACTGAAGGACGATGTCCCGGAAAATTGCTTTCTCAGATGTTTTCTCGAATGTAAGGGTCGACCGATATCATCATCGCTTCTCTATTTCACCCGGCCCGCCAGACTCGATCTCCCGGCTCCAGGCCTGCGGATCGCCGTAGCCGCACATGCGGACGGATACAGGCTGGAGATCCGAACGGAAAGACTCGCTAAAGACATATTCCTGTCGTTCGAAGGCAGCAGAGGTTCTTTCTCGGATAACTTCTTCGATCTTATGCCGGGGGAGAAAAAAGTCGTCCTGTATAAGACAGATGAAATAATGTCCGACCCGGAAAACCGCGTCTCCATCAGGACTCTTTCGGATCTACGGCGACCCTGACAGGGGACGCACCTGAAGCCCCGTACAGACTTTCATCGATCAGGGACTGCCTTCTCTTATCCTGATGGAGAACCGTGGGTCGTCCCCGATCATCATCGCCCTGTCGTTCACCTGAAATCTTGCTCTCACATCCTCGATCGAACCGCTGGCATCGATCAATCCCAGTGAATGGACCACCTTGTCGGAATAACCCGGAAGAAAGGAGTGAACCCCCCCAGGGATCCTGATAGTCGCTATCGTATTCGCGCGAGCGATGATCTCCGTAGTACAATTGCTGAACACCGTATGGTAAAACTCGGCTTTTTCCCCAAGGCTGTTTGCCCTCTTGAGCATCTCGCTCAACATCTGCCGCCCTTTCTCAGGGGAGATGTCCAGCGGATATAGAAATACCCTGTCGTCATGACAGAGTGTGCGGAGCTTCAAGACATCTGGTTCCACCGCCACGACATATGTCAGCTCGAATCGCTTGGAAATACCCTTCCAGATCGAATATGTCTCGCCGACCTCACGTCTTGCCTCGACAGATACGGAGAGATATGTCGAATCGGCAAATCCGAAGCTGAGAAACGGATGAGCCGGTCCTCTCCAGTCTTTTTTAAACAGAGAAAGGACCATCCAGACGCTCTCCAGTTCGTCCAGATCGAAGGTGCGCTCTTCCCAGCGTTCAATGGTACTGCCACTATCCGGACAATGATCGAAATTCCGTACGTTTGTGATATGTAGTCTCGTCCCGTCGAACACGGTACGCGGCTGCCTGGCCTGATCCGGAGCCCATTCCCTTTCCAGGGAAGGTCTGATCGAGACCCAGACGGCAAAGGTCGCGCAGAATAGAAACAGGACCGAACCGACTATCCATCTTCGCCGCATGATCGCGTCCCTCTTCTCAGACTTCGTTTACTTTCCCTCTGCCCATCCATCAACGTTCCTGAAGAAGGATCCTGCTCTTTATCTCATTCCCTCCACGCAGGATCACTATGTCGACTTCATCCCCCGGCTGGAATGATTTCAGCGCGCTGGAATATTCCTTCAGATCATTTACATCAAAACTACCCAGTTTTATTATCACATCTCCGGGGATAATGCCGGCAGCTTCTGCCGCTGACCCATCCGAGACCGAAGATACTTTCACACCCTTCCCACTGAACGCGAAGTCCGGCATACAACCCGTACTGGCGCGGCGGGAAGGACTCCCCGCGTGGCTTCCCGGCCTTGCGCCCGAAGACCCGGCAGGCGATCCCGCCCCTGACGCCGGCAGTGCGGGGCCTGAATAACTCAGCGGCTCATCCCTTTCCACCAGATACAGAATAGCTTCCCTCGTGAAAGAGGCGATCTTGACGAGGCCCGCCTCGTCGATCTTCTCGATCGTATCCGAGGGCCTGTGGTAATCCCCGTGCGGCCCGGAAAATATCTGAACGGCGGGCACTCCCGCCTCGATAAAGCTGACCTGGTCGCTGGCATCAAGATCTTTGGCGATTATTTCCGATTCGACACCGGTCACATAGCTGCTGCCGATGAACATGAACCGCCATTCACGCGCGCTGGAGCTGTTCAGCACCATTACCTTCCCGTCCCCCAGCCGACCTACGGTATCAAGATTGATCGCGCCCATGCATTTCGAGACCGGATATCTGGACATGTTCCTCACATAGTATTTCGACCCTCTCAATCCACTTTCCTCAGCTGTAAACGCTGCGAAAACGACAGATCGCGTCGGGCTGGACGTCCTGGCCAGGTGCGTGGCAAGTTCGATCATTACGGCGATTCCGCTGGCATTATCGTCCGCTCCAGGATGGATCTTTCCTTCATTACCCTTGCGAACGTCCGGCCAGCCCAACCCGAGATGATCGTAGTGAGCGCAGACGACGACCGAAGCACTGTCGAGCCCGCTCTCCACCCCCGGCAATACGCCGATCACATTGACCAGTCTGCCCCGCGAACCGTCCCCGTCTACATAATCCTCCCACTCCTGAAAATACGTTCCGTTATCTCCAGCGGGAGTGAGCCCCGCCTCCGCAAACCGGTCTGCGATATAATCAGCAGCCTTCTGGATCCCCGGTGTCCCCGGCGCTCTGCCCTCCAGTTCCTCATCCGCAAGGTATCTGATATCATCCATCATCCTCCCGGACGAGAAGAGAGGTGCCAGTCTGGCAAGAGGTTCCCGTTTCGGAAGTCCGGCCACCGCGTCGCCCCTGCCCGCGTCAGACAGAGAGAACGACATGGGGGAGCTGACCGCTTCCCATTGACCTTTTACAATATTCTCCGGTTCGGCTCCCTCGAAGACAAGGTATCCGTATTTCCCATAATGCGGAAGCTTCCTGGCAAGTCCAGCGGCAGCTTCAAGATCTCCAATGGTAAGCCAGGCCAGAACGGAAGAGGGATCGTCAGGGTGCCGGACCGCTATTATAAAACTGTTTCTCTCGTACCCGGTCTCGCTCTCTCCAAGCCGGACCTTGTCCCCGGAGATCTCCGCGTCCCTTCCCTCCAACCCTTTCTTCACTAGGTCGATCAGCAGGTTATCCTTGCCGAACAGCCATACGGCCCTGTCTGCCGGAATCTCCTTCAATAGATCGTCCCTGATGATCTCCACATCGATCGAGGGGTCGCCCGACCACTCTCCGGCCAGCTCTGAATATGCCTTCAGCCTCTGTTCTTCAGCTCTCGACGGAAGGACTATCGTCACCTTGTCGGCGCCATAGGCCCTGGAAAAGGACGGCGGGATCTCGTTGTGATGCAGTCTTCTGAACAGGTCGAACGCGGGATCCACATCTATATGAAGGGGCCGATCCCGAAAGGAGAGGCCAAACCGTTCCAGTTTTCCATACATCACCACTTTGCGGGTAACCAGACTGTCAGCGAAAGAGACTGCCACCGGGATCTCCAGCGTATAGGCGTCATCTTCCTGTATCTGTTCCAGGGTCAGATCGATCTTCCACTTACCGTCAGAGTCGCTGAGCAACGCATCCGCTATCTTTAGTTCAGGAGCGCCTGTACGATCGATCCATTGACTGAAAAACGTTGCCAGTCCCCGCCCATATACACTTTCGAAAGCTTTTCGGATATCGTCGAATGACGCGGACCTGAACCTGTTTTTCTCATAGAAAAGCCTTACACTCTTTATAAATGCTTCGTCTCCGACCATCTGCCTGAGCATGTTGAACATCATCAATGATTTGCCGTACCCTACAGACGCGGTCGCGGCATCGTGACGGGATAGAAAATCCCTGATAGGAAGATCGTTGTCGGCATTCACATAGTTCGTGTAATTCTG
>JAGLYV010000160.1 GCA_023131975.1 Candidatus Krumholzibacteriia bacterium | reverse complement strand
AGGGTGTTTCTCCGGTACTGTAACCCCTGACCACGCTGTTCCTTTATCAGGTGATCTGCCATGTAGGTCGTAAGCCCTTCACACCAGTTTCCCCCCTCAAAATCGACATAGACACTGTTTCCCCACCAGTTATGAAGAAGCTCGTGCGGATAGGAAGAATGAAGTATGAATGGAAATCTTATCACCTTCTCGCCCAGCAGGGTGAACGAAGGCATTCCGTAACCGGTCTCCCAGAAATTCTCAATGAGAGCGAACTTCGAGAACGGATAATCACCCAACAGGCCGCAATACATCTCCAGGTACTGCCCGGTAGTCTCCAGGTACTTGCCGGCCAGCGCCTCGTCGGGTGTCCTGAGGAAAGCCATCACTTCGACGTCCCCCGCCTGGAGAGTGTACTCATGAAATCGAGCCGCGATCAGGAATATCTCTTCCATCGGATCGAGTGAAGTCCATCGCGTGATCCGGCGATCCGTCCCACCCTCACTCCCGACCTTCCCGTGAAAGGTCCTGCCACCCTGGCTGACCACGTCCCAGCCGTCGGGCATGCTGACCGTCATCTCGAAGGTGATAAATTCGCCATCGAAATCGGGTACCCAGAAAGTGGATCCCGCGAGATATACACCCTGATCGGATATAAGGCCCGGAGTCTGGCTGAACCCCCTGGCATATTCACGACCGGGTCCTTCAATGGGAAAATATACCTTTCCCTTTAACTCGATTATCAGCTCAATATCCCGATCACGTGATTTCCCGAATACTATCAGGTACCGGCTCAGCGACATACTGGAGGCATCGGGACTTTCCTCCCTGTCCATTCCGGTATCTTCACCCTGGACCCCCTCTTCGACAAGGATCAGTGAAGCACCGGAGCTCAACAGCCGGGGTTCCAGATCCGACAGCAGGGAAAACTCGAGCGAATCGGTCTTACAGGAAATGGGGACGGTGATGGTATCGACCGCTTCCAGAAAATGATTGCCCGGATCGATCGTCACCGAGATCTGATGGTGAAGGTAAGCCTTACCCGCCGCAATGGGCCGGGCAGACAGGAAAGCTACAGACAGGATAACTATAACGAGCAGAAGGAAAGACTTCTTTGACATACAATGACTCCATCTTGATTAAGGGCAGTCGAATCGGCAACCTGAGCAAGATCCTGCCCACACATATCCTTGCGCAGCGCAAAACCTACCTTGATACAGGCTACCCCACATTCGCTTTGAACTTAACATAGAGGCCAGCTCAACGACAGATTAATACACCGATTTTCAGGGGAAAAATGCGTAGACGATCCCGACAATAACGAAATAGAGGGAAGCTGTTGCCTCCCTCTACTTTCTTAAAACAAATTCAGAGGTCCGTTACCGATTCGCGTCAATAAATCTGACCTGCCAGACGCGTATCATGGACCGGACTGTTGAAGCTGTGCCTAGTAGCTGCCCCAACCGCCGCCGCCTCTGCCGCCGCCGCCGCCACCACGACCGCCGCCACCGCGGTTATCGTTGCGGGGACGAGCTTCGTTTACCTTGAGCGTACGACCCATGAGGTCCTTTTCGTTAAGGGCTTCGATGGCAGCCTTCGCTTCATCATCATTTGACATCTCGACAAAACCGAAACCCTTCGGGCGACCGGTATCTCTATCGGAAATGATGGCTACAGAGTCGACCGTGCCGTGAGCTTCGAAAGCTGTGCGCAGATCGTCTTCGCTTGTGTCGTAAGACATGTTACCTACATAAATCTTCATTGTGACCTCCTGATGGTCTCAACGGGTTTAAACTCTACTTCTCGACAGTTCTGAGATTAAAATCGTGAGCGTCCTATCAGGGATGAAACGAGGCAGGTTTCTCTATCGCCCCTATCCGGATGACATCATATACCCAATCCTAATCGCACTGTTCTGCGCGCAATATAACATAATCATCTATGTCCGCAAGTAGTTTTTCCAGTATGGAGAAAATTATCTGACTTGTCAGAAGGAAGCGAAACTGCTACATCTTTTTCATGGTAAATGACGAAAGGAGCCCGGGATGAAACTTGATCAGAGCTTCATGGATTTCATGCTGCATCATCAGGAGCGCCACAAACGCAGCTACAATTTTCTCGTGCTCCTCGAAGCCGTGCAGACTGCCGCCAAATATATCCAGTATTTCTATCAGACCGGATCGTTGAAGAATGTGATGGGCGAGACGGGCGTCACCAATGTGCAGGGCGAGAATGTGATGAAGATGGACGATATCGCGGACTCGATCGTCCTTCATTACCTCAGGCGATCGAACCAGGTGATCTGTGCCATATCTGAGGAGGAGGCCGA
>JAGLYV010000016.1 GCA_023131975.1 Candidatus Krumholzibacteriia bacterium | reverse complement strand
CAGACGACTGACTGGATAGTGAGGATCGACTTGCTCAACTCGGGTGATGCTCCGATCAGTGTAGAAGATCCGGCATCAACAGATCTGGTTTTCTCTCTCGACGGAAATCCGCTTGCCGATTATCTTGTCATTCCTCCCGAGGGGTTTGCCTCTGGAGCGGGCGATATGATCCTGGAGTCGGGGGAGGCCGATTCTTTCGTCTTTGTTGTATCATCAACGGGGATCGATACCGGTCAGGTCAGGATAGATGGCTCGATCAGATGGTCTGACGAGAATGAACCGGCCAGGGGGATCCTTATCTCAACCGGTGATTCCGGGGTCAGGGTCAGGGAGCCATCCGGATTGCGAATCATCTCGGTGACAAGTGACGCTCCAAATAGTTTCATGTTTCCAAATACTTCGATTGTGAATATCGGCCAGGAATTCAAATTGACCGTAACCGTTGAGAATACGGGGGGAGATGATCTGGAACAAGTCGCGGTAGACCTGTCGACTAATGGTGCAGCGACCATCACTCCTGATTTGACCACTCCGGACCTGGCCTCAGGGGCCCAGGGTATTTTTGTATTCAACGTCCAGTCGGCTGTCACTGGAGTAGAGATACTTTCAGCCGCTATAACTACTGCTGTATCGGTGAATACGGGAGAAGAAGTCCCTCCGATACAGGCCATTGAATCTATAGAGAATCTTCAGGTTCAGGTCGCTGCTGTCCTTGTGTGCGAAGTGAGTATCACCGCTCCAGTCGGTGCATTGGATGATACATTGTCGACGTTCCAGGAATTCGTTTTGACAGCCGCGGTTCATAACATGGGAGAGGCCGGAGATGATGGTTCTGGACAGATCACTCTGGACCTTCCCGCTGGTTTTTCACGAGTGTATCCGGACGCGGACTCGCTTATCAGATCGTTTTCCATCGATGAAGAAATATTATGGACATTGACGGCTCCCGATATCGCGGCGCCTCTGGCGAGGCCTGTTTCTGTCATTATCAGCCGACCTCCGAGAGATGTGAATATGATGGAGACGGCTTTCGTGCTCCAGGCTGCCGATACGGAAAAAGTCTTCATTGAAGATGCCGCAGGCTCCGCTCAGTGTGAGATCACGATCACGGCCCCTTCAGGAGCCGTAGATGGCGTGTTATCTACGGAGCAGTCATTCACTGTACGCTCGGAATTCCTGCCTTCATTGAATTCCGGCTCCACATGGGTCGAACTGACCGTACCGTTCGGATTCTCGATATCAGGAAATGCTGTAGTACAGACTGGCGACGCAACAGGAGGGCTGAAACAGGTTATCTGGACAGTCGAAACCGGTTCGAGCGCTGTAAGTGGAGAATCGTTTACGATCTCGACCGGGGGGATAGACATGAATTCCGGTCTGGAATACATCGGATGCAGCAGCCCTCTGGATGTGACAGTCGTAGAGAGCGCTCGCCTTGACTTGACCGCGTTCATTGCCGGACCGCCTCAGGCTATCGAAGGAAAATTATCCGTCGATCTACCCTTCACGGTGGAGGCCATGGTTACCAATACCGGTGTTGCCGGTATCGATACAACAGGTGCCCGTCTTGAAATCGTACTTCCAGGTAACGCGGAATATTCACTTTCAGGGGGCGAGACTTTCAGAAAACCATTTGTGCCGGGACAGTCCGTCACGTGGGATCTGATTGCTCCTGGTACTGCCGCTCCACCAGGGATAATCACAGTAAAGATCGCGGAACCTTATCCTGTAGACGAAAACAGCAGAGAACCTGTTGATACCGGGATCGACGAGATTCCCATTAGTGTGACGACTGAAGAAGGTGCTATTTCGATGCTCAATATATCGTCGGCGGACACTATTCCGCCGTACGTCGTACCCCAGGGAGCTGAAGGCGTACCTGTTCTCAAGCTTATTCTGGTGAACAGGTCCACATATACTGCCGGGCTTGATACGGCCTTTGTCACCGTGACTGACGGAAGAGGAAATCCCCATTCGGATCCTTCGAGATATGTGTCGGCGTTGTATATCGACGCGGAGGGGATTCAGTATGTCGCGACAGCGGGGGCGGTAAACCCCGTTCCATTGCTTCCTGTTTCGGGAAAATACACCATTGACCCTTCAGGGGGCGGGATCATGACCTGGGATACGATGCTTGTCAGTATAGATATTGCTGACGGAGCACCCTCGGGTAGTCTTGGGTTGGAACTGTCGTCAAGTGCTGATGTAGTTTTCAGTAGAAGTGCCGATCAGGGGGTTGTCGCGGTCGTTTGGGGTGGGGGAAGCGGAGATGATATTGCGGGGCATTTTGAGACCGGGCCTCTTACGGTGATGGCTGCTGATTTCGAGGAATATGTGCATAATTATCCCAATCCATTCAGGGCGGGATCCGAGACTACAAAGATTACTTATTTCCTCACGAGCGACTCTTCGGTCAGCGTGATGATATACGATCTGCTCGGAGCACTCGTCTGGAAAAAAGAGATTCCCGCCGGAGAGCAGGGTGCTACCGGTGATATTGGGGGGACTCTCTGGGAGATGGAATGGGATGGCAGAAACGGGCGTGGTGAGATTGTCAGGAACGGGGTCTATATCTGCAAGGTCCAGGCTGGTGGAAAGTCCGCCCTGTTCAAGATAGCTGTAGCTAAATAGGTGCTGTGATGAAAAGGATCGTACTTACAATATTTGTGTTTTTGGTTGTCCTGACTGTCCCCGGCATTGTCAGGTCTCAGGATGGAACGGGGGGGACGAGGTCAATATTTACTCTTGGCGCCGGGTCCAGGGCGATCTCTATGGGTGGATGCTTTGTTGCTATCGGTGACGACCCTTCGGTGATCTACTATAATCCTGCCGCGCTGAAGCTTAATCCATACCCGGCGATAATGGGCAACCATATACAGTTGTTTTCCGGTTTTGCTGATGCCAGCTACGACTTCATCGGTCTTGCCTGGCCGACTTTGTCGCTCGGGGCGTTCGGATTGGGTCTGATGAATGTTGGGACTGGAGGGATCAGGGAATTCGACAGTTACAGTGTCGAGACTGGCGAGATTTCGTACAGGGAAACCCAGATGATACTTTCCTATGCCTTTGACCTTCCATGGCAGAAATTCGGAAGATTCTCCCTCGGAACGTCGGTAAAAATATTAAACCAGCGTATAGGAGATTATTCGGATACCGGTACGGGACTCGATATCGGACTTCTGTATCATCAGGACATGGTGGAAGGCCTGGTATTTGGCTGCAATATTCAGGACATCGTGGGTGCGGAGACGAAGCTTGTGACGATTCCCGATAAGGTGGACAGGACGATCATGATAGGGGTGGGTTACAACAAAAGGTTTGAAAACGGATCTTCGATGAATCTCTCCGTTCAGATGGATATGCCCGAGAGGGATGACAATGATCTGAGGTTCGGTGCGGAATACAACTACCGTGAATATATCAGTTTCAGGGCTGGTTTCGACTCGGAATCGGTCACTGCCGGGGTCGGATTTACATGGAACAGGTACAGTGGTGACTATGGTTTCTTTAGCAGGGAAGAGGCAGGAAGCTCACATCCATTCTCTGTTCAGGCGAGGATAGGCGATTCGCTTGAAGACAAGAAGCGTATAGAGGAAGAAAGAAGACTGAAGGACGAGGAACGACGGATAGCGGAGATATTTGCATCGAGAGTGGCCGAACATATCAAGGTTGCGCAGTCCAATATTGATGATGAAGAGTTCGAAGGGGCGCTTGATGAACTCAAAATAGCCCTGGAATACGATCCTGAGAGCAAAAGGGCAGCAGAGATGATGAGTTCGGTCGAATCCAGGATCGTGGAGATCCAGGCGGAAAAGACACGAACAGCAGAGAAATCCCTTTTGATCAACCAGCATTTCAGCCTTGGCCTCAGATATTATAGTGAGAACGAATACATCCTTTCGAGAGCCCAATGGAAGATTGTCCTTGAGATGGACCCTGACAACAATGATGCGGCAGATTATCTCGCGAGGACAGAGGGGAAACTCGAAGAACAGATAACACAGCACAAGACGGCAGCCGGCGGGTATGAAAGCCGTGGTCGCCTGGCAGCTGCGCTTGGAGAATGGAATATTGTCAGGATGATCGATCCGTCAAATTCAGAAGCTATTGCCGCTACTGAGAGGATAAGCACCAGGATGGAAGAGCTCGGCAGGAACTACAAGGCTGCCAACAGGCGACTACAGACGATCGAATCTTTCGAGAACGCGCTCAAGGCCTTCAGTGAGGGAAGATACGATGACTCTGCGAATCTTCTCGAGGAAGTGCTGCGACGCCAGCCAGACCACGAAGAAGCGAGGGATCTCCTCAACAGGATAAGAAGACGGATGACCCCTCTTACCGAAGAGCAGAAGGAAGAAGTCAGACAGCTATACATACAGGGTATGAGGCATTTCACCCAGAAGGATTATCTGCAAGCTATTGCGGTCTGGAACCGAATTATTGAGATCGATCCTGACAATGAAAGCGTACGCAGGAATATAGAGGAAGCCCAGCAGAGAATCGATAAACTGAAATAATCCGGAGTGATTCTTGATAGAAAATATTCTTAAAGAAAAGACTGAATTTCAACTTGAAATCCCCGCTGATGAGAACAATCTCAGCGAAGTCAGGGATTTCATAGCTGATATATGTATGCGGGCAGGGTTTACCAAACGTGAGACTAATAACACGAAACTCGCGATGGATGAAGCGTGTACGAATATCATCAAACATGCCTACAAAGACATTGATGGTGATATAAAGATAGAAGTCTTTGCCGAACCTGGAAGGGTAGATATCAATGTGTTCGACAGGGGCAAGGCGTTCGAGTGGTCGGATATAAAGGATCCGGACCTGGAGCGGTACGTGGAGATAGGCAAGAAAGGCGGCCTGGGCATATATCTTATGAACAGGCTGATGGATGACCTGGACTATAAGTCTTCGGAGCAGGGTAACAGGCTGTTCATGTCGAAATCTTCTGAGGGCGCGCTGGGAATGTCGCAGTGGCCTCTTTTTTCTTCATTAAAACTGAGATGGACTTCAACGCTCAGGTTCAAATTCGCGTTCAGGGCGGGAATGGGGCTTTTCAGCCTGGTCCTTTTTCTGTGGATCGTGCAGTTCGTCAATCAGGGACGTGAAATAGAGTCTCAGGAGAGGCAGGCATGGCTTGGTGTGAGCAACCTTGCGAGGGGGCTCGTATCTAAAAGCGAAAAGGCGATGATACTGGATGATCTTTACGATCCCGAGTATAGAGAAATAAACGACTATATTCAGGACAGGATAGTGAAGCTTCCCGAGATAACGTATGTCAGGATCATTAATAATGATGACCTGATCGTCTCTTCCAGTGTAATGGAAGAATTCAATCAGACATATGATATGGCGGATGATCGCGCTGCAATCCCAAATGATGGCATATGGTTTTCCGTGACCGGCACAGGGGTTGAGGATGTGGAGGAATTTCACTATCCCGTCATGCTTTTTAATGAGGCGACCGATCATCCGGTTAATCTCGGGCGGATCATTCTTGGGGTCTCCAGACAGGTGATAGAGGGAAATATTCACGATCCGAGACCGCGGACTACTTTAATTCTGGCCGGAATCCTGCTGGTCGGCCTGGCCCTTGTCTATCTTCTCATATCTGTCTTTATCAAGCCTATCCAGGACCTTACGGATGGCGTACGAGCCATCGGAGAAGGGGCCCTGGAAGATGGGATACATATAGATGGTCCGGAGGAGATAGGAGCCATTGCCAGCGCTTTTAACGAGATCACGGCGAGATTCAGAGATGCTCAGAAGAATGTTGTTGAGCAGGAGAGAATGCAGAAAGAGATGCAGGTAGCTCAGGAGATACAACATTCACTTCTTCCCGGAAAAGTTCCTGATATCAAAGGATATGATATTTCCAGTCTTTACCGCGCCGCCAAGGAAGTCGGGGGGGACTATTACGATTTTGTGAATGTGGGTGAAGATTCACTTGGTATCGTCGTCGCTGACGTTTCCGGTAAGGGAGTGCCTGGATCGCTGGTCATGACCATGATAAGGACGGCTCTCCGCATGGAAGCGCGAGGCAGTCTCTCGGCTGCCGAGGTGATGTCCAGGATGAACGATTTTGTTACCGATGATATGAAGAAGGGGATGTTCGTTACGATCTTTTACCTGATCCTTGACTCAAAGAACAGGATCATCAGTTACGCGAGTGCGGGGCACAATCCGATGATACTGTTCAGGGCCGAAACGGATGAGACGTTCTTCCTCAACCCTAGAGGGTTCCCGGTCGGTATCAGTCTGCCTGATGACACGCTGTTCCGCCGGTCGATCGACGTGGAAAAGATCAAGCTCAAGAAAGACGACATGCTCCTTATTTATACTGATGGCGTTACCGAAGCTATGAACGGTGATAGAGAGCAGTATGGAGAGGACAGGCTGATAAAGCTGATCAAGGAGAACGGCAAATATTCTCCCGATAAATTCATGGACCTGCTTAACGAGGATATCAAGGAATTTACGGGTGATTTCCCTCAGAATGATGATATAACCGTCGTGGCTATCAAGGAAAAGATGATGGCCGATGATGTATTGTACGGTATCAGGAAGAAGTTGCTGGATCTGGTCGATATCGAGGGACTGACCGTCGCAGAGGCTTGCACGAGAATGAAAGTGTCCCCTTCAACATACTACAGGTACAAGAAACGTCTTGCCGAGATGGGTGAAAGGGGACTTAAAAACAAGACTCTTCGGGAGGAACACGAGATAAGAAGGGTGAGTACCGAGCAACGAAAGACTCTTCTCGAGATTATCAGGGCGAATCCCCGGTACGGTGCAAAACGGATCGCTACCTTATTTAGCGAGGGCAGGGATGGGAAAAATATCCTCAGTTCTTCGCTGGTCTACGAAGAGCTCAAGCGGATGCGTCTCAATACATATGAAAAGCGGTTGGAGTATCTCAGGAGAAACAGATTTGTTTCGGAGGAACAGTACCAGGCGCTTCTCAGTGGGGGACAGTACGGTGACAAGCCTGTCTCCACGGAGGAAGAGTCCGGCCGTGTCGGAGAGCCGCAAACCATCGGCGAGGGGACTGTTGGCGAAGAAACGATCCTTTCCGAGGTGGATGCGCATCAGACGGACGATCTTGTCGTGTCCGGTCCAGGTGAGCAGGATGAATCGGTCGTTGAGGGAATTCCGGAAGAATCTGTGGCTGCCGGGAAGAAATCTCCTGCCATGTCGAGTCAGCTTCCCTCTTCTGTGGATGACGGCGATGAGCGGGGGGATATCGAGAAGATCCTGTCTGACATCCTTGCCCCTGATGAGAGTGGGGGGACTGTTGTCGGAATCGAACTGGAGGAATACAGGGATGGTATAACAGTTTTCAGAGTGACCGGCCATCTCGATTCATCTTCAGCTTCCGACCTGGAAAATGTCATAGAAAACGTATTTGAATACGGATGCAGAAAGATCGTAGTCGACCTGGCTGAAGTATCCTATATCAGCAGTGGAGGATGGGGAATATTCACGGGGCGTGTAAAGGTATTGAGAGATAGCAAAGGAGACGTTGTCCTTGCGGGGATGTCGCCGGAAGTCTTTGACATCTACGATCTTCTCGGATTCCAGGATATTATCATGCACTGCCAGAGCATAGATGAGGCTGTCGATTTCATCTCTCTTCCGTTTGATGAAAGGCAGAAGAAACTTCATGAGGGCACTCGGGTAGCTGGAGATTCCACGGAGGTGGAGCTCATAGTATCATCAATGGGGCTGGATTCCGGTAAAGAAGAGACCAGCCCATGGACGCCATTGACTGTGGAAGCCGGGACAGTGGGAGAAGCGGGAGAGATCACGGTGTTGAATCTCAATGGAGTCATCGATACCGTCAGTTGTCTCAAGCTGAAAGGGATAATGAGCGAACTCATATCCAATGGTGCGTATAAGCTCCTGGTCGATATGTCCCGTGTCGAATATGTAAGCAGCGCCGGATGGGGGGTGTTTGCTTCCAGGATAGATGACTTGAGAGGGTGGGGTGGGGATATAAAGGTGTTTGGTATGGATCCCGAAGTGGACAGCATATTCCATCTCCTGGGATTTGATGTCATAATGCGGTCTTTCAGTATTATGGCTGAAGCGATCGAGGACTTCAGCGTTCCAGTAGGGAGTTGGATGGAGGCGGGTCCCGCCATACCTGAGATGGCAGAAAATTCATCCAAACCGGCAGATCATTCTCTGGACCATTCCGGCGTGGAAGGTATAGAGACCACTCTCAGGGTGAAGATATCGAGGAAAGAATCACCCGAAGGAGATTCGACTATCCTGGCTCTTGGCGGAGCGATAGACGCGGCAACGACATCGGAATTTGAAGATTACCTTGAAAGATCTGTCTCAGAAGATTCAAAATATTTCATTATCGATCTGTCCGAGGTGATATATATAAGCAGCAGTGGTTGGGGAGTGATAATCAAATACATGCAGAGGATCACGGGCAGGGCTGGCAAGATCGCTCTCTGCGGTATGACTCCCGCGATATTCAAGATCTTCAGGGATCTTGGGTTTGAACCACTTGTGCCGAATTATATTGATGTGGAGAAGGCGATTGCTGAACTGTATGCGCCGGATATTGACGACCATGGGGACGATACCGAACAACACGAAGTTGTACAGGGACTTGAGAGTCTGGAGCAGCCAGGTACAGGTATCGTGAATGAGGTCGCCGGGCATGATGCATCCGCCGATCTGCGAGAGAGTGGACGGACTGGCGGTCCGGAAGTCGGCAGTCCTGCTGTATCAGCGCTTCAGCTCGGACACGAGGAGAAGATGGAAGAGCTGGAAGTCGAACTCGACCTTGAAAATGGATCAAACAAGACTAAGGATAAGGATAGAAGTATACGGTCGATGGGCTGGAAGGAATACGGCAGAAAATTGAGTAGACGGAACAAGAAGAAAAAAAAGGATTAGGCAAGTGAAACGGCTCGCGGTAATGACAATGAAAGGTGGTACAGGGAAGACTACTACGGCGATCTCTGTGGCCCACGGACTCTCACTGAGCGGTATGCGCGTATTACTTGTCGACTGTGATCCACAGCGGAATTCGGCTGTCACATTCGGTGTAACAGGTGAAAAGGGGTTGGACAGCCTGCTCTTGACCGGGGATGTGGAGATCATCCAGGTGAGGGAGAACCTGTTCCTGATCGATTCGGGCGGCAGAAGACTGGTAGAGGTCGAACTGGCCCTCGGGCGTAAGGAGAACCGTGAAAACAGGCTGAGAGAAGCATTGAGACATCTGAAAGGGTGTGATTACGTGCTGTGCGATTGTCCTCCCTCAATGAACCTTATTAATATCAATGTCCTGGCTTTCTGCGATGAGATAATAGTGCCGGTAGCGATGGATTATCTTTCCCAGGTCGGCGCTCGCCAGACGATGGAGACAATAGATGAAATAAAGTGGGTAACCGATAAGAAACAAATAGAATACAGGATATTGCCCACCTTTTATGATGCCAGGACAAAGATATCCAAAAGGGTCCTGGATGAGGTCAGGAAACATTTTGGTGACAGGGTCTTTGAGACTACTATCAGGATCAATACGGCTCTCAAGGAAGCCCCGGGGGCAAACAGGACGATTTACGAACACGCGCCCCTGTCGCGTGGAGCATTCGATTATTACAAGCTTACAGAGGAAATAATGGCCGGGGAAGATGGGGAAGGATAGGGAAGAATTAAATAATTTCAGATGATGACTATTACCCTTCTGTAATATAATATCAGTGGTCGGAGGATGGATTTGGAAAGCCTTGAACTAAGAGAAGAAATCAAACACGACGGAAAGACCTATTTTCTCCAGACGAGTTTCATGGTCGAGGAAAAAGAGATCAGAAGCACGTTCTTCAGAAACGGTTCTGTCTTTGACGAAGTACGGAAAAAATTCGATGAACTTCCTTCCAGCGAACAACTCAGGGATATTACAAGGGAAACACACGGGAACAGCAAGAGGAGATTCCAGTTCCTTCTTGATGCGCATGACAGGCTCCGGAGTTCGAGTGAACCGGGAGCTCATCTGAGGCTTGCCCAGGCACTGGCCAGACGAAACCTTCATGAGGAAGCCATAGCTGAAGCAGAATCTGCTCTCAGCAAGGGAGCTTCTGACTCCGCTCCGTATATGATCACCGGGACCTCGTGGTATATGCTGGGTGACTACGATAGCGCGTACGAGGCCGTCAAAACAGGTATCGGAATAAGTCCTGACTATCCGGATATTCACAATCTTCTCGGCAGGATCTATCTTAAACGGAAGATGTGCAGGAATGCCGTCGATTGTTTCAGAAGGGCGATCGACCTCAACCTGTATTACGGCGAGCCATATCTCAACCTCATCAGGGCCTATCTGCTGAATAGTATAATCAAGCAGGACTACGAGATATCGCGCGACATCGAGGAGAAATTCAATACGAACATCAAACGGGCAGTGCAGCTCAACCCGTTCCTTGACTCAAATATGATCGAATCGGTCAGGGATCTGTTTTCCTCGCAGCAATACGAAGAAGCCCTTGAAGTCCTTGAAAGTCTCGATTCATCCTCATCCAGCGATCCTGCGGATGATATATTACTGGAACTCTACCTGCTTCTTGTGAAAAAAGAAGACGGGTTGCCGGAAAATGATATAGAGGATTATCTGAAACGCATGAAAGAGATAATCGATCAGAATCCGACTTATGCGGACGCATGGAACTCGATGGGCATACTTTATACGGCAAAGTGCAAGATTTTAATGGATCAAGCGGGAGAGGCGTTCGCAAAAGCTCTTGAGATAAATGGTGATTATGCTAAGGCAAAGAAGAATCAGAGACTTATGGAGAATGATAGACAGGGTATTTTTATCCTTCTGAAGGCTTTGTTGGACTGATGCTTGCTTACTATGCAGTAAGACAGGTATCAAAAGGATAATACAGGATGGATAAACTTCAGATTGAAGAAGAGCGGATCGATGACGTTGTCGTCCTTATACTGGCGGGGTTGGTGGATTCTGGTACCTCCCAGTTGATGGAAGACAAGTTCAACGATCTTATTTCGAGGGGCAACGTGAAAATAGTTGCGGATCTCGAAAAAGTCGATTATATCAGTTCAGCCGGATGGGGGATTTTTGTGGGCGAGATCAAGGGAGTCAGGCGGCAGAACGGAGATATTAAACTTGCCGGTATGCGCCCCGATGTCAGGGAGGTCTTTGACCTGCTTGAGTTTAACGCGTTGTTGACACCGTACAATAACCGGGATAACGCGCTTGCGGCGTTTAACCATAGCGAAAATAAGAAACTAACCTGAAACAGGGAGTCAGACAGTGATGAACGACATCAGCATTTCATTTTCCAAGCCGAAAGATAATCCGGATATATCGGTTATCTCTGTAAAGGGATATGTGGACACTACGACTTCCTCAGAACTCGAGGAAAGTCTAAAGAGACTCCTGAGAAAGGGTCGTTTCGATATCGTGATAGATCTTGGTGACGTCAACTACATCAGTTCGGCCGGATGGGGTATTTTCATAAGCGAGATCAAGGAGATCCGTGAAAACGGAGGCGACCTGAAACTCGCCTCGATGATAGGCGACGTGTATGAAGTCTTTGAACTTCTGGAATTCCAGACTATCCTGGAGAGCTTCGATTCGGTCGAAGATGCTGTGATGAGTTTTGGAAAATTCGAAAATCACATACCCGGTGGCGGGAGTTCTGGTTTTAACTCTTGAGCCGGTGACGCACCGAAGACACTGGATTGTTTCCCCGAGCAAAGTTTTTTGTCATAAACACGCATCTGCCTGCCGATAAACTTCATGTGAGATCGTCGGTCGACCGGCTTGAAATTGTTTTCCCAGGATAATGAATGCACAGATCCCGGGATGACTTGAATGTGGTCGCATCCTGATGTAGAATCATCCGCCTGGAAAGGATATATATGTCAGGACAATTCGGTAACATCATTTTCGATCTATCACCTGCCGGAATAACTGTTGGCGTTATCCTCGTTCTGTTTTCCATTTACATGTATCGTTCCACATATCCACCTCTGGGGTACGGGAAGAAAAGTATACTTGCGACGCTGAGGATCCTGGGGTTTATATCTCTTCTGGTCTTTATCGCGGATCCCGCAATAATGCATTTTTATTCAGAGCATCGTCGTCCCGTAATCCCGGTTCTGATCGATATTTCGAGGAGTATGGAAATATCTGACCAGAACGGGAGATCGAGACATGAATCGGCTATCGCTGTACTTCGGACGATTCAGTCGGTTTTCGAAGATGCTGATCTGGAAGTTGTCGGATTTTCAGCATCCACAGGAAGGGTCTCGATCGATAAAGACGTGTTCCCGGATCCATCCGGTGAAGGTTCAGATATTGTCGAAACGCTGGAATGGGCTCAGAGTAGATTCTTGGGGGAGAATGTTTCCGGCCTGGTCCTGCTTTCTGACGGCAGGATCACCGATTGGAAAACCCCCGGTGATGCCAGATATCCAGCTCCCGTATTCGTGATTGGTTTCGGTGATACAGCCGAGGCGCTGGACCTGCGGATAGATGAACTTGTCTACGAGAGCACTATCTACACAGGAACGGTCAATGAGATCGAATGTATTTTGGGGTGTTCAGGTTTCCCGGGTGGCCGAATCGAAATTGAGCTCCTTGAAGACGGAAACACTGTCGCTTCTGCATCAGTTGACGGAAAAAGAGGTTCAGGTGAGATCCACGCCACATTGATGTATAAACCGGGAAGCGAGGGGGACAGGCTCCTATCCGTCAGGATCAAGCCTCTGCCTGGAGAAAGTATAATCGAAAATAACAATGCCGTTGCCCGAATGACGGTGAGAAAGGATAAGACGAGGATCCTGTATATTGACAGGATGCCGGACTGGAACCTGCCCTTTATCAGAACACTTGTGGACAGGTCTGAACGTCTCGAAATGGCTGCCGTCGTCTGGTCTCCATCAAGGGATTATCATTTTCTCAGTGACCGGAGTGCGTTCGACGATACGTCGGATCTTTCCCGGTACGATCTTTTGATAATGGGAGAAGGAAGAGATCTGTTCGAATCTCAAGTGTTTGTCGGAGAGGTCGATCGGTTTGTCAGATCGGGCGGTGGAGTCATATTCCTGGGGTCGGAGCATTCGATACAGACCAGTCGCAATGTCCTGCCGGAGTTGCGCCAGCTTCTTCCATTCAAGGTGGAAGGGGTCACACGGATCGAAACCGGTGAATTCTCCCTTGATGCGTCAGGCAGCCTTTCATTCAGTAGAATATTTTCTCTGATCAGGAGTGTTGCGGAAATCGAGGCTCTGCCTCCATTCACAGCGATGATTACTGGACTGGAAATCGATTCTGCTTCGGAAGCCGCTCTCACGGTCGACAGAACAGGACGACCCGTTCCAGCCCTGGCATTGAAACGGGTAGGGGAGGGTGTCGTGGCTTCATTTTCGGTTTTTCCGCTCTGGCAGTGGAAGCTCGCGGGAGAGAATGGTGCCAGGGCATATGAGACTCTGTTCTCTTCGCTTATCGAATACCTGGCCATAGAGAAGGATCTTCTTCCACTCAGGATACAGCCGGGAAGGCCCGTGTACAGGGCCGGGGAGAAAATCGATCTTTCTCTTATCACTACCCGGGTAGTCGAGGTGGGGGATGTCAGAGGGGAGCTGTTTTCCATTGGGAGTGCTGATTCAGTGCCTGTGGAGACTTTCCTTTTTGGAAGATCAGAGGGTACAGGCCGTCCCCGCGAGGCTGTCATCGGCCCGCTTCCTTCGGGAGACTACAGGGTCCGGGCCAGAGGTATTTCGCATATTGGTGAGTCGTTTCAGGGGGAAACGGATTTTCATGTTGAACCGGTCTCGATCGAATATCTCAGGACGTCACGTGACCAGAATACTCTTAAGGCTATTGCGACCCTTTCCGGTGGCAGGTTGCTGGAAGGGCGTGATGCAGGCCGGTTGAATACTATTATGAAGGTATCAGCAGATACGGTGGAGAGAAGTGAGGTGAAGCCGGTCAGTTCGAAACTCATTCTTTTCATGATAACCCTTTTGTTATTCAGTGCTGAATGGGCAGCAAGGAAGATATGGGGCCTCATATGATCCTGATCCGGGCTTTTCTTCGAGAGTAATCGTCTCCCTGAAAAATTGATTGAAATCAATAGTCCACTGGTGTAGAATGGATGCGATGAAGTGAGGTGGTGGATGATGACGAGATCTTTTTCTATCCTGGTATTCAATCTGTTCACAGCCTGCGCCTCTCTGTTCTCGCCTGTTCTGGCGTTCGAGGGGCCTGTGATCAATGAAGTCTACTATGATGAGCCGGGACCGGATATAGGCCGGGAATTCATTGAGATAATAAATGCTGGCTCTGTTGCAGTCGACCTTTCCGGCTACCTGATCTACATGGTAGACGGCAGGACCGGGAGAAGGGATATCATCTGGGTCGCTAAAGAGGGCCTGGTGATACCTCCGGGAGGAATACTCGCGATCAAAGGCTCATATTACGATCCAGTCGATGGTCTTTCTCTGGACGGACATCTCCAGAACGGTCCGGATGCTGTAATGCTTTTCGATGGTGATGCAGTCATCGATATCGCAGGATATGGGGACCTGGAAGATCAGGGACTTTACGAGTCCAGCCCCTGCATCGATGTGGGGCCCGGCTGGAGCCTTGCGAGAAGGCCTGATGGATATGACAGCGACAGCAACTATTCCGACTTCGTGCCCGCGAAACCATCTCCAGGTGTGAGGAATTTCTTCGATTACGATCTTTCAGTACTGATTGAAAGAGAGAGTCTTCTTTACTGTTTCGGTTCGCCAGCCAGTATTCCGGTCGAACTCTTCAACGCGGGCCTCCGGTCGTTTGCCGGAACTCTTCGTCTTTTCATAGAAAGTGGAGAGGATCTGTCAGTTTCAGAGATCTTCTGCGAACTGGTACCAGGCGCTTCATTTCGCACACAGCTCACATTATGGAAGCCTGAAATCTTTCCGGAGCGGACTGCTGTCATCGTGGACGCATCTACCGATGAAAACCATGGTAATGATACAGCTTTCGTGAATATCAGTCTTTCTCCGGCGGATATTGTCATCAACGAGATCATGGCGAGGCCGTCCGATGGATGTTGTGAATGGATCGAAATATTCAACAGAGGGACGTACCCTGTTGACATAGGGTGTTGGAGTATCTCAGACCGGAGTGGATCGAGAGGTATTGTCCAGGACGACATTCATGTCATAGAATCCGGGGCATTTATGGTACTTACCAGGGACAGTGATCTACTCTCCGAGTGCCATGAGTCCGTTGGAGAGGATATCAGAATACAAGTAGATGGATGGCCCTCTCTCAACGACCGGGATACTGGAGGTATAGCCGATGTAGTAAGTCTGACAGACCGATCCGGTATTCTCGTGGATGAAGTTGATTACAGTGATATGTGGGGTGAAGAAAGGGGAAGGTCGATAGAGCGGTATTCTCCAGACGCATGCAGTGCCGGAGGCAGGTTGCTCTGGCACAGATCCCTGTCCCCTGACGGAGCGACTCCGGGATGCCTGAACTCGACCGTTTCTTCAGATGATATTCCTGCGGGAATGTTGTCGATAACACCGCAGTGTCTTGATTATGGAACAAGCGTGGGAGTATCTATATCTATTGCTGGATACACCGGCGAATATGGCTGCAGCATCACAATGTACGATATGGAGGGTGTTGCCGTTAAAAGGCTTGTCGCTGAACGTAAAGGTGCGCTCGTGCTGACCTGCAGGTGGGATGGTATGTCGGACAGGGGGCTCAGGTTACCGACCGGGCTATATATATGTGTCGCGGAATTTCTGGGTGAGGGAGGAAGGGTTTGCAGAAGGGTAAAGGAATGTTTCGCGGTCAGAGACGGGACATAGCAGCGTTAGTATTATTGTTCCTGATCTCAATAGGCGCTGTGCCGGCCAGTGCTTCTCTATTTGGTGACCCGGTATGCAGGGGAATGGGAAGCACCAGATATCCTGAAAGATATATTTCATGGAAGAGTCCTGATGCTGACAGCATCAGGACAGGTATCTCCATGTCTTGCGCCAACCCATACTCTATTCCCGATCTATATGTTTCCACTCTGGGTTTTTCGATGCTGACGGGCTCCTTATACGCGCATGCTGACTGGACAGTTTTGAACCACCCGCTTTACAGGGAAGACGGGGTGAGAGTCAGTGTCGGTACATCATTGTTGTCCTCACCTGTGTATGTCGGTATATGCAGCATGACGACCAGGGTCAGGATAAGAGGGTACCCGGGTTTTGTGAGTACAGTTCCGTCATTTCACGCGGGGATCTGTTGTGGGGGAGGGGTGATGATAGAAGGTGAGGTGCCGGCAATTGTATTCAGAGGCGGTTCAGTGAGTGCTGGCATATTCAGGGTACTGATTCGGACAGGGGACATCGATCTGCTGCTTAACATCGATGAAGACCTGAACGGGACCACAAGAGAAAGCATCGGGACCGCCATTCGCCTGAAGGGGCGGACGACCATGTTTGGGGGATACAGATCGGGAGCCTGTTCTGTGACGGCCGGCCTCATGATCAGGGCCGGGATGATCCTGGCTGCTTTTTCCTGGGAGGGACATCCGGTTCTGGGTAGTACATATTCGGCAGGAATAGTGAGGATGTGGTGAATATGGGAGTAAAACTGGGCCTGTCGGTGTTAATCGTCTTTGGGTTTCTATCTTGCGATCGGGTAATTGCCGAGGAAGGAAGGGGCCGATGGATATCAGGCTCAGATCCCGGGCAGTATGATATGACCGAAGCGCTGATCAGGTTGAACAGCAGGATCCTCTTAAGCATGAGAGGAGTCGGGGCACAGAGCGAGCCATCATACGATCTGAGATTCGATCTGGCCGACAGAGGGATCAGGCTTTCGACCAGATACAATCGAAGGGAGGGGGCGGGCCGGTTCGCCTATTTTCTGGACATGGCCCACAGGCAATACGGTATCAGGATGTCGGTCGGATATTTTATTCCCGATATAGCAATGGGGATGGTGTTTTCGGGATATGATATGACATATCCGTTTTCTTCCGGATTTCCGTTAAGGAATTACAAACGGCTGGTCAGACGTTCATCGTTTTTTGGCAGTAGCGTCAGGGGAGTTGCTTTGTCCGCGATGGTCAAACGACTTTACACGATGGTTTTTTCGGGGAGTACCGGGAAATGGAGGGCGGACAAATACGTCAGGGATGATGGGAGGCTTAGTGGACTCCGCGTGGAGACATATACGGGAAAGATCAGAAGTGGATTAACGTTCAGTCTTGATAACGGATCCCGGAACGTGGGAGCGGATCTGCGGATGGACAGTGGAAGGACAAACGTCGCTATCGAGCTTGCGGGACGTACGATGGATAAGATTTCAGTAATGGCAGGGGTGAGGTGGAAGAACCGGCAGGGAAGCGCGGGAATCGTTTTTTTCAGTATCGATCTGGATACAGATTTAAAATTGGGAAACATTCCGGGAGGGCGAGAAGGTCATGTAGCCTCCAGAAGGGGGTATTCCCTCTCAGCGACCCGGAGATTGAGAAAGTCGATATTCGTAAGGCTTGCCATTGGACAGACAAGTTATGCCAATCCTGACAAGCTGGACTGGAAAAACGCGTACCGGGCAGAGGTCTCAATGCTTACTTTCGGAATCCGCGTTACTGCTGGATATGTAGTCAACTCTACAAACAGTCTGCCCCTTATGCCGCTTCCTCCGGTAGGATCTCCGTCGCTGAGTACGAGGCGGAGCGTAAACATCCTGGCTTTAAAGGAGTTTGGCTCCACTGCAAGGATACGTCTTTCAATGAGATGTCCAATCGAAGATGAAAGTGCTGGTTTCATCCTGACCCAATCTTTTCGGACAACTGACAGGAAAAGAAGGAAAGCCCTGGAGCTATCTTTCACCTGGCATCGGGTCTTGCGAGGCAGGCCCTCTTTTTATAGTTATCAACCAGTACTGGTGGGTGAATACCCATGGAAATACTTCAAGGGTGATGGCCTGTTCTGGGTCATTTCAGCCAGGAAAGAAATGAAGGGTAGCATGCTGTCCCTCAGATCTTCAGGAGGTACCCAGAGGAAAATCGGAGTAGATGTTCAGATCAGTTATGATTTTTAATAGTTTATGCCGAGATTGGAACTATTCATGCATCAGTTGGAGATTATGAATACAGTACAGACCATCACATATGATGACAAGGCTCAGGGAAGAAAGATGTTGCCTTTTCCCCCTGAATTCCCTTTCTATCCGCATCTTGACGAGCTGGGAACCCTGTCCGCTCTGGGGGCAGGCAAGGATTCTCTCAGAAATATCGTTAAAACCGGCAGTACCTACGATATCCTTAAGGATCTCTACAGTTACCTCTCTCTGGTTGAGAAGCCGTATGTCGAGATACTAAAGATCGCCTCGCTTGCCGCTGTGGGTGAGCCGGAGGGGATCAAGTTGCTCTATGCTCTCTTCGCCGCAGTCCCACCCCTCGAGGCTTTTCTGGATGGTATAGTGGATTTCACGAATGTCCGAAAAGTGATGGAAGAATGTTCATCGGAAAGTGACGGTGAGAGTGAGGTGGCCGAGAAGGAAGAGTGGTTCAGGAAGAAAGTGATGCTTTTGTCGGTCTCCCTGCCTCTGCCAAACTCGTCCTCATCAGACCCGGAAAAACCCTGGCTTTCATGGGGCGAAGGTGTGCGTAGAGCCTTTGCCGATCCCGATGATAAATGGTCGGAAGCCATTATTGAAAGAGCTAAAGTAGAGTGTGAAGCAAAAGCCATAAGGATTGGAAATATAACGGCAGTTATCGATGCTGAGAAACATGAAAGAACTGTTCTTTCCCTGATGGCTCTTGTCGAGGAGATCAGGTGGAAGCAGGAGATTCTGACTGATACAGCTGGGCGCCAGGGTAGTACGACCATGTTTCTTCGCGAGTCATTAGGGGCAGCCTGGGAGGGTACAATAAATTCTCTCAAAGGGAGTAAGGCCGGGCACCTGCTGGCTGAGATGCTCGAGACCCAGGCTGAGAAAGCGCATACATATCCCCAGATCCGATCGGGGACGGCCGTTCTGCGCTCTCTTACCATGCATCCTGCCCTGCAGAAAACAACAAAGACACCGGATATATTGAGTTGCCTGCATCTGTATATCGTACACGCGGGCGAAGGCAAGATCGATATTCTTCTTCCGCTGGGCAAGAAAGTTGCCGGTATCTCCGATCTGCCCGGGTTTTCACTTTCAGCCAGGACATTATCCATGGATCTTTCCGGTATCAATACTTCCCATTTTGTCTCTGATGACTGGCTTCCGATCGATGTCGACTGGGTCGATATGAGTGAGAGCAAGGAGTTGAGCATCAAGTCGCTGGTGATGTCTTATATTGATAATGACAGTTTTCTTGCCCAGCTCCTCAATAACCCGAAGGCCACGAACAAGCCGGGAATCGTTTCACTGATAGCTCAGAGATGTCGTTCCATGCGGATACTTTCCCTGATAACCAATCGCAGGGATCTGCATACGGGGTTTACTAACAAGATAGTTCCCATGCACATTATCATGAGTCCGGCAAAAATACCGATTACTTCGCTTCGTAAGTTCATTCATGTCAGGTATGTAGACAAGATGACACTCATCAAGCTCTCTCAGAAGGGTGGAGGAATGGTCCGCGAAGAAGTCAGAAGAGAGATCGAGCGATATCTTAGATCCTCTTCCTGACGATCCGCTTCAGGGGCAATACCCTCCTTGTTCATACAGATCGACCTCGAAGGAAAAGTCGCGATCCTGTCCCTGCGGATAGATCGAAGTAAAACACCTTTATCAGCACTATTGACAATTCCTTTCCTAATACATAATATGTCTTTGAATGGTATTGTTTTCTTTTTGGTTTAGACCCGTTCGGGATCCTGGAAAAGGGAGGCGAGATGCTGGCCGAAAGAATGAGTAGACTGGGTACGGAGACCGCGTTCGAGGTCCTTGCTCGTGCAAAAAAGATGGAAGCAGAAGGAAGAGACGTCGTCCATCTCGAGATCGGTGAACCTGATTTTGATACGCCGAGGAACATCATTGATGCCGCTATTGGGGCACTGAATAATGGATTTACCCATTATGGCCCTTCTGCGGGTATGCTTGATGTCAGACAGGTCTTTGCGGATTTCATCAGCAGAGACAGGGGCGTCGAGATAGGGCCGGAGAATATAGTGGTGACTCCGGGCGCGAAGCCCATTCTCTTCTTTGCTATTATGGCTCTGGTAGATGCGGGGGACGAGGTCGTTTATCCCAACCCCGGATTCCCCATCTACGAATCCGTGATCAATTTCGTCGGGGCCAAGCCGGTTCCGATTCCTCTGAGAGAGGAAAAAGCTTTTTCCTTCGATCTCGATGAGATGAAGCAGCTTGTCAATGACAAGACGAAGCTCATCATCATCAATTCGCCTCAAAATCCGACTGGTGGGGTGCTGACACCGGAAGATATGAAGGGAATAGCCGAACTTGCGCAGAAGCACGATGCCTGGATTCTCAGCGATGAAGTCTACAGCAAGATGGTCTACGATGGCAAGCATGTGAGCATCTACGATTATCCCGAAGTGATGGATCGTACGATCCTTCTCGAGGGACATTCCAAGACATATGCCATGACTGGATGGCGCCTGGGTTATGCCGCCATGCCGGTCGAGCTTGCGGCCCAGATAGCCAAGCTTCAGACTAACAGCAATTCATGCACATCCGCCTTCACCCAGATCGCGGGTGTAGAGGCTCTGACCGGGCCCCAGGATGAATCGATAAAGATGATGGCCGAATTCAAGGCGAGAAGAGATATGTTCGTCGATGGCCTGAACAAACTTCCCGGCTTCACATGTCTGAAGCCGAAAGGCGCGTTCTATGTCTTCCCCAATATCACTGGGACGGGGAAAAAGTCGAAGGAGCTTGAAGAGTATCTTCTCGATAAGGCGGGAGTCGCCGGATTGAGTGGTACGAGCTTCGGAAAGCATGGAGAGGGTTACTTGAGATTTTCCTATGCCAATTCGCAGGAGAACCTTGCGAAAGCACTTGAGATGATAAAGGCAGTCCTTTAAAAAATAATACATTTAAACGACTAACCCCTGGCGGGAGAGCTCTCCCGCCAGGGTTAAGTTTTTTATGGAGGTTTTTGTGGGTACCGGTATTGATGTCGTGGCGCTTGGTGGAAATGCGATAATTCCAGCGGGTGGAAAAGGAACGATCGAGGAACAGAGAGCCATTACGACAGAGACCATGTCTCAGGTGGCAGATCTGATAATATCCGGTCGCAAGGTGATTGTTACACACGGGAACGGGCCTATTGTCGGGAATATCCTGGAGAGGAACGATGCGGCCCGGAGCAAGATACCACCCATGCCTCTGGACATATGCGGAGCTGATTCTCAGGGCGGGATCGGATATATGATCCAGCAGATACTCAGAAATGAGCTGGTTAAAAGAAAAATCAATAAACAGGTGGTATCGATTATATCCCAGGTGGTCGTAGATGGCGGAGATGATGCCTTCGAGAACCCGACCAAACCGATCGGTCCCTACTATTCCAGAGAAGAAGCTGACGAGATGACAAGCTCCAAAAACTGGATAATGAAAGAGGACCCGGAGGGCAAGGGATTCAGGAGAGTGGTGCCAAGCCCTACTCCCATCGAGATCGTCGAATCCAGCACGATAAAGAGTCTTCTTGAGTCCGGTACTATAGTCATCGCCGTTGGCGGCGGAGGTATTCCGGTCGTCCTGCGCGATGGTCAGCTGCATGGTGTCGAGGCTGTGATAGACAAGGACAGGGCCTCGTCCGTACTGGCTCTCGGGATAAACGCCGAGAGACTGATAATCCTGACGAATGTCGAGGAAGTATCCAGAAACTGGGGGAGTTCTGAACAGGTAGCGATCAGGGATATCCACCTTTCAGAAATCAGGAGTCTTTATGAAGCATACGAGTTCCCCGCCGGGAGCATGGGGCCCAAGATCCGATCCGCGATAGATTTTGTCGCTGGAGGTGGTCGAAAGGCTATCGTATCACACGCAAGCGGACTTCTGGACGCGTGTGCCGGGAACGTGGGGACACACATCACACCTGACGAATAAGTAGAAGGAGAGATAATGAGGGAAGCCAGGAACGGTGATAAGGTCAAGGTCCATTATACAGGTCGGTTTCCGGATGACCAGGTCTTTGATTCGTCTGAAGGTAAAGAACCGCTCGCTTTCACGGTGGGAGATAAGCAGGTTATAGGGGGTTTCGATTCTGCTGTCATGGGGATGAAACTTGGTGAGAAGAAGACTGTGACTATCGAGGCCTCAGACGCTTACGGTTCCAGGCAGGACCATCTGATCGTTGAAGTCGAGCGGGCCAGCATTCCTGCTGAGATCGACTTGAAAGAAGGGGTCCAGCTCGAGATGATAAGGGACGACAATGAAAAGATGATAGTCACTGTCGTCGGATTGACTGATGAACTTGTCACTCTGGACGCGAACCATCCTATGGCGGGTAGAGACCTTGTCTTTGACTTGGAACTTGTTGATCTCTCCTGACGCCGCGATTATGCGATTTACGGTTCTGTTGAAAAAGGGAAGTATTGAAGTACCGGTTGCCGTATAACGATTCGGAAATAGAACTGGATCTTCCGGATGGAGTCAGAATAGAAGGGACCACTTTTCCTCCTGCTTTGCCCGATGTCGGCGCTGCCCTTGATTTTGCCATCGAGTCCCCCGAGGGCTGTGCTCCACTTTCAGAGTTGATACCTGAGGGGGGCAGGGTCAGCATACTCATATCTGATATTACGAGAGGGAGTGTCGCTGGGGTGATCCTGCCGTTTCTTCTCGAGCGTCTCGAAGGAATGGGAGTCGCTGGCGACAGCATCGAAATAATGATTTCGGCAGGGATGCATCGCGGGCGTGGCCGGGAAGATCTCATAAGGCACCTTGGAGTTGAAATTGTCGACAGGTATCCGGTACTGGAGCATGACGCCTGTGATTCGTCGTCGATGTTCAAGGTGGGGGTGACCAGCGCCGGGACGGAATGTTATTTCAGCGAAAGAATAGTCGATTCCGGGCTGGTCATAGGAATAGGTCAGATATCTTTTCATTATTTCGCCGGTTTCGGCGGAGCCAGAAAACTGATTCTGCCGGGGATAGCTTCGGAGAGTACGATTCTGACAAATCACAGACTTTCCCTCCTTGATGACCCCTCTGAGGGCCTGGTAGAAGGATGCAGGCCGGGTAATCTTGAAGACAATCCGGTTCACAGGGATATGTTGGAAGGCGCAAGGCTTCTTCCTTCGCCCGTCTTCATGATCAATACGGTCAGTGGTAAGGATGAAGATATTGTTTTTATCAACGGTGGAGATCTTGAACAATCACATCTTTCAGCTACACGGTGGTTTAAAGACAGATTCTCGTTCGGGATCGAGAGGCCATACAGCGCAGTGATCGTTTCCGCTGGAGGTAGCCCCAGGGATATAAATCTTCTTCAAAGTCACAAGGCTATAAAATACGCGTCATACGCTGTCGGTCAGGGAGGATTGCTCCTGGCGGCTGCAGCCTGTCCTGAGGGAATCGGTTCTGATTCATACGACAGGTCATTCGAAAGTGGCAGGGATGGTGTGCCTGGAAGGGTCAGGGAAAAGTATACACTTAATTCACAGACAGCGATGTCCACTTTCGATATATCCGGCAGGTTCTCTGTCTATCTGAGATCAGGGATCGATGATGAAATAGTCCGGAGGTTCGGGTTATTCCCCTGGGAAAAGGATTATTCACGATTTCTTCTCGCCGGGATCGATCCGGACGATATGCTGGTAATTCCGAACGCGGCGACATTTCTGCCCGTTCTTGAAGTTTCCGGCGGATAATCACTAATATTGTGCATCGCCACTCATCTGCTTCTGCGAACTATTGATTTTGAGTAGTTACGCAGATTATCGAGCATAACGTAAATTGTAGGAAGAATCAGGAGTGTCACGAGAGTGGAAAAGGTGAGGCCTCCGACTATTGCCCTGGCCATGGGGAAATATGGGGGGCCGTCCCCACCGATCAGGGTAGTGCCTATGCACAGTGGGACGAGGCTGAGAATTGTTGTTCCAGCGGTCATAAGGATCGGTCTCAGACGGTCTCTTCCCGCCTGCATTATAGCCTTGCGTCTCTCAAGCCCACGGTTGCGAAGTTGATTGATGTGATCGACCAGGACTATTCCGTTGTTAACGACAACACCGATCAGTATCAGTATTCCGATCATCCCCATCAGTGTCATGTCCGTTCCTGTAATGAGGAAAAACCAGTAGACCCCGACTATAGCGAAGAGGATCTGTGTCCAGATGGTAGAGGGGAAGATCAGCGATTCGAACAGAGCGGCCATGACGAAGTATATCAGCGCAAGCGCAAGAAGCAGGTTCAGCAGCATCGTGTTGAGGGCTTCCTCTTCATTGCTGAAGTTCTGCCCGTAATTCCATTGATATCCTGATGGAAAGTCATAGTTGTCAAGAACCTGTTTGATCTTCTTACGAGCTTCATTTGTCTTTATACCTTTGAGGTTCGCGCTGATGCCGATTGCAGTGGTACGGTTTTCACGATGGATGTTTCTTGGTCCGCGCCTGACCCTGAAGTCGGCGAGTGAGGCCAGAGATATTGATTGTCCGGCTTCGTTTATTACCGGAACGTTCTGAAGCTGATCGAGGGACTGTCTATCTGTGTTCTGGAACTCAAGTCTCATCTCTACTTCGCCATGTTCATCTCTGAAATGACGGAGATTTATCCCGCGCATGGCCGCGGAGACGACATTGGCGATTTCCGCGGTCGAGAAACCATATTGCCTCGCTCTGTCACGGTTGACAACAACGTGTACTTCCTTGTCGCCTATCTCAGCTTCGGACCGGACGTCGGTAAACCCTTCGATCTTTGACAGTGTCCATGCTACCTCACGCGAGAGGCTCACCAGATATTCGCTGGATTTGCCGATAAGTTGTATTCTGATAGATTCGCTTCCGCCTCCGGGGGGCTGCCATTCGAAAGAAGGATTGGCAATTGCAAGTTTCGGGAGATCCTTGCGGATAAGTTCCTGGATAGCTTCTATCGATTTTTTAGCTTTTTTCCCTTTGGTCAGTAGAATTGTGGACGAGGCGTAATTACCCTGATAATATGAATAAACAGATTCTATTTCGAATTCTTCCTGACGGGAAAATAGAAAATCCTCATATTTGTCCACTGCCTCTTCGACTTTTTCAACGGTATAGCTACCGTTTATATGATAGTGAATACGGAATCTTCTGTCATCCTGGCTATCGAACATCTCCATCGGGACGAATTTCATCGGTATCGCAATACTGACTAGAATAAAGATGATTATGCTGATAGTTGCTTTTGGATGATTCATCGTCCATTCGAGTACTCTGGCGTATCTGTCTATAAGGCGGTCTATGACCGTTCGCTTTTTCGATGGAGCGGAGGGTTTGATCCTCGACGCAAGAAGGGGGACTATAGTCTGGGCAAGGACGAGAGACACCCCAAGAGCGATGCATATCGTCAACCCGACATGTTTCAGGTAGATAGAGACATCATCGTTGGGGCTGACGATGTTTGGTAAAAATACGATGGCTGTCGTCAATGTGCCTGCGGTTATAGCTAAAGACACTTCTTTTACTCCGACTCTTATAGCCTTCAGTTTTTCCATCCCATTTGTCTGATGTCGGTGTATCGATTCAGTGACTACTACCGCATTATCTACGAGCATGCCAACAGCAAGCATCAGCCCCATCATAGTCAGGATATTAAGAGTAATCCCCGAAAAGAACATCAATGCCAGGGTAATAAGGAGTGAGAGGGGGACCGCGAGCGCCACCATGAATGTCGATGACAAAGACCTGAGGAAAAAGAACAGGACGATTATCGCGAGGCATCCGCCGAGGACCCCCGATTTGAGGACTTCATTGAGAGAACTTTCCACGCCCTCGGCAGCGTTCTCCATGAAGTAGAGGCTGATTCCTTCCATTTCCGGGAGGGTCTTTATTTTCTCGATCTCGGCGATAGCCCTGTCAGCGACTTCTACCAGATTCGCACCCGATTCCTTGAAGATATCAAGCCCTATAGCATATTTTTTGTTCAGGTGACGGCCGTACGTAAGCCTTGGATGGTCATATGTGATCGTTGCGATGTCACGGAGATGGATGTTGTTCTGGTTGACGACAATATCTCCGATTTCCTCGACCGATTCGAATTCGCCCAGAGGCCGCACGACGTATCGCTGGTTGTTATCAGTGATCTTGCCGGCAGTAACCAGGAAGTTTGCCCTTCTGAGTATCGATGTGAGGTGGTTGATATCGATCCTGTGCTCAATTATCCTGTCTGCCAGAAGCTGTATTCTTATTTCTTTCTTTTCTACTCCATACAGATCGACCTTGGATATTCCCTCGAGTCTCTCGATCCTCTTTTTTATATTTCTTTCCAGCATGTCATAGGAGTTCGACAGGTTCCTGTTGCTCGATAAACGCAGTTGCATGATCTCCATGTCGGAGGTGGACCATTTTCTGACAAAAAACCGTTCAAGGTCATCCGGGAAAAGGTGGCGTATTCCATCGAGTTTTTCTTTCGCTTCAAGAGCTTTGATGTTTGTATTGACACCCCAGTCGAAATTGAGTCTGACCCAGCATCCATTCTCCCAGGAGTTGGATTCCATTTGCTTGATTCCGCTTATGGTAGCCAGTACTTCTTCTGCCGGCTTGGTTATCTGTCTCTCGATCTCCTCTGGAGTAGAGCCGGGGTAGGGAATTTCGATAAATATGAAGGGAGCGTCAAGATCTGGAAAATACTCTTTTGGAAGCAGACGGGAGGAAATTATCCCGATTACGATGAAACATACGAAAATCATCATGATCGATACAGGTCGTTTTAATGAGAATTCCGTCAGGTTCATATCGCTGGACTTTCCTGCCTGCCCGACTCATCTGGAGTAGATGAGAGGATACCTGTCCAAATTACTTTTTTCTGTCGAAAATCGAATATACTACAGGGATGACTATCAAGGTGAGAGCTGTCGATACCGTCAATCCGCCTATGACGGTGATCGCCATCGGGGCTCTGACCTCGGCGCCTTTTCCAAGCCCTATCGCGAGTGGAAGAAGTCCCAGTGTAGTCGTAAGCGTCGTCATAAGGATCGGCCTCAACCTGGTCCGTCCCCCTTGCTTTATCGCTTCGAGTTTTTCCATTCCTTGTTCTCTTAATTTATTTATGAGGTCTATAAGAACGATTGCATTATTGACTACGATCCCAGCGAGAAGTATCAGGCCGATGAATACGACGACGCTGATAGTCGATGACGTGATCCACAGACCGAATACCGCTCCAATAAGCGCCAGAGGTATAGTGAAAAGTATCACGAATGGGTGAAGGAAGGATTCAAACTGGGATGCCATGACCAGGTAGACAAGAAAGATCGCAAGAATAAGAGCGAACTGCAGGGATCTGAATGATGTGGCCATCTCCCTGTTTTGTCCGGAAAGACTGACGTTGAACCCGGCAGGTATCGGAACGCGGTCAATGATGGTGTTGATCTCTTCTGCCGCTGTTCCAAGGTCTCCGTAGTTCAGGTTCGCTGTGACGATAGCTACACGTTCCTGGTCTATTCTCCGGATTTCTCCAGGCCCGGTAGCGATGATCACGTCAGCGACAGCTTCAAGAGTCACAGGCTTTTCGCTCTCGGGATTGATGACGAGTTTGCGGATCTTGTCGATCGAATTCCTGTCAGCCTCCCTGGCACGGACCAGGACATCGATTCGTCGATCCCGCCAGGAATACCTTGTGGCGACATCTCCTCTGACCTTGCTTACAACACGATCGGCGATCTGGTAGACCGCAAATCCCAGGGATGCCGCGCGTTCCCTGTCAAATTTGATCTGGATCTCCGGATGTCCGTTCTGTATGGTCGATTTGACATCGGCAAATCGGGGGGATGAATCCAAACCAGAGACGATCTCTTTGCTGATACGGTTAAGGTGTCGCAGTTCGAACCCGGATATTTCTATTTCTACGGGAGTCCTGAAGGTAAAAAGGGTAGGACGGGAAAATTTGTACTGGAGATCCGGAATACTCTTCAGGTCCTTTCGCAGGCGGTTCATGACCCTGTCTTCATCATCCTTTCGGGCGTTTGACCCGAGAACCACGTTCAATTTTCCCCAGTTCTCGCCACCCTGTTCAGGGTTGGCATCCATGCGGTTACCTGAGCCAGACACTGAGAAAGTGGTCCTTACACCATCGATGTCAGAAGCTACACTCTGTACTCCGGCCAGTTTCGCCGATGTCACTTCCAGAGGGGTCCCTGGCGGAAGCCTGAATTCGACACCGAATTCTCCCTGTGAAAGCTGAGGGATGAGTTCAACGCCCAGAGAGGGAATCAGCATCAATGAAAGGCCAAACATGACCAGCGCGATGAAGATAATCCGGCCCCTGTGTGAAAGTGACCAGTCAAGTAATCCGTAATACCTGTCTTCGAGCGAGTTGTAGAATTTCTGAAAGAGTCTCAGCAGGGGACGAAGAACAATCATTATCAGGCTGACGAACCAGCCGATCACCTTTCTACCCGCCTTTAAAATCGATATGGGGACAGTAAAGAAGATGAAGATATAGATCTTTCTGAAGAATCGACCGAAGCGGGTCCTGGGTTCTTTTCGTTGAGTCTCCGGGATGATTTCGGCCTTTCTTCCTTGAAGCGACGCCAGCATGGGTATGAGCGTAAGCGCGACGACGAGAGAGGCGAGCAGAGAGAAAGTCACGGTCAATGCCTGGTCGCGGAAGAGCTGGCCTGAAATCCCCTTAACGAAAACGAGAGGGAGGAATACGGCGACAGTAGTAAGAGTAGATGCAGTGACTGCCATACCGACTTCGCTGGCACCGTCTTTTGCCGCATCGAGGACAGACTTTCCCTTTTCCCTGTGACGGGCTATGTTTTCGAGGACAACGATAGAGTTGTCGAGAAGCATTCCTACTCCCAGGGCGATACCGCCGAGAGACATTATGTTCAGTGTCAGATCGGAGCCGTACATCAGGTTGAAAGTGGCTATCACCGAGACGGGTATTGACATCGATATGATAACGGTCGCCCAGAAACTCTGCAGGAAAAAATACAATATGATGACTGCGAGAATGCCCCCGATGATGGCAGCCTGGATAACTTCGTTTACTGCCTGTGTGATAAACGTGGACTGATCATATACACTGACAAGCTCATAATCTTCGGGAAGAATATTCCGGACCCTCGCAAGTTTTCGTTCCACAGCTCTGGCGACAGCCACAGTATTGGCGTCACCTTCCTTGTATAGGGCGATTTCCACTGCTTCGACCTTGTCCAGCCTGGTAATCGCTTCACGCTCTTTATATCCGTGTTTGACAATAGCAACATCACGAAGGTATGTAGGTTTCCCATCCTTGGTGGATATTATGATATCCTGGATCTCCTCGATGGACTGAAACTGGTTAAGTGTGCGGACGAGGTATTGCTGGGTCCCTTCCTCAAGGCGCCCTCCTGACAGATTTACGTTTTCAGAACCTATCTGTCTGGCCAATTGGTCGATCGGAAGATCCAGTTGAGCGAGGCGAGCCTGGTCGACCAGGATCTGAATCTCGTCCTCAAGGCCACCACTGACCTTTACGGCGGCGACTCCCAGTGCCGCCTCAAGTTCCTTCTTGATCTCCTCTTCCGCGAATCGGCGCAGAAATTTGAGTTCTTCTTCATCGAATGAAGGTTTTTCGCCTGCAGTTTCAGTGGTATCTTCCACGGCTGTTTTCACGGAGCCCGGTTTCCTGCTGAATCCGAACCTCAGGATTGGATCGAGGGAGGGGTCGAAACGCAGGATGCTCGGTCTCTGCACATCCAGAGGTAATTCAAGCGCGTCGAGTTTTTCCCGGACGTCGAGTCCGGCAAAATCCATGTCGGTGCCCCATTCGAATTCCAGGATAACGTCGGATTGACCGGATCTAGAGATAGAGCTCACTCTGTTAACGCTTTTTACTACACCAAGGGCTTCTTCGACAGGTTTTGAGATAAGGTTCTCGATTTCGGCAGGAGCGGCACCTGGATATTCGGTCCTTATCGTCAGAGTCGGATAGGTAAGTTCCGGAAGAAGATTTATTTTTAACCTGAAAAAAGAAACGAAACCAAACAGTATCACGGCGACCGTAAACATGGCTATTGTCACGCGTCTACTGATAGAGATTTCAATGATTTTCATATTTTTCCCGTTATTGTTTTACGATTTCGACTCTCGTGCTGTCCCTAAGGCTGCCTTTGCCGGTAGTGACGATCACGTCTTCATGCGCAAGGCCTTCGAGTACCTCGACATGAGTAGTGTTGATGTATCCCAGGGAGATGCTACGCCGATATGCGACACTGTCCTGCACTACGAATACGGCTGACTCCCGATCTTCGGAGATTATCGCATCCTTGGGGATCTTCAGTGCGCCAACGTGTACATCGTATATGATCTTGATTCGGGCGAACATGCCGGGTCTTAACCTTCCCAGCGAATCGTTGGTCTCTATTGTCACCTTCACCGTTCCAGTCGCGGGATCGACAATCGGACTGATCCTTTCGATATGTCCGTCAATCTCTCTGTCTTCAATGGCATCGACACTCAGCCTTGCAAGGAGTCCGGTCCTCAGTTTGGCCAATTGTCTCTCGGGAACGTAAAGCACGGCGATAAGAGGATCAAAGCCCGAAACTTTGAATGTGGACTGGTTCTGCAGGATCATATTTCCTTTTTTGATCAACCGGATCGACACGATACCGCTGATCGGAGTTCTGATCTCGGTATAATCGAGGTTGAGTCTTGCCATGTCGTATGATGCTTTCTGCTGTTCATATTCATATTTTGTCTGTTGGTAGATTTCGGTACTGATAAGGTTCTTCTCGTGAAGGTTCTTGTTTCGTTCGAAATTACTTTCCATCTTTCTCAAGTTCGCTTCGGCCTGTTTAAGCTGGACCGAGATCATTTCGTCGTCGAGTTTGGCCAGAATCTGGCCGGATTTTACAAATTCACCTTCCTCGACCATGATCTCTTCAACGGTTCCGCTGACTTTTGCCACGACTTCAGTCTCTTCTTCCGCCTCGATCGTAGCGGTTCCCGTGAAGTACGCGGCAATATCTCCGATACTGACTATATCTACTTCAACGGGTACTACCAGTTTGTCTTCTTCCTTCACGGGTTCTGAGTGGCCGTTTCCGCCGCAGCTTCCTGTGGTCGACATTATACCAAGCGCTATGAGGATAAATATAAGACTGATGCACCTGTTCATTTCCTTCTCCTTACATCGAACTACCTGTCAGGGCTCAGATAGAGTACGGAAATAGAGGGGGAAGGTTTCAAATTGAAAGAATGATATAGGACTATTCCGGGCCGCACACGTTTGTGTCTGGAGGCACGATGTTATACAGGTGTCCGTTAAACATCAGTCCAAAAGTGGAGATTCAGAAGCGAAGAGACAGACAGCTCAATCCGCCATCCATCTTCATGAACTCAGACATTTCGAGCATCAGGATGTCGAGTCCCGCCTTTTCGATGTTTTCTGATGTTTCTGGAAAGCCCGTGGGGACCAGAACGATACCGTTTACGAGAAGGGAGTTTGCTGCGTAGGATTCTCCACAGGGGACGATGACAAGTCTGTATTTATCCAGAAATGGAAGATTCCCGTATCTTTCATCTACTATCATAATATCATTACCAAGATAATTGACAGCCGATTTGAGATGAAGGCAACCCTCGATTCTGACGGTATGGCAATGGTATCCATGAGTCTCGAGAATACTCGATAATTGTGATGCACCTTCAACATCGGTCCTGTCAGAAAGGCCGATATAGAAGATGTCATCTGCCTGAAGGACGTCGCCACCATCTATACGTCCATCAGGAATGATTCGTTCTACAGGTCTGAATCTTTCAAGAACAGGAGAAATATTTTCTGCTTCCTGGAGTCTTGAATCCGCACCGGGACGCATGATCACCGCCACTTCAGGGGTCACGACCGCTGTGTCTTCGACAAATGTCGAATCGGGGTGATCGCTATCTGGATCAAGATCGTGTACTTCCAGGTCCAGATCGAAAAGAGCTTTTTTGTAGGCGAAATGCTGGGTAAGAGCGAGTTCCAGGTCGGGAGGTCCCCATTCGGCGCTGGTCAATCCATTACGGAATTCTTCACAGGGGGGTCTTGTAATAGCCTTGCTGAACGAGGGAGGCATTGCGTCTCCTCACTTGTAAAAGTTTCGCCGATTTCCCAGAATACCGGTTCCGGGACACAGGTCAATGACAATATTATACTACAATGGTCGGATGACAGGTTGTAATCCTGATAACAGGACCCGCACAGTATTTGCGCTAAATGTGGATTCTTTCGTATTGATGCGATATGAGGATACGACAGACAGGAATTATGACTTTGCAGAAGACACCGGTCTATGTTAATTTGTCCTGCAGATGGCAGTGAATCAATAGTCTATTGTTTGAATAAGGAGAATGCTGAGAGATGAAAGTCCTTATTGTCGGAGGGGGAGGAAGAGAGCATACGCTTGTATGGAAGCTCGCGCAATCTAAAAAAGTCGACAAGATATTCGCCGCTCCCGGTAATGCCGGGATCGCCGAGCTGGCCGAATGTGTCGATATTGCCGCTGAAGACAGAAAAGCCCTGCTCACCTTTGCGCTCGAGAAAAAGATCGATCTCACCGTAATCGGGCCTGAAGCGCCTCTTGTGTCGGGGATCGTAGATCTTTTCAACGAGAACGGCTTGAGGATATTCGGATTTGATTCGCGTGGAGCACTTCTGGAAGGAAGCAAGGTCTGGGCGAAGGAATTTATGAGAAAATACAAGATTCCGACAGGAGATTTTGCCGCATTCGACGATTATTCCTCGGCTCAGAAAGCGCTGGATATCGGTTCGCCTCCATATGTGGTCAAAGCTGATGGTCTTGCCGCAGGGAAGGGTGTAATCATTTGCGAGACGCGGGAAGAGGCCAGGAAAGCTATTGATAGTATGATGAAAGAAAAAGCTTTCGGTGAGGCAGGAGCCCGGGTTGTGATCGAGGAATATCTCGATGGGCCAGAATTATCTATCCTGGCGATCTTCGATGGAAAGGATTACCGGCTTTTTGTCCCATCACAGGATCACAAGAGGGCTTTCGAGAACGATGAGGGCCCCAATACAGGGGGAATGGGCGCCTATGCGCCTGTCCCATTACTTGATCATGATCTGAGTGAGAAGATCAGGATCGAGATCATCGAGCCGACACTGAACGGTATCCAGGCTGAAGAGGTGACTGGCGCGGGTGTTATTTATTTCGGCCTCATCATCACAAGTGATGGGCCAAAAGTCCTGGAGTATAATTGTAGATTCGGTGATCCGGAGACACAGGTAATACTCCCGCTCTTCAAGGGAGACCTGTTTGAGATACTCTATGAGGCTACCAACAAAAATCTCGAGAGTGTCGATTTTGAAAACAGCGAAGATGCCTGTGTATGTATAGTGATGGCGTCAGGTGGATACCCCGGGGCGTATGAAAAGGGATTTGCAATATCCGGGCTGGAGGATGCGGATGACCAGGGTTCCATCGTGTTTCACGCGGGGACCGCTATCAAGGACAATAAACTGGTAACGAATGGGGGAAGGGTCCTGGGCGTAACGGCTGTTGCGCGGACACTCCGGGAAGCACTGGATAAAGCGTACAGGGGAGTCGATTCAATTGAATTCGAGGGGCATTTCCATAGAAAGGATATCGGACATAAAGGTCTTGAGTCCTGACAGAATAAACGGCGTGACTATACGAATTGAAAGGAGTACGAATTGAAAGATGGATTGCAGGTAGCTGTTCTCATGGGAAGTGAGTCTGACAGAGAGGTCATGGAAGCCTGCATGCAGCAGTTGGAAAAACTCGGCGTGAAAGGTGAACTGAAAGTATCGTCCGCGCACAGGATGCCGGACGCGACAAGAGATTATATTCTGGAGGCAAAAAGCAGGGGTGCACGGGTCTTCATCGCTGGAGCCGGTATGGCTGCGGCTTTGCCGGGATTTGTCGCTTCTGTTACTTCGCTTCCTGTAATCGGCGTCCCTATTCCCAGTGGCCTGCCGGACGGAATGGACGCACTCCTCTCTATAGTCCAGATGCCTCCGGGAATACCTGTCGCAACGGTAGCAGTCGGCAGGGCGGGAGCAAAGAATGCCGCAGTCCTCGCGGCGGAGATCCTGGCGATAAATGACGAATCCATAAAGCAGGCTATAGGAAGACTGCGCGATTCATGGAAACAGACCTGAGCGGGTATTATACACTCAAGAAAATCGAAAACATCGTATCGATGATCGAGTCGGGTGGAGTGGGTGTACTTCCTACTGACACTATCTACGGGTTGCATTGCAAGGCCCTTAATATCGATGCTGTGGAGAAGATCATAAGGGTCAAGGGCAGGAATAAAGAAGCTGGATTGATTCTTCTGATGTCGAATGTTGAGATGGTCGACAGATATGTCTCGCACTGGCCCGGTGATTCGAGAAGGATGTTGAGCCGCATCTGGCCGGCAAGATTGACGGCCTTACTTCCCGCGTCTGATAAGATACTACCTGTTCTCAGACCTGACATGATAGTCGCGGTCAGGATACCTGCTGCCGATGAATTGCGTAGTATAATATCGGCTGTCGGTTCTCCCCTTGTCTCCACCAGTGCAAACAGGAGTGGAATGCTTCCCATGAAGAGGATAGCTGACATACGTCGGACTTTTCCGGGACTCGGGTTTTATATTTCCGCGAGAGGCAGGTCTCGGACCGGACCTTCGACGATTGTGGATTTCAGTGGGGACAAAGCCAGGCTCGTCCGTTCAGGGGCCTTTCCCTATAGTGAAGAGGGAGGTAGAAAAAATTGAAGATCATAATTCTTGTGTCTGTGTTGTTTCTTTTTGTCTCTGCTCCGGGGGCCGTCACCGGACAGGATGCGGTCTCTGAGATACTGGAGATGCTCGACTATCAGGTAAAGAGCTGGAACAGCGGAAACATCGCTGGGTATATGAGCGGATATTGGAAAAGTGATTCATTAAGTTTTCACTCCGGCAAAAAGATGCTGATGGGCTGGAGTACCGTAAGATCGATGTATGATGATAAGTATTTCGACGATCAGAGGGGGGAGTTGAAGTTCTCCGGCCTGCGTGTAGAGTTGTTATCAGGTGATTCCGCTTTTGTCCGCGGGAACTGGCATGTCGCCCTAGAAGACGGTGACAGGGAGGGGTTATTTACCCTTATGATCAGAAGGAAGATTGGCGGATGGAAGATAGTCCACGATCATTCTTCATGAGGAGATGAATCAGATGAGAGGGTTTATGCAGGAATCAACCAGATCTTTGAAGGCGAGCTTTATGATAGTCGTTGTGTTGCTGCTGGTCCCGGTTATTTTGTTGCCTGGGGAAACGCTATCCGGGGAACGGAAGTTGCCAGACAACATAATACTGTTCATCGGAGATGGTATGGGTATTCCCCACATCACAGCAGCGAGGACCATCCTGGGTTCATTGAAGATGGAGAGGATGAAAGTAGTCGGTCTGCAGTCGACTATTCCGTTAGGATGCTATGTCACTGATTCGGCGGCCTCTGGTACGGCTATAGCTACGGGAGAGAAGACTTACAACGGCGCTATTTCGGTGGATTGTGATGGTAATCCTCTGAAGACGGTCCTGGAGTATGCCGAGATGGAGGGATGGTCGACAGGACTCGTCGTTACCTGCGCCATCACACATGCTACTCCGGCGGTATTCGTATCACATGTCAGTTCAAGGAGTATGTGCTGCGACATCGCATTGCAGATGGCAGAAAGTGGAGTGGACCTGATTTTTGGGGGTGGCCTGGCCTGGTTTCTTCCATCCAGCGATCCAGCCAGCAAAAGAACCGATGGATGCGATCCATTGAGTATTCTGTTGGCGAGAATGAACGTGGTCATGTCCCCTGAGGAACTTCTGCAATTGCCGGATTCCGGGTCGGCAGCGGCCTTCATTTCTCTGAAACACCCCGAGTGTCTCCCCGGACGGGAGATATCACTTTCCGAGATGACGAAGAAAGCTATAAAAATTCTTTCATCCGACGGAAAAAGATTTTTTTTGATGGTCGAAGGTTCTCAGATAGACTGGGAAGCACACGATCATGATTTTCACGGTATGATGCTTGAGATGAAGGATTTCGATGACGCAGTCGGAGTCGCGCTGGATTTTTCCATGGCTGATGGAGAAACGCTTGTAATAGTAACGTCCGACCATGAGACCGGAGGGTTTGCCGTGCATGATGGGAGTGTCGCGGACAGCAGCGTTACCGAGTGGGGATGGACTACTGGACATCATACTGCTTCGATGGTCCCTCTTTTAGCTGATGGTCCTTCAGCGGAAAAATTTTCAGGAATTTACGAAAATACCAGGATTGGAAAACTGCTGATCGGCCTTGTCCGGTCGGATCATGGTGAGCATGAATGAATGTGACACTTTCTGTGTATAAGGTGTAGTTGTGATCCTGATCCGCGGAGGTAGAATTGGATAAGATACAGGGAAAGAATGTCAGTGCGGTCAGGAAAGCTCTCGAAGCCGGCGGTAATCCCGACTTCCAACTGGAAGTGTTTCCGGGACTCAATCATCTTTTCCAGCATTGTGACAGCGGATCACCTTCTGAATATGCCTCCATAGCCGAGACGTTCTCTCCTGAAGTACTCGACTATATCAGCTCATGGATACTGGAAAAGACCGGAAATACGAACCACTGAACTGCAAAATCGATTCATCTGCCTGCCGTTCAGCCACATACTTCCTTGACGTAGTAGCCCGTAACGTGCTATATTACAACAAGTAAGACGTTGTAATAAAGGAGTGTCACGATGACGAGAAAATCAATTCTGACAACAGTCGTCGTTTTTCTGGCGGCGATATTTTTATTTTCAGCTCTGTTTTCAGATGCTCGTGCCGATCGAACGGTCTCTATTGAGGAGGTCCAGCGGCGAATAGATCAGAACGGGTATGGATGGATAGCGGGAAAGACTTCTCTCTCGGAACTTTCCTCGGAGGAATTCCTTTCAATGTGCAAGGCGAAAGTGCCGGCAGAGCTCAAAAGAAAAATAGATTCCCGACCTGTTTCAGTTGATGGCAGACCGTTTCTTGGTGTTTCGCCATCGACCTGGGACTGGCGTGATTACGGGATGGTGTCTTCAGTAAAAAATCAGGGAGGGTGTGGCAGTTGTTGGGACTTCGCTGCTTTTGGAGCTCTTGAGGCCGTCATCCTGCAGAACGAGGGGATCGAGTACGATCTCTCGGAGCAGCAGGTACTTTCATGCAGAACACAGGGGGTCGGCTGTAGTGGAGGATGGTATTCATGGGCATGGGAATACATCAACCAGTACGGGGCTGTTCTGGAGACCTGCATGCCGTACCAGGCGGATGACGATGTGCCCTGTACGGATGATCTTTGTACCAAGGTGGCATCCGCGGGAGAATGGTACGATATACCGAATGATGTAGAATCTATCAAGCAGGCGGTCATGATTTCTCCTGTAGCGACTACTTTCACGGTATACGATGATTTCAGTGATTATATAGGTGGCTGTTATGAACATGCGGACGAAGAGCAGATAAACCATGCTGTGGTGATAGTCGGATGGGACGATATGATGTGCGGGGGAGAAGGCGCCTGGCTGATAAAAAACAGCTGGGGGACCGGCTGGGGACTGGACGGTTATTTCTGGATCAAGTACGGATCGTGCAGGGTCGGATACGCGACCCAGAGAATCGCGTATAACTCCGGTGACAGGCTGGCGTATCATGGGATGGAGATAGATGACGTATCGGGAGATGGGGATGGCAGGCCCGATCCTGGTGAGACTGTTTTTCTGGAAGTGACTCTGTTCTGCGAACCGGTTTCTTCTTCCAGGACTGGAGTCTCGGCAACCTTGCAGAGTCAGGATGGCCTTGTGGACATCCTGCAACCCACGGCTGTTTATCCCGATTTCCAGCCCGGCGATCAGTATGCGGGGATTACAGATTTTCAGTTCGCTATCAGTGAATTCGCGGCCCCCGGTACAATAGTAGAATTTCAGATCGATGTATCTGCCGATGGAGGAAGTTACACCGGCTCTGATACTTTTGGGGTCATGATCGGGGATATCCCGATTTTGCTTGTCGATGATGATGCAGGATCCCATTACGATGATTATTTCAGTACAGCTCTGTTGAATAACGGGTACCTGTTTGATAAGTGGAGTGAGGATGATCTCGGTTATCCCTCTGTCTCGCTTCTGAACAGATATTCGGCTGTAGTATGGATGACTGGTATTTCAGGGGATATCGAGGCCGAAAACAGGAGTACGATCTCCAGTTATCTGGAGCTTGGTGGCAGGATGTTGATGTCAGGACAGGATGTCGGTTGGCAGTTGAACCATGAAGGTTATGCCAGCGAGATCGATTTCTACAACGCCTACATGCACGCCGATTATATAGAGGATGATTCCGGGTTCAGGACTTTGACAGGAATATCGGGTGATCCGATCGGTGATGGTCTGTCATTTGGGATCGGCGAGGGTGACGGAAGTGGCAATCAGGATTGGCCAAGTGAGATAGAACCGCGAACGGGCGCCTCGGCTATCCTCGAGTACTCTGCCGGAACCGAAGCGGGACTCAGATACGCGGGCATACACAAGATGGTCTATTTCGCCTTCGGTCTGGAAGCTGTCAATACAAGTTCGACGAGAGACACGCTGATGGCCAGATCTCTCGAGTGGCTCATCGACACCTGGCCCGACCTGGAACAACCGTCTGTGGTTTTGGCTTATCCGATCGGTGGGGAAGAACTCGAAGCTGATGATCTTTGTGCGATAAGCTGGACGGCTTCTGATAATGTCGGAGTGACATCGATCGATATCATCCGTTCTTTCGACGCTGGCGTCACTTATCCGGATACTGTGGCCCTGGGGGAACCGAATGATGGATCATTCGAATGGACAGTGCCTGACAGTGCCTCGACTGCTTCGAGAATAATGGTAATAGCGAGGGACCTTGCGGGGTTGGCCATGTACGATGAATCGGAAGATTTTACCACGAGTTCCGTGACATCGACAATTCCTGATATTGCTGGATTCATGCTTCGCCAGAATGTGCCCAATCCGTTTAATCCTTTAACTACAATAAGATTCGACGTTCCATTCAAATCGAATGTTAAGATATCGGTGTTTAATGTCAACGGACAGCTGGTGAGGGATCTGGCAGATAGAGTCTTTGAGGCTGGACGACGGGAAATTGTATGGGACGGAAGGGATATGACCGGTAGTATGTCTGCTTCCGGTGTCTATTTCTGCAGGATGTGTGCTGGAGATCAGATCCAGACAAGGAAAATGGTCTTGTTGAGATAGATTTTTGATTATGGGCTTCCCGGAAAATTGCCGGTCCCTGAATTAATTGGAATCTTACTATTGAAAGGTTGTATACTTCCTACAGGGTCAGAGTTGGATTCAAGCCCCGAGCAGTGAAAGAGGCGTCTGAGTGTTCATGAATGCCGGCAACATAAAGAGAAACAGCGCGATTCTCGTTCTGAGCATCTTTGTTGTGTTCTCCCTGTCTGATATCGGGTTCTGCCTGAAAGGTGGAATATTCTGCGTTGAATCACCGGGACTATCGGAAGGATGTCATCCGGCGGATGAAGCAGGACATTCCTGTCACCCGATTGAAACCGATGGAATCCATCATTCTCAACACACAGATCATAGTCAGAGCTGTGAGCAGGCCATACCCGGCAGACACGAACATCAGAAACGTGATTATTCTCTTCCGGACGGAGGCTGGCCGGGATATTTTTCCCTCGATTCCGTTCCTGTTGAATCGTATCCACAGGATACTATTTCATCAGCAGACTGTTTTATCGGTAAGTCTATTGAGTCCACGAGATCGATTCTGATCTCTCTTCGTACCGTGATCATGTTGACATGATCTCCCGCTGATCGAGTTTATTAGAAATCATTATCAATTCAACTTTCAGCAATAGTATCAGGCTGGGTGTACCCTCCTTTGATGCTGAACTGAGGAAAAGTTTATGTCGAAAAAATCAATGATCGTTATCCTGCTGCTATTGGCTGTTGCCGGGGGGGGGTGTAGGAAAGCGGGAGAAAGTATGGTCCTGCCGGAACCGGCACAACTGGGAAGCGAATACGATACCTATCATCCGGTCGCTGAAACTGGAGATATCGGAGAGTATGCGGCACCGTCAATCGATCTGAGAGAGATCAGTCTTTCTCAATGTCTGGCACTCGCTTTGATGCATAACCCCCGTTTGAGAGCATTTTCCTGGAATGTGAGAGCGCGTGAGGCAGAATTGATCCAGGCGGGTCTCACTCCTGATCCAGAGCTCGAAGTCGAAGTCGAGAATGCGGGAGGTCCCGGTGAGATGAGTGGTTTTCAGGGGTCGGAATTCTCTTTTCGTCTTAGCAAGATCATCGAACTCGGAGGAAAGAAGAGTAAACGAGTAAGGCTCGCCTCTCTGGAACAGCAATCCGCAGGTTGGGATTACGAGGAAGTCAGACTGGGTCTGTTTACCGAAGTCACGCAAGCGTTTATCGAGGTAGTCGCGGCGCAGGAGAAAATGGCAATAGCTGAAGATCTTCTTAATATATCTGAGCAGCTTTTGCGATCGGTTGAAAGAAGAGTTGAAACAGGAAAAGACGCAGTACTCGAAGAGAAGAAAGCGGGTGTCATTCTATCGAGGATGAAGATACAGCATGATGTCTGCAACAGAAGACTCGAAGAGTCCCGCAGAAGATTATCTTCGACATGGGGGGATGAGCGACCTGGATTCGATATCGCTCTGGGGTGTCTCGATTCGACGGTTCCTGTTCCTTCGTATGAAGTGTTTAAGGACATGCTCAAAGATCATTACGGGATAAGGCAGGGGGAACTGGATGTAGAGCGAAAGAAAGCGGCCCTCGACCTGGAGAATGCCCTGGCGATCCCTGACATTACTCTCAACGGCGGAATCAAAAAGTATAATGAATCGGGGGAGAAACTACTGATGTTCGGGGTGTCGATACCTCTGCCCTTGCGCAACCGCAACCAGGGAGCAAGGCTCCGTGCGGGATATGAGCTTGCCGGCGCCTCCGAGAGCTTGAGAGAAGTCCATTCGAGAGTCAATATGGATCTGTTCGAGGAATACAGCTTGTTTTCATCGGCCTATATCGAAGCTACGCAACTGAAGAAGAATATCCTCGGTAGCGCGGAGGCTGTATTCGAGGCATCAATAAAAAGCTATGAAAATGGTAAGAGTGATTATCTGAATGTCCTCGATTCTCAAAGGATGCTGTTCGAAGTAAGGACGCAGTATATCGATGCACTTGTCCGGTATCATTCGGCCGGGGCGGAGATCGAGCGTATGACAGGAAGTCCTGTCGCTAAAGAGGGACTCGATGATGGCAGGAGGAAATGATGAGATACTGGAAGGTAGTTATTTTAGCGATATTCGTCATTCTGTTCGTAGTGGTAGCGTCAATGAGATCGGTGCCGCGCGCAGGTGATAGTCAATCACCGGTGGGTTCCGGTGATCATGACCATGAACACTCCACGGATGAAGATCATTCAGGTCATGATCATGAACACTCATTGAAAGAGGACGATGCGGATCACGGTCATGAACATACTGCCGGAGACTTGCCGGTCGATCATGATCATGAGTCCATTGCCGAGGGCCTGGTGCATATGACAGAAGAAGATATGGTCAGATACGGAATCGCTGTTGCGAAAACTGGACGGGGAATGTTTGATCTTCGGCATCGTGTCAGAGGCGAACTTGTATTGAACGCGGATCGAACCGCTCAAATCGTTCCAAGGGTCGCCGGGATCGTGAGGAAAGTCGAAGTCGACCTGGGAGACAGGGTGAAGGCGGGGGAGATCCTTGCCGTCATAGAGAGCCGGGAACTCGCGGACTATAAAGCTGCATATCTTACCTCTGTAGAGGAGTGGAGGTTGGCTGGGTCCATTTTCGAACGGGAGGATAAGTTGTTCAAGGAAGGTATATCCTCAAAATCTGAATTCCTGTCGGCGAAGAACGGGTTGGTAGAAGCTGAGATCGGCAGGAACAGTTCGGAGAGGAAGTTGTTTGCTCTCGGATTTGACCGTTTGATGCTGGATGCCCTGGATTCCTCGAGTATCGAACACTTCGCGTTATACGAGATCAGGGCTCCATTCGATGGTACCGTGATAAGAAAACATCTGGCCGAGGGGGAGTCCGTAGCGGACGATGATGAAATATTTCTTTTTTCCGATCTGGATAGCGTGTGGGCCGATCTCAGGTTGTATCAGTCCGACATGGGGTCCCTGTCAGTAGGACAGGAAGTGATCATATCCGCAAAAGACGGGATGCTGGGCACCAGTGGTCGGATAAGCCATATCGATCCTGTCATGGACCGTAAAACAAGGACCGCACTTGCGAGAGTCGTTCTGGGGAACAGGGATGGCAGGCTCAGGCCAGGTACATTCATCTCCGCCGACATAGTAATTGATAATGTTGCCGCGGAGCTGGTTGCACCCGGATCAGCAATACAATATGTGGATGACGGGTCGGTCGTATTCGTATGGGACGGTGATGGTTTTTCTCTGAGAACAGTCACAGTCGGAAGAATGAATGACGACAAGGTAGAGATTGTTTCAGGACTATCCCCTGGCGAAGTCATAGCCATCACAAACTCATTTCGTATCAAGGCTGAACTGGAGAAATCGCCCGATGCTTCCTGTAGTGGACACGGACACGCTCACTAGGTAGATGGAGTCAACAGAATGATTAAAAAAATTATCCAATACGCGCTGAAATACAGGTGGATGGTCGTCCTCGGATTTGTCGGCATCTGCGGATTAGGGTTGTATTCACTGCCGCGTCTATCCATTGACGCGTTTCCCGACATCAGTCCGAACCTTGTCCAGGTCTTTGCAGAACTTGAAGGAATGGCTGCCGAGGAAGTGGAACGGTTCGTGACAAGGCCGGTGGAAGTCGCGATGAGAGGCATCCCCGGGGTGAAGAAGGTCAGGTCGATATCCTCCCTGGGCCTTTCTACGGTAAACATTTATTTCGAAGATGAGGTGGACATATATCTCGCTCGTCAGCTTGTATCGGAGAGGATAGGGGAGGCGGAAGAGAATATTCCTGAGATCATGAGTATGCCTCATGGGCTGGAAATGGGATCTATCGCCAGCGGAATGGGGAAGATCCTGGCCTACTATCTGAAGGGTGATGGCCACGATATCACCGAGCTTCGTACAATCCAGGACTGGATCGTGAAAAGGGAAATTCAGACTCAATCCGGAATAGCGAAAGTAATAAGCCAGGGAGGGCATGTACGGCAATACCAGATAAGAGTAGATCCCGGCAGACTCCAGCAGTTCGATCTGACTCTGGACGACCTGATCGATGCCACCCGAATGAACAACTTGAATCTTGGAGCCGGGATACTCGAGCGTGGGCAGGAGGAACTGGTAGTCAGGACCCTCGGGCTCATCGACAGTATAGAGGACATAGAAAGGATCGTCATACGCTCAATCGAAGGGACACCTGTTTCCATCGGTGATGTGGCCAGAGTCGAATATGGGAACGCGTTCAGGCGTGGTGTCGCGATCCTTGACGGTGTCGAGGAGGTCGTGACGGGAAGCGTCTATAAGACCCATGGTGCCAATTCGTTTGAAGTGATCGAGAGACTGAAGAAAAGAATAGAGGAAATCAACAGCACACTGCCTGACGGGGTCGAGATCGTCACATTTTATGATCAATCTTCATTAGTCAGGAACAGTATAAGTACGGTAAGGACAGCCCTCATCCTGGGACTCATTCTGGTGTGTTTCGTTTCGTTCCTGTTTCTCGGTGATCTTCGAAACGCCCTCATAGTCCTCTGCTCTCTGCCATTCTCCACTCTTTTCGCGTTTATAATCATGTACAGGAGTGGTATCCCCGGCGACCTGATCTCATTTGGGGGTGTGGCGATAGCCCTTGGTATGATCGTGGATGCCACCATTATCATGGTGGAGAAGATCCAGACGACATTCGATGACCCGACCGATAAGGCTACTCCGACAGAAAAGATCCTTTCAGCCGCAGGGGAAGTCGGACGGCCGATCTTTTTTGCCACTGTGATAATTATTATCGTATTCATACCCGTTTTTACACTGGGAGAGATCGAAGGAAAGATGTTCCGGCCTCTTGCCTCAGCGATATCGGTGACTATGGCAGGTGCCCTGATATATGCCCTGGTGATCGCCCCGGTTTTTTATCGGCTTCTGAACAGGAAAGGGAATAGAGCTGGAAGGGGCAGGATGTCGGAGTCGGTAATGCTGAATCATTACAGGTCTGTCCTGCAATTTTTTCTGCGACGAAGAACCGCGGTCATTTCGGGGATGGTCCTGCTGGTATTAACGGGTGGATTTTTGTTTAAACGACTTGGGCGGGAGTTTGTCCCGACATTGCAGGAAGGGACTATCCAGGTGCTGGCCTACATGAATCCGAATATCTCTCTTGATGAAATAACGGTGACGACCAGAGAGATCACACAACTGTTAGGTGAATTCGATGCGATCGAATCTGTAATCGCGGATATAGGGTACGGTGAAGTAGGACCTCACATGCATCACACAAATTATGCCTGTATAACAGTCAATCTCAAGCCCGGTAACAAATGGAAAGATGTGGGATCGCAGGAAGAGCTGGTCGGACTGATCGATGAAAAGGTTGCCGGATTTCCCGGGGTGTCGTTCAGTTTTTCTCAGCCTGTCAAACATGAGATCGATGGACTGGTAGGAGGAGCGGGGACAACCGTAGTTGCCAGGATTTTCGGGCATGATATGGCTTTGTTGAAAGAAAAAGCGGATGAGATAAATTCGCTTCTTTCAGATATCAGTGGAGCTTCAGATATAAGGACCGAGCAGGTCGATGGTCAGACCCAGTTGCAGATCACCATCGATGACGAGCAGGTGGCCAGGTACGGCCTCAACGGATATGTGATACAGAACATAATCAGGAACTCGATTGCCGGAATCGAAGTCGGGCAGGTATTTGAGGGAGACAGAGCCTTCGATTTAACAGTCAGGTTTGACGAGGATTTTCGCCAGGACCACACATCGATAGCCGGCATGTTGATCCGAACGCCGGAGGGCTTCAATGTGCCGGTATCGGAACTTGCCAGGATAGAGACGGTCACCGGCCTGAGACAGATAAGCCGGGAAGATACGAGGCGCTATATATCGGTACAGTGCAATGTGAGAGGCAGGGATAACGGCGGTTTTGTACGGGAGGCCCAGAGAGTAGTAGCCGATTCGGTAGATCTGCCACCTGGATATAGACTGGCCTGGGGGGGGCAGTTCGAACTTCAGGAAGCCGCCGACAGGAGACTGGCGATCATTATGCCGATAACGTTACTTTTTGTACTCATAATGCTTTATGGATTGTTCAATTCATTCAAGGATGTATTGCTGATCATGCTCAATATTCCACTGGCCCTGGTAGGTGGCGTGTTTGCGCTGGCCCTGGCAGGTGAAAATGTGAGCATACCATCTTCAATAGGCTTTATAGCGCTATTTGGTATCGCTTTGACCGATGGCCTTGTTCTTATATCGAGGTTCGGTCATTTGAAGAACAAGGGACTCGGGTTGAGGGAGACTGTGATAGCAGGGAGTCTATCGAAATTCAGGCCGGTACTTATGACTACGGTGACTACCGCTCTTGGTCTGCTGCCTCTTGTCCTTTCTTCAGGTACGGGGTCGGAAGTGCAGCGGCCCCTGGCGATCGTGGTCATAGGTGGGCTGATATCATCTACATTCCTGACACTTATTGTATTGCCTGTACTGTATGAGTGGATAACGATCAGGACCAGGCCGGCATAGATCCGGGAAAGATGCGGCGGGATCATCAGAATAATTGATTCCAGAGATTCAATTCTGTTGCAAACCTGCCCGTCATGCGAATAGAATACTTCACGCTGGGGGGAACAAAAGATCTGGTGGGAGCGTATAGAATATATATCGACAGATGGAAGATAGTAAACAGGATATATACAGCCACAAGGATTGAAGGTCTATTGTCTTACAGAAGGATTTTTCTTACGGTTTTATTATCGGTTTTGCTGGTCTGTAGCACTGGACTTCAGGCTGAAGAAGCTGACATCGAAAAGATCTCTCATGAGAGGTTGACATCCGCCCTCGATCTGCAGGACGCGCGGTTCTTCTATGGCGGATATATGTTGTCCTCTGGAGATTCGATTGTCGGGCCTGTCGTCGTTATCTCGGGGTCTCTGGATATTCAGGATGGCGCCGTCCTGTCGGGGGATGTCTGGGTCATTCAGGGCCGACTCATCATGACTGGAGCTTCGAGGATAGAAGGAGAAGTCACTCTGGTAAACAGTGGTGATTTTCTTTCCCATGCCGCAAATATAGCCGGACGGATCACACGATACGATTGCGAGTGTAGACTCGACGCGCAAAAATTCGAGGAAGAGGGAATAATCCTTTTCACCGATTATGATGATCCCAAGGCGGTAAAGACGAAATTCGCCCTGGGTGGAGACAAGACGGGAAGAACGGACTATACGCCGATAGGATTCGGCATCAAGAGGGAGAACGATCTTCACAAGGATCCGTATGTGAAGGGACAGGCATGGATCAGCCCTTCACTGATGGAGAAGAGTACGGGGTTTATCGGTTTCGATGCCGAGTTCTCGGTTCCGCTGCGCGGGTGCAGTGTGGAACTTCTTCTTCATGGGTACAAGAGGACTTTCACGAACGACGACTGGATGTTGTCAGGTATCGAAAACAGCTTCTTCGCTTTGATGACCGGAGACGATTTTCTTGATTACTGGGAAAAGCAGGGGGGCGAGATCGGTGTCAGAGTAAGTTCGGAAAAGAAGATGACCCTGGAAACGAGACTCTCATTTCAGAAGGACATATCTCTTGAAGCGCACGCGATTTCTTCGATCCTTTTCCCGAGGGATAAATACAGAGAGAATCCATCCATAGATGACGGGACCCGGCTGGCAATCTCCACCAGGCTGACTGTTGACACGAGAGGCGAGGAAGCCTGGAGAGAGAATGCCTGGCTGCTCGACCTGTGGGTCGAGAAGGGGATAGCGGACGGTCCGGGGGATTTTTCATATACGGCGTTTGATATAGATGTTCGAAGGTATAATTACCTGCCGTGGAGAATGAAGTTTGATCTGAGAACAAAGATCTTTTCTTCATTTTCAGAGTTACCCTTACAATTGTCGCGGTCACTCAATGGGTATGCCGGTGTCAGAGGTGCTTCGGATGTTCCTTTTCCGGAGGGCAGAGGTGACCGGATGGCCCTGCTGAGCGTCGAGCTGAGAAAGTCTCTACCAGATCTGCCAGTATTCAGATGGATATACAGCAGGTGGGACCTTTTACTGTTTTCGGACATAGGTCTCGTGACTAGAGCGGAAAATGTCGAATCACCTTTCGGGTTTCTGGATGAACCTTTCGACAACTGGAAGAAGACTGCGGGAATAGGTTTTTCGGGCGAGTCATTTCTTCCTTTCCTGGGATTTTATATGGCCCAGGATCTTGATGCTGAAGAATTCGATCCGAGGTTTATTCTAAGAATGCGGAGGTCGTTTTGATATGAGCAGGGATAGAGACGTTGTTCTATCAGTTCAGGGTCTGAAGAAGGATTTCGGGAAGGTACATGCACTGAAGGGTATTGATCTTCAGCTTGAACGTCCGGGAGTATACGGGTTTCTCGGGCCTAACGGGGCGGGAAAGACTACTACTTTCAAAATCATCTCCGGATTGATCAGCGCGTCCGCTGGAACTGTCAGTATCTGCGGCAGTGATATAAGGACGGAAAAGAGAGAGGCGCTGAGCAACCTGGGAATATTGTTCGATTCACCTGCATTCTACCCATATCTTACCGGCAAGGAAAATCTTGAGGTTTTCGCGAAATGGACTGGTCTTGATTCTGGGAAAGAAATCGACAGCCTCCTGGACATGGTCGGCCTTGCCCGTGCGCTCGACCGGAAAACCGGTGAATATTCATGGGGGATGAAGAGACGGCTCGGGATCGCTTCGTGTCTTCTAGGAGATCCAAAGCTGATGATACTGGACGAGCCGACGAACGGCCTCGATCCGGCCGGTATTGCTGATATCAGGCGTCTGCTTCCCCAGCTTGCCGGGGACAGCGACAGGGTGATCATGCTGTCATCGCACAGGATGGACGAAGTGGACCAGATCTGTGATCATGTGACGATCATCAACGAAGGAGAGATAGTAGCATCGGGAGATACGGAGGAGTTGTCGAGACCGAAAGCTGTAGTAAATATAATCTGTGGTGACTCCCTGAAGGCCGCTTCCATACTCGGAAATATCGAAGGGATCGAAAGTGTGGACAGGACCGGCAGGGATCGGTTGAGTGTGTTATCGCCTGGAATGCCTGCTGCCACAATCAACACCCTGCTCGTAGAGGCAGGGATAGAAGTAAGACAGGTCATGGAAAACCGTGAGACTCTCGAAGAGATTTTCTTCCGGCTTACCGGGGAGGGTAAGAATGAGGAGTGACGTCAGTAGAGTGTTCGCGGCCGAGTGGATGAAGACGAAAAAAAGGAAATCTTTGTATATCATGCCTGTTCTGACGATTCTGATCTCCATCCTGTTGTTCTTCTCCATCGATTTTGCCGCGAGCCGCGACTGGATCGGTGTATCGAGTGGATTCTATCTCGCGTCGTCGTCGATAGGATGGATAGTGAACTTGGTGAGTTTTCTTGCCGTTATGATGACCTGTTTCAGGATATCGGGTGAATTCGCCATGGGTACGGTAAAATCCGTGTGGGTCAGGCCGGTTGGAAGGGAAAGTTGGTATTTCGGAAAGATCCTCTCAGTCATGGCCGCTGTGACCGCGCATTTTGTTCTGGCGGTCACGGTGATCACATTGCTCGGGTGGGTGAAAGCGGGGTATATCGACCTGATGGAAAAGGATTATCTGGTCCATTCTGCTTCAAGTCTCGGGCTCCGGTTCGTCCTGGTGTCTTTTCTGACCTGGTGGTCACTGCTATCCACTATAACTGTCTCGGCTTTTGTCGCAGCGATCTTTAACAGGCCGGGTGGAGCTATTGCGATGGTTATCGGTATGTCACTTGTGATGACGATGATATCGATATTCCCCGTTGTTAACCCCTTTCTCCTGACGACCTGCCTGTCCATGCCATTCGAACAGATGACACTTATGTCAAAAGGATTGCCCCTGGCGCTTGGGTGGAATTCTCTTATTCTGAGGACGCTTGTCTGTGCAGGTATTTGGATGGGGCTATCGATGGCGGGAACTATTGTTGTCCTGAAGAAAAAGGAAATCACGTTTTAGTCTGTTTTCGAGGAGCTGCTATGTCAAAGTGTCGCGTGAAAAGAAAAATAGGGAGAGGAATGATAACCGCGGGTTTTCTTTGCCTCGCGAGTATTCTTTTAACTCTGAATGTGTCAGGAGATGAAGATCGACCGTTCAGTATCTCTACGCTGAGCGTGGCGGACAAGTTACTTCACATTCGTACGCAGGATCTGGACGGGGACGGATTGAAGGATATCCTGGCCGTCCATCGAAAGGGACTGGAACCTGACGAGACGAGGTGGATCTCTATTTTCTGGCAGAAAGAGAACGGTGGGTTTTCTACCGCCGCGGACCAGTCATGGGAGATCGATACTCTTGCTGTAATAGTAGACACAGGTGAACTTACGGGTGACTCAAAGAAGGAGATCTGTTTTCTGACTCCTGGCGCGGTCATGTATTACGGTCTTTCCGGTGAAGATTTTGATATCGAGCCGAAAAAACTGTTCGACGCGAAGGGATTGACGGTGTTTCCGTCAAAGAGAAGTATTCCCATCGTCGATTTTGTAAAAGACTGGGATGATGATGGGAAAGACGAGATAGCTATATTCGGATTTGAGGGCTTATCGATCTTCGCTCGTGATTCCATCGGTGATTTTTCGAGGGAAACCAGGCTTGCGGTGGAACTCTCTACTGGAATGTACGGGAGCAGGGAGGCCGCCGAGGGAGAGGAAATAACAGGGCTGAGAGCAAGTTTTCGTTTTCCGGCGACCAGGTTGCTGGATTTCGACGGAGATGGTTTTCGCGATCTGATAGCTGTACGCGGAGACCGTGTGATAGTCTATACCAGGAATCCGGACAATTGTTTTGTGGAGGAACCGAGTGTCGATGTGAGGTTCGATGTAAGGACTCAACAGGAAAAAATCGAAGGGACCGCCCACGCAAATACAGTCGTTAACGATCTGAACAACGATGGATATGCCGATGCCATCGTGACCAAACAGTCATCAAAGGGGCTGTCAAATTTCAGATGCGCTATAAATATTTATTACGGTGGAGAGAACGGATATTCCAAAAAACCGGAGCAGGTGATCATATCCGAGGGATCGGCATCGGAAACGACTATCCTGAGAGATGTCAACGGAGATGGACGTCTGGATATGATCCTGCCATCCATCAAGATCAGTATCACTTCGATAATCAGGTTTCTTCTTACCAGATCGATCCCGATAAATTTCAATATTTTCCTTCTGAATGAGAATGACCGTTATTCGGACAGGCCTGATTTTTCTAAGGAAGTGAAGTTCAAGATCGATTTCAGCGGTGAGACCGACGTTCAGGCGATAAGCCTTAACGGGGATTTCAACGGGGACAAGAGGAAGGACTTTGTTTTCGGCACCGGTGAAGATGAACTTTCGATCTACCTGGGAGTGTCGGGTGACAAGGACAGGCTGTTTTCCAAAAAACCGGCGGTGAAGATAGATATTCCCGCGTTCGGTGAATTGAACAGCCGTGATTTGAACAGTGACGGATTCTCTGACATGATCATATACTATCCTCAGAGCAAAAAGCGTAAGGGCACTATTCAGGTGCTGATGAATCGGGGAGGACTTTGATCAGCCTCTCGATCAGTTCCGCGCACCGGAGCGCGCCGCCGGTTCCCGACCTGATATAATTCTCAGCATCCTGTCCGGCCGAACAGAGAATAGAGTCGTCCGACAACATCCTGCCGATGATAGTGGTGAACTCGTCAGAGTCCGACACCTCGAACGCCGCGCCGATTCGGATCAGGTCTCTTGATTCCCACGCGTTTTGATGTCTGGGGCCGAAAAGGACGGGAAGTCCGGAAACAGCCGGTTCCATGATATTATGGACGCCTGTCGTACACGCGCCACCTACATAGGCTATGGATCCTGCCGCATAGAGTTCTGCCAGGTAACCGAGTCCGTCGGCTATGAGGACCTGAATAGCGGGCCAATTGATTCCATCGAAATCCGACAGAAGACAGGAGGACAGACCAGCCTGTTCCAGTCTGGCGGATATCGATGAGACTCTGTCAGGAGTCGGTTCGTGAGGGACGATGACAAGTGCCGTATCGTCGAACATCTTTGTCAGACGGGAGAAACCCGGAATGACGATATCCTCGTCCTCAGGCCATGTGCTTCCGGCTACGATCAGTTTCCTGACGTCGTCGGAAATGGCCGCTGGAATCGAAGAGGACGGGTTGTCGATCCTTTGGACGACCTGGTCAAAACGTATGTCCCCTGTTGATGAAATATCCGTCAGGGCACCGACAAAATCTCTCAGTTTTATGGCTTCTTTATCCGAAACGGCGGCAATAGCAGTCAGACGCGAAAACATCGTTCTCATAAACCAGCCGGGAATGCCCGAAAACCTCTTCGAGCGGGGAGGGACAGAAGCTGAAATAAGTACCTGTGGAATATTTCTGGAAGCGGCTGCAGCTAAAAGATTCGGCCAGATATCGTATTTTACATAGACTATCAACTGAGGCCTGAGAGAATCCAGGCAGAAGCGAGCATTTCCCGGTGTGTCAAATGGAAGATAATCTACAAACTGGACGGAAGGGTTTTTTCTCATCCGGTCATGCTTGTTGTAATACTCAAGGCCGGAAGGTGAATAGAATGTGATTGCGATCCGCAGGGCATTTCCATATTTCTTTTCCAGAAGATCCATGACAGGACGAGCCTGAAGAAATTCGCCGACAGAGGAAACATGGAACCAGATAGTGATTTCGGGTGATTCGGTGTTGTCGAGTTTCGTTTGCCACCTTTTGCGGATACTTTTTCTCACAGAGATTGTTTTCGAGATCCTGGCGTTGAAGAACGAGAACAGCCTTACGATCAGCCAGGCAGCGGGGAGGAAAATATTATATAGAAAGAGTCTCAGTCTCATCTATTCTCCTCCGGGGATATTCCCTGGCAGATCATCCAGGATTTTCGCAACCGATTCTAATACCCTTTCACTATCTATCGACGTCAGACATTCGAGCGTGCCGAAGCGGCAGGAGACCGATCCGTTTCTGGAACATGGCCTGCACTCCATAGCGTTGTCGACGAGGATGGAGTGGGGGAGGTGTGGCGAGAACCCGAATTCTCTGATAGTCGGTCCGAAGATCGCTACAACCGGGGTGTCGACCGCTTCTGCAAGATGCATCGGTGCCGAATCGTTAGTGACAAGACATCGGGAGATCTCCAGCGCGGCCGCTGTCTCGTGGATCTTCAAGTTTCCGGCAAGATTGATGATGTGTGGGTTGTTGTTCCTGATCCTTTCGCAAAGCTCACGTTCTTCCCCGTTTCCCACGAGGAGGACGCAGAATCCCCTTCCCGCAAGATTATTCGCGACCTGGTTGAATGATTCTTCGGGCCATCTTTTTGACGCCCATCTGGCCCCGGGAGCGATTGCGACAAGATCTCTGTCCCCGCGCCCATTTATGTCGAGTTTTTCGCTGACGGTCAATCGGGTCTCTTCTGATGTTTCAAGGAGAGTCCGGCTATTGGGGCGGGGAACCCCGATAGAATCTGTGATCTCGAGATACCTGTCGATCTGGGAGGTGAAGCCTTCTGCTATCGGTCGTCGGCCCTTTATGAGAAGGATCTTTTTCATATGTTCTTTTCTGAGGCGGATTTTCCTGTCCGCTCTCAGCATGAGTGACAGGGCTCGGCTCCTGATCACGTTGTGAGCATCGATCAGAAGATCATACTTATGTCGACGAAGGAGTGATACCATTCGGGACAGCCCCGTAATATCTTCCTCTTTGAGCAGATGAAGCCTGTCTACGCCTGCCACAGACTTGAAAAGATCCCCGAACCTGGCCTTTGTAACTACTTCGATGACGGAGGTTGGATGTTCCATTCTTAAAGCACGGAGCATGGGAAGCATCAGCACCAGATCACCAAGGGAACTGAACCTGATCACAAGGATTCTGCTGTTGTCAGAAAACATCGATAACCTCATGTCTCGTGAAAAACGGTCCATCGGGGGTGTTTGCGACCATCCCCGGGACTCTCTTCCCGTGAATATAAGCCAAGCAGGCCTCCAACGTCCAGATTTATTGAGGGTTACGATAATTGTGTCTCACCGGGGAGCTGATTCTGTAATAGTCATCAGAGATACGGTGATTCGGTAATCAAACTTGTAGATATAGAAAAAAATCTGATATTATTGGATGCTGATGCGTGATTCCTCACTTCCGAATTGATGTAAAGACTGGATTTTCAGTTTTAATTGATTATATTAATCTGTCATTCGATTGTATTGTATGGATTCGCTTGCAAATAATAGAGATACGGGTTTTGCTATAATGGCCGGGAGGGACAGATGGACATCAAGAATGAAATAGGTTCACGTATCAAGAAATACCGTCTGGCTAAGGGGTTGACTCTCAAGGAGATCGAAGTAAAGGCAAAAGTATCGGCGACTCATGTCTCCGAGATAGAGAGGGGCATGACTTCTCCGACCGTCGGTGCCCTGGCGAAGATCGCCGAGGCGATGGGAACAGATGTAGCGTATTTTGTGGAAAAGAAGAATGTTTCGAAGATATCAGTCGTCACTAAAAACGAAAGAAAGAAGATGCAGTTTGTGGACTGGGGCGCCACTTACCATTCGTTGACGAAGGATCTACCGAGTCCGGTCATCTCTTTCCTCGAAGTAGAACTCGATCCCGGGATAGCCCGTCCCGAAGAAACGAGTACGCACGACGGGGAGGAGTTCGCGCTGGTGACCAAGGGTGTGATGGAGATAATAATCGGCGAAGAGAAACACATCCTCAAAGAGGGTGACAGCATTCATTACAAATCGAATAAACCTCATGCCATGAGGAATATCGGTGATGCCAAGTGTAGAGCCATCTGGGTCACGATGCCACCCTACAGTCTTTAAGCAGGAATGAGCGGAGGAAGCAGAGGATGATTACCAAGGAAGAGATCGGAAGACGGATAAAAAAAATAAGAGAGAACCAGCATTTTACTCTCAAGAATGTGGAGGCGAGGGCAAAGATATCGGCCACTCATATCTCCGAGATCGAAAGAGGCAAGACTTCTCCGACTATCGGCGCGCTGATCCGCATTGCTGATGCACTTGGGAAAGACCCCGCATATTTTATTGAAAAAGAGGAATTGGAGGACGTATCGTTCATTGCTCTCGAGGACCGGGAGAAAACGGAACTGGGCAGGGCAGAGGGATTTATCGAGATGTTGACCAATTCCATCCCTTCGGGCAAGATCAACGCCCGGTTGATCGAGTTGACTCCTTCAACGGACCGGGAGATCGATCTTCACGAGCATAGTTGCGATGAAGCTGCGCTCGTGCTGGAAGGCGACATCATTTTTCATGTGAACGGGAACGTCTATGAACTCGGTGAAGGTGACAGTATATATTACGTTGCCACTCAAAAGCATGGATATTCCAACAACTCTTCTGAGGTCAAGGCTAAAATGATCTGGTTTGCCTCGGAAAGGGGCGTTGATTGACAGTTCGAAGGTAGATTTACGACCTCCACAGACCAGCTTTTCACAATGCCGGACATTTGCTCCGGCATTTTTGCACCCCCTGATTTTCATTGACACAATAATTTTTATAAATCTATAGTCGTTCCATGTGAAAGGAGGCGCAGTCTTGGAATCAAACGACAATATGGGGAATAACGGGGAACGATTTCTTTTTCACCACCTTTTGGCGATGTTTCAGACTCTCGCTCTTCAGCAGCTGGGAAAGATAACTAACCCGGTTACCGGAAAAGTGGAGAGAGATTTGCAACAGGCAAGGATTACTATCGATATGATCGCGATGCTTCAAAAGAAGACCGCGGGAAATCTCGAGGAAGATGAGAGGAAATTACTGGATAGCATCCTTATCGATCTGCAGATGAATTATGTGGACGAGAATTCGCATCCTGACGAAGGTGCGGATAGTGATGAGAGTGCGGAAGAGAAAGACAATAAAGAAGATACGCAATCTGATAATGGAGAGGTGGAGGAAAAGGAATAACCGTAAGAAAACAGCTGTGGATAACTGCGACGCATGAATCATGACAGTTGTCATTTTAACAGGAGGGTCCAGGATGAGGGCTTTGTATCGGTTTTCTCTGGTATTAATAGTTGTAACGATATTTACCGGTGCCGCGTTTGCGCAGGCTTCGTGGGAGGGGACAGCAGGTCTCCTCAGGGTCCACGAGGCCGGGACAGTAGGTAAAGGTAAGCTTGTTTTCTCTTTGGGAACGGGGTATTACAAGCAGTACGGCGTTCCAATATTTGACGTAGCGGGCAGTTTGTGGGAATACGCCGGTTCTGACGCTGAAGTCGATTATGATTTCTTTATCTCGAGAGCGGTCCTGACTCTTGGCCTGAGCAATAATGTCGAGCTGTCAGCCGCGATAGATGTAAGAAACTGGATCATGCGCACCGATGATGAATTTGCGGGCGAAGAATTCGAGACGATCTTCAGGGGTGGCCTGGGCGATACAAAGATCCAGGTTAAACTTATTCCTCCTATTCCGTCAGATGTATTCAAACTCGGAGTGCTTGGTACGGTCAGTTTCCCGACGGGAAGCAAGGAAAGGCGTTTTACGACGGAATCGATCGATTTCGGCGTGACAGGTCTGTTCACACTCGACTTGACTGAGCAGGAAAGTTTTATACCGACCAAGTTGCATCTGAACGCGGGGTATCGGTTCAATCGCAACGAGGAAGACGGGTATGGCATCCTGAATACGAATAATCCCAATACCAGTGGATTTTACCAGCCGGCGTACCCGGCCGTTCCGGAAGAGTTCAGCGATAATTTCAACGATCTTTTCACTTTTGGGACTGGAGTAGAGTTTATCCTCAGGAATACGCGGCTGTTCGTCGAGTTCAACTGGGATCAATTTATGAACGCCGAATATGAAGAAGATGACGCTACCATCGAATTCAAGAATAAAAACATGTACACAGTCACTCCCGGGATATCTTATATGTCGGAAAAAGGTACCGGAGTGATAGCGGCCATCGACCTCAATCTCAATTCTGAAGATGATATGTCGATAATGAATCCGCCTGATTGGATGGCATATTTTGCCTTCTCATTCAGCGGGTTTGTGCTGGCTCAGGACAGTGACAGGGATGGAATAGAAGACAAGATGGACAAATGTGTCGATGAGCCCGAAGACTTCGATGGCTTCGAGGATGACGACGGATGTCCAGATTTTGATAACGACGGTGATGGTATCGCGGATGATGTCGATACCTGTCCGGATCTCGCGGAAGATTTCGATGGGTTCGAAGATGAAGACGGATGCCCGGACCTCGATAATGATGGTGACGGCATTTCCGATGTAGATGACAGATGTCCGAACGAACCCGAGGATTTTGACGGATTTGAGGATAGCGATGGATGTCCGGACGTTCTCCAGGACAGCGACAACGACGGTGTTCCCGACGATCTCGATAAGTGTCCTTTGAAAGCGGAGGATCCGGATGGATTCCAGGACGAGGACGGATGTCCGGACCTGGATAACGACCTCGACGGTATCATGGACGCTGAGGACAGTTGTCCTAACCAGCCTGAGACTTTCAATGGATACATGGACGAAGATGGATGCCCCGATGAGAGGCCCATCGAGGAAAGGTTTATCCTCAGGGGTGTGAATTTTGAGAGTGGCTCGACGTCTCTTACTCCCGATTCGTACGCGGTCCTCGATCAGGTGGTCAAATCATTGATGGCCTATCCGGAAGTCAAGGTCGAGATACGTGGATATACAGACAGCGTCGGAAGCTGGGAGAGCAATCTTGCCCTTTCTCAGAAAAGGGCGGACGCTGTGAAGAACTATGTAGTCAATTCAGGAGTCATGTCTGACAGGATCCTTGCAAAAGGATATGGAGAGGCCGATCCGGTATCTTCGAACAAGACTGCTGCCGGAAGGGCAGAAAACAGGCGTATCGAGTTCCACAGGATGAATTGACAGACAAGGGACAGAAATTGAACTTTGCAGGGGGGACTTCGGTCCCCCTTTTTATTTTGAATCCTGCCAGAAAGACTCAAGTTCATCAAGAGTCAGATCCGCCGGTTTCCTGCCGATCTTTCGGATCTTTGTCTCCATCAGATTAAACCTGTCTCTGAATTTTCTGCAGGCATGGGCCAGCGAGTTATCCGGGTCAATATCGAGGATGCGGGCGAGGTTTACTGTCGTAAACAGGATATCGCCGACCTCTTCTCTGATATTGTCCCTGTCTCCGGAGATCACAGCTTCGCGAAGTTCCCCGATCTCCTCGTCAAGTTTCTCGAACACCCCTTCATGGTCGGGCCATTCGAAGCCGACTGAAACGACCTTTTTCGAAATTGCCATAGCTTGCCTGAGGGGAGGGGTGTTTGAATCGACAGTCGAGAGGAGGAGTCCATCTTCAGGTTGCGGTTTTTCGAGTTTTTTGATCCTTTCCCATTCCGCTATACTCTCGGACTGATCTGAAGCGGTTCTGTCTCCAAAGACATGTGGATGTCTGTTGATTATCTTTTTGTGGACACGGGCGATAGTCCTGGAAAGGGGTATCCTGCTGGATTCGTCGAGAAGATCGTGGATAAAGATTATCAGAAAGAAGACATCGCCCAGTTCTTCTTCAATATCGTCCACGTTGCCGGCGGCCTCGGCGTTGAGAAGTTCGTAAACCTCATCGATCAGGTATGATATCAATTGGCCCGGCGTTCTTCCCCTGTCCCAGGGACAACCGTTCTTTCCGCGAAGGGTCCGGAGTGTGTCTCTCAGCGCCTTCATTTCTTCACATGCTTTCTCGTAACTCATAGGAGAAAATATATACGATGTTGAATATCATTGCAATTCCTGATAAGATTATCGTTTGCATTCATGGAGGAAAAATTTGGCGTATGACAGAATAGTAATAAAGGGAGCAAGGCAGCACAACCTTCAGAACCTTGATATAGAATTGCCGCATCGGAAAGTAATAGCTGTGACAGGCGTATCCGGATCCGGCAAATCCTCGCTCGCGTTTGATACTATCTACGCTGAGGGGCAACGCCGCTATATCGAATCCCTTTCCACATACGCCAGGCAGTTTATAGAGAAACTCGACAGGCCGGAACTGGATTCGATGTCGGGAATCAGTCCCACGATTGCCATCAGACAGAAGAATACCGTATCCAGTGCCCGATCGACTGTAGGAACTGCCACGGAAATATACGATTATCTCAGGCTGTTATATGCAAGAGTCGGGAAGACCTGTTGTCCCGACTGCGGGATACCGGTCAAAGCATGGTCTCCAAGCGAGGTGGCCGGCGAAGTGATCTCGAGATTCGCGGGCAAACGGATATTTGTCCTGATGTCCGAGGTCATGTCCGGGGATGGGGAATGGGAATCCAGGAGAAAGTATCTCGTATCGAGAGGTTTCGTCCGTATCCTGGCCGGAGGCGAACCGACCAGGATCGATGAGTTTGATCCGGGAGAATCCGGTTTGGACAGACTTGATATCATTCTCGACAGGCTGGAGGCTTCAGCCGAGAACCGCACAAGAATCGCCGAAGCCGTCGAACAGGCTTATGGAGAACATGAAGGTACAGTAGACATTTCTACGGCTGATCTGGATGAGCGGGTCCGTTACAGCACGGTGCCGTCATGCAGTGATTGCGGTCGTCTGTTCGAAGCTCCGACCCCTCTGCTCTTTTCATTCAACAGTCCGTATGGCGCCTGCCCGGTGTGCAAGGGATTTGGTGACAGGATGGAGTTTTCCGAGGATCTGATAATCCCGGATTCAAGAAAAAGTCTGTCAGAGAGGGCGATCGATCCGTGGTCGAGAGAGAGGTTTGAATTCTTTCATTCGAAGATGCTGAAGTTCTGCAGAAAGATGAAAATCCCGACCAGGGTCCCATGGAGAGATCTTGACGGAGAGCACCGCAGAAAGATCCTTGAGGGTTCGGGCGATTTCTCTGGAGTGATACCTTTTCTCGAGAAAATGAAGGAGAAGAGCTACAAAAAGGGGCACAGGTTCTTTACAAGACGGTATATGGGTTTCAGCAGATGCCGTACCTGTGGTGGATCCAGGCTGAGAGAGGAATCACATCATGTGACATTTGCCGGATTACGGATCGGTGAAATTGCTTCAAGGATCCCTTCGGAGATTCTGAAGATATTGGAACAAGCGGATCTTGAAGTTTCTGAAAAAACCATTTCCAGGGATATATTAAGTGAACTGGTATCAAGGCTGAGTTTCATGATCGATGTCGGACTGGGATATCTGACACTGGACAGATTGACCCGGACACTTTCGGGAGGAGAGGCACAGAGGATCAACCTGGCAAATTCACTGGGAGCAAGTCTCGTCGATACATTGTATGTACTTGATGAGCCGTCTATCGGGCTTCATGCGGCGGACAACGAAAGATTGACTTCGGTCATGAAAAAACTGAGAGACATGGGGAATACCGTTATCGTGGTGGAACATGATCCGGATATCATTCTGGCTTCGGACCATATTCTGGATCTTGGTCCGGGACCCGGAAGTGACGGTGGCAGAGTATTGTTCAATGGCCCTATGGAAAAAGCCCGGAGTGTTCCCCCGGGAGATTCCAGGACGTTGAAGGCTCTTTTCAACGAGCCGGAAAATAAAGAAATTAAGAAAACACAGCGGAAACCCAGTGGTTCCATCACTCTGAACGGAGTGTCGCTGCACAATATCAGGGATATGGATGTGAAGATCCCACTTGGAAATCTTGTCTGTGTTACCGGAGTCTCGGGTTCCGGCAAGAGTACTCTCCTGATCGACGTCTTATTTCCCATATTGACAGGAGAAAAGAAAAGGGTACGCCATAATCATGTATGTGAAGTATTTTTGGAGGGACAGGCAGGAAAGACCCTCCTGGTCGATCAGAGTCCGATAGGAAGTTCTCCGAGATCGAACCCCATAACCTATATCAAGGGTTTTTCGTTTATAAGGGAACTGTTTGCTTCGCAGAGAAAATCGATGATCCGTGGTTACAAGACCGGTCGTTTCAGTTTTAATAAGACGGGGGGGAGATGTGCCCGGTGTGAGGGGATGGGATTCCGGAGAGTTGAAATGCATTTTATGGCGGATGTATTTGTTCCCTGTGAGGAATGCGGGGGGCGAAGATTCAACCGTGAGACTCTTGAAGTCGAATATAGAGGCAAGAATATCAGTCAGGTCCTGGACATGACTGTCGATGAAGCTATAATGTTTTTTGACGAGATCCCGGCTTTGGGCGAGAAACTCTGGATACTCAGCAAGGCCGGACTAGGTTATCTCAAACTGGGTCAGCCGTCGAACACACTTTCGGGTGGGGAGGCACAAAGAATAAAGATCACCAGAGAGCTTGCCGGAGCCAGGGGTGATAACAACATCTACATCATGGATGAGCCGACTACGGGGCTGCATATGTCCGATATCACCAGGTTGCTCCGTGTGTTCGATGAACTGCTGGATGCAGGTCATTCTGTGCTTGTCATAGAGCACAATATGGAAGTCATAGCCAACGCTGATCACATTATCGATCTTGGCCCGGGAGGGGGAGATCAGGGAGGTCGGGTCGTTGCGTGTGGTCGGCCGGATAAGATAAAAGAATCGCGGGAATCGAGAACCGGTGAATATCTGAAAGCATATTTCAAGAAGTTCAAACAGGAGGAATGATGAAGATACTGGTCACAGGAGGAGCTGGATATATAGGGAGTGTCGTTTCAGAATGCCTGCTCGACGGAGGGCACCAGGTCGTCGTCGTGGATAATCTTTCGACAGGGCACCGCCAGGCGATCGAAGCGCGGGCCGATTTCGTCGAGGCCGATCTGCTTGATACGCCTGCGATCTCAGATGTTCTCTCCGCCGGAATCGATGCTGTATGCCATTTTGCAGCCTTCTCCCAGGTCGGGGAATCGGTAACAGATCCATTGAAATATTACAGGAACAATATTACAGGTGCGGTCTCTCTTCTTCGGGCGATGAAGTCTTCCGGTGTCGATAGATTTCTCTTTTCGTCGACTGCCGCCGTATATGGGGAGCCTGAAAATGTTCCAATAACTGAAGACGCGAGACTCGATCCCGTGAACCCCTATGGCAACACGAAACTTGCTGTCGAGAGACTCCTGGCCGACTGTTCTTCCGCCTGGGGGCTCAAATCATTGTCTCTCCGGTATTTTAATGCCGCGGGTGCTTCCGAGGCCAGGGGGGAAGACCACAGGCCGGAATCTCATCTGATCCCGCTGGTCCTGGACGCGGCTGCGGGAAGAAGGGGAGAACTCACTGTCTTTGGTAATGATTACCCCACTCCTGACGGCACCTGCGTCCGCGATTATATTCATGTGAAGGACCTGGCGACAGCCCATATTCTCGGTCTGGAAAAACTGATCGAGGGAAAGACTGGAGCGTTAAACCTTGGTAACGGTCAGGGGTTTTCTGTTCTCGAGGTGATAGATGCGGCAGCGGAAGTCACCGGAATGGAAGTACCTTATCAAATCGGTGACCGGCGGGTGGGTGATCCGGCAATCCTCGTGGCTTCTTCAGAAAAAGCCGAGGAGATCCTGGGATGGAAACAGGAATACGCGGATATCAGGAAGATCATTGCCGATGCTTTTTCCTGGAGAGACAGAAACCCCGCGGGATACAGTGATTGACTTAAGTGAATATTTTTTCGGGAGATAGCAAAAGTTCTCTGTTTATGGATAGATTTTTGTCACTCAGTGGTGGATAATTTATGACGGTTCCCCACGCGTGAAAGAACCTGCCTTGCCCTTACTCCTGCCAACCCCTGTAACTGACTGTAAAATAATAAGATATTTTTGTCATGGTATCGCCGGTCCAATCCAGCCCCGATTTTCGTAGATATCCTCTCATGGCATGCTAGTTGCCTTTAAGAATGTTGAGAAGAAATGTCTCAATATTCAAGAAAGCCGGAAACGAATGGTGACAACAGAATTATCACATCTTCTGAAAAAGATCCGTATATCTTCTCCGACGAATATCCGGTCGGTAGTCAATGCTGCCGGAAGTGAAGAACGAAGATCTGCTGAAGCATTGAAAATAGATCTGCTGGAGGCTTCGAGGGACAAATCCTCTATGAAAAATGTCCTGATCAGGATGATGGAAATCGCCGGGGCGGAGTTCTGTGCCTACTATTCCGGGGGTGGGGAGGAATGTCTTCACGCGTTGCTGGACAGCCGTGAACTATCTGTCCGGGTTCCCGAGATCAGGGACAAACTGAAAAAGACTTATGACATGTTTGCCAATAACAGAATCCCGGAAAGCCTTGTGCGGGAGAGGGTGTACTATAGATCTATACAGAACAACATCGCATATCTGGTCGGCAATTCCAGGATAGAAAGTTATTTCATCGTTCCAGTCACATTCGACTCGAAGGTCCGTGGAGTCCTGTTCTTCGGTAGTGTAAAGGAGGACGCGTTTGTCAGGGAGACGATATCGTTCTTCAATTCGATGGCAGGAGAAGACGAGACCGGGACCCCGATGATGTACATGCTCAGTGGAGAATTAAATGTTCTTGGGAAGATAATCGAACAGATACCGGTTGCGTGCGCACTGATCTCCCCGGAAGGCAAGATTGCCGTTGTTAACGGTCCGTTTCTCGAAGTACTCGGTATTGATGGGGCCGTTCCCGAGACTCTCGGGGAACTGGACGGCATCACTCCATTCAACATCAATGGAATCTGGAGCGAGTTCAGAATAACCCGTGGACTCAGATCAAGAGAAATCACTTCGAACAGGGGAAAGAGCAGGTATCTATCGGTCGATTGGGTCAAGCTCGAGAATGTCTGTGCCGAGGCAGATTCGATTATTCTGATCAGGGATGTCACGGCTGAAAAAGAAAAAGAACGATCTACTGAAGAAATGCTTGCGACAGTCGCCCATGAACTCAGGACCCCTCTGACAGGTCTCAAGAATTCACTTCGTCTGCTGAGTGATTCTTATGAAAGTGAGCCTGCCTCTGACAGGGGCAAAGGACATCCAGTCTCCCGGCCGGAGAAAAAATTCGTCAGGACAGCCATCAGGACTGTCGATCGATTGAATCTTCTTGTCGATGGCCTGGTGAGAACCTCCAGTATAAGGAAAAGCAACAGGCAGGCAATATTCCGCGACATTCCAACTGACATATTTATTGAGGATTCGATCACGATCTTCCGGAGTTCGCTCGACAACAGAAAGATCGAGCTTGATCTGGATATCAGCAGTGAGATAAACAGCCTCTACATCGATCCGGATATGATGGAACAGGTGATCCAGAATATCATTTCGAACAGCCTCAAACATGTACCGTATGAAGGCAGGATCAGGATAGTCGTCAGAAGAAGCGACGATCCTGTCGGATATCTTCGTCTCCCGGCAATTCGAGAGCATATGTCGTATACGGCATTTGTGACGGTCAGGATCGAAGATTCGGGACCAGGTTTGCCTGATGGGGTCGTAGAGAGAGTCAACAGGGAAGAGGAATCAGATAACAACAATATGGCTCCGGTACGGGGCCTGGGGCTGCTGATCGCCAGTCGACTTGTAAAGTTGCATGGTGGAAGGTTATCCGCCTCGACAATTCAGGGAAATGGAGGAGCCCTGAATATCATTATCCCTGCCGACAGAAAGACCAGCGAGGCGGTACTGGCGATCGCCAATGCAGAATCGGTGTTCGATGATACTGTTTTGCGGGGTGATTTGCCGATTCTCGGTGTTCTCGTAAAGGACGACAGGGATTGTTGGATGGATATGGTCTCCGGATGGGAAGTCCGCCCGGCTGTTAATCCCTCCGTCGGTGAAGTCGGGACTGATGACATATGCCTCTGGACTGTGTCAGAGAACCTGGCACTGATGATTTTTACGGAAAGGTCATCACTTACAGTGGATAGAATGAGAGGATCAGTTGACGGGAGACTGTCTCTGGTCTGTAACAGAGATGATTGTAGCTTTGGCACGGCGGCCTACCCCGGAGATGGCAGGGATTTTGCTGATATTCTGGAAAGATCGGCAGAAATGGTGGCGCCGGTCTTGATCACAGGCCTTTGGAAAGGAGAATGAGGATGGATCAGCACAGGATCCTCATCGTTGAAGATGATGAGGATATCGTAGAGACAGTAAAATACAGTCTCGAATTGAGAGGATATAACATCGACGTGGCTTATGATGGCCTGCATGCCCTCAGAAAAGCTCACAAGAACGAGTATGACCTGATGCTCCTGGATATAATGTTACCGGGAAAGAATGGATACGAAGTTTCCCGCATTCTGAAACAGGAGATGGACGAAGGAAAGATCAAACCTTTCAAGATCCTCGTCCTTACTGCCAGGAAAGTCGATAGTCCCGAGAGGGAAGATTTTCTCGCTACATGGTCAAAAGCTGATGAGTATATGTACAAACCGTTCGAACTTGATGATCTGATGGAAAGGATTTCGACTCACCTGGTATCAGGGAGTCCGAAGGCGGGTGTGGTCTGAATAGTTGACCCCGGGTTGACGAATCGGCTCACTCGATAAAAGATAATATGGGAATCGGAAGACCTGAAGAATACCTCGAATCAATATTCGAGAGCTCCCCTGTACTTCTCATATCACTGGACATGAGATTCAGGATCATCATGTTCAACAAAGCTGCCTGTATGTTGACGGGATATGCCAGCGAATGTATGACCGGAAAGAGAATTACGAAGATCATTCGGCTTCGCGATCTCAAGAAGATCACTAAACCTCTACGAAATGGAAGAATATCCACCGATGATGGATTTATGATAAAGATGGCCGGAAGTGGTGGAATTCAAATTCCTGTGATGCTCAAGATCTCGCCCCTGTTTGACTCGGAAAACACACTGATCGGTGCCCTGCTGGTGGCCTCTGACCTGAGAGAGATAAGGGAAGTACAGGCCAAGATGTTTGAAGCCGAGAGGCTGGCTGCCATAACCGAGACAGCTATCAGTGTAAATCACGAGATAAATAATCCTCTCTGTTCCATTCTTGGTAATACTCAATTGATGCTGATGGAAAAGGATCATCTCGATTCTAGGATGATAAAGAAGCTCGAGAGTATCGAAAAACAGATAGCGAGGATTCAGGATATAGCCGAACGCCTTGGCAAGATCACGAAACCTGTTCTCAAAGAATACGTGGGCGGAAAGAAGATGCTGGATGTGGAACACTCCGAAGTAAAGAATCCCGGTTGACTCACAAAGATATAAGAAAATGTTGACAAAACTGATGAAATGAATAACATTTCCCTCCGTGGGAAGGTAGCTCAGTCGGTAGAGCAACGGATTGAAAATCCGTGTGTCGGGGGTTCAATTCCCTCCCTTCCCACCACCATCAAAGAACCGGGATCGCCTCCAGTGATTCCCGGCTTTTTTCTTTTATTATCCATGCAGGCTCTTCCCCTGGCCCATTCAGCCGGATTTTCCAGGTCTGGGACTAAAGTTTTCTTCAAAGTGCTTTTCGTCTGTACTGGCATCCAGTTCAGGTAATTCTTGTTGACAGTCGGGAAAAGCCTCGATTATCTTAATCTATCAGTCTTGTGCAAGAGAGGATAAGATGATGGATGAGAATCTTATGGCTGCTATTTCGGCTGCCATCCAGGCCTATGTCGATCAGGATGACAGGGAAATGGGAAGACGATTCGGTCAGAAATTGAGTCCCTGGAAGATGGGGACCCGCAGGGAGATTATGAGCAGAAGGAATCTGGCTGTAAGGGGAAATCCTGCCAGGGTCCGATTGAGAAGATTTTCTTTGATCTAAGCGCACCACAGGGGAAGAATGTCTGATAAAAAAAAGAAGACGGATTTCGGTCCCGTAGGGATTACCGACACAACATTCAGAGACGGTCACCAGTCAACGCTGGCCACCAGATTTCGCACGGAAGACATGCTTCCTGTTGCAGAGGAGATGGACAGGGTTGGTTTTCATTCCATGGAAGTGTGGGGAGGAGCGACGTTTGATGTCGCTACGCGGTTTCTGAACGAAGATCCGTGGGAGAGGTTGATCGAGCTTAAAAAGCGTATCAAAAATACTCCTCTTATGATGTTGCTCAGGGGACAGAATCTTGTCGGGTACAGGAACTATGCCGATGATGTCGTAGAATCATTTGTGCATGAAGCCGCAGAGGCTGGCATCGATGTCTTTCGCGTATTCGATGCTTTGAATGACGAGCGTAATTTCGAAGCTTCATTCAAGGCTATCAAAAAAACGGGAAAACAGATTCAGGGCACGATTTCGTATTCGCTTACCGAGCGCAGGTTGGGTGGGGAAGTATTCGACCTGGCTTATTATATCAGGAAAGCAAGAGTTTTGGAGGATCTTGGAGTAGATTCCATATGTTTAAAAGATATGGCCGGCCTGATGAATCCTTTCGATGCTTTTGATCTTGTCAGCACGATAAAGGCTGAGGTCTCGATCCCAATACATCTTCACTGTCATTATACGAGTGGTATGGCGTCCATGACTTATCTCAAAGCCATAGAGGCGGGAGTCGATGTCATCGATTGCGCTCTTGCTCCTTTTGGACTCAGGACGTCGGAGCCCGCGGTCGAACCCATGGTGGCGGCATTGAATGGGTCGAAGAGGGATCCGGGGCTGGACCTGGAGAAACTATTCGAACTGGGCAACTATATTGAGAAAGTAGCCCCCAAATACAGACGATTCATGAATAGAACGAAGATGTCAGTGATAGACACCGGCGTGCTGAAACACCAGATCCCTGGGGGGATGCTCACAAATCTCGTCAGCCAGCTCAAAGAAGCCGAAGCTCTGGACAGGATCGACGAAGTATACGATGAGTTGCCCCGGACAAGGAAGGAACTGGGATTCCCGCCTCTCGTTACACCGACCAGTCAGATCGTCGGTATCCAGGCCGTTCAGAATGTGCTTTTTGGCAGGTATAAGATGGTCAGCGCGCAGGTCAAGGATTACGCGTATGGTCTTTATGGCAAGCCGCCGGTCCCGATGGATCCCAAGATACAGAAGCTGGCGCTAAAGGGATATCCCAGGGGAGACAAACCGATAGATTGCAGAGCGGCGGATATGCTGGAGCCTGAGATGGAAAAGGCCAGAGAGTCTGTGAAAGGGCTTGCCAGAAATGAGCAGGATGTCCTCATTTATGCGCTTTACCCTACGACCGGGATGAGATTTCTCAGGTGGAAATACGGTCTGGAAGAGGTGCCCGCGGATGTAAGGCCGGTTACGCTCGAGGAAATCGAGCGGGAAGATGAAATGGTCGAGAAAGTCATGAAAGGTCAGGCTGTGATCACGCCAGCCGGGGACAAACCGGCAAAGGGAGCCGCACTCAGGACATTTAATGTTTTTGTGGGTGGTGATTATTACAATATCGAGGTAGAGGAAGTCGGTGGAAAATCCCGCGCCAAGGCTTCTGGGGAAACAGAGCCGATAGTGACCAGGAAACCAGCCAAAAGCAAGAAAAGCAGTACAAAGGCTGATAGCGGTGCTGAAGGGATATCCACTGGAGACGAAGGCTCCGAATTTACCCTGACCGCTCCGATGCCCGGGATGGTCGTCAGCTATGAAGTGAAGGAGGGGGACTCCGTAAACGAGGGCGATGTCCTGGTCATACTTGAGGCTATGAAGATGCAGAATAGCCTCACATCAAATGTCAGTGGTGTGATCAGATCGATAAAGGTCAGCCCTGGAACATCAGTGGAGAAAAATCAGGTCTTACTTACGATCTCCCAGTAGAACGAGGTGTTTGAAATAAATTCCGATATAAATGGTAATTACCGGCTCAGATCTCACCCGATAATCTCCGTCGAGAACAAAAAGAAAATCTCATTTACATTCAATGGAACTCCGCTCGAGGCGCTCGAGGGAGAAGTCATAACATCGGCTCTTTATGCGAACGGCATTAAAGTCTTCAGTCATCATCAGCGAGATAATGCCCCGCAGGGGATATTTTGCGCCAACGGTCAGTGCAGCCAGTGTCTGGTGATTGTAAACGGTGTCTCGGTGAAAGGGTGCATGACTATAGTCACCGATGGGATGGAAGTTGTCAGCTGTGAAGGGAATCCCGAATTGCCGGCATCGGACGATCCGCCCGCGTTTTCAGACGGAAAAATTATCAAGGCGGATGTTCTTGTGATCGGAGGCGGACCAGCCGGGATCAATGCCGCGATAGAGCTTGGAAGACTTGGGATCGACACACTGGTCGTTGATGACAAGAATGAACCCGGTGGGAAATTGACTTTGCAGACACACCCTTTCTTTGGTTCCCGTGACGATTGCTATGCCGGGATCAGGGGGATCAAGATCGCGGAGATCCTCACTTCAGAGTTGGAGAAACTCGATACCGTGACGGTCATGACGGGGACGACTGCCATAGGAGTATTCGAAGATAAAAAAGTCGGACTCTTTGACGGAAGTGAAATTGTCCTTGTTGAGGCGGATGTCGTCCTGGTCGCTTGCGGAGCCAGGGAAAAAACTCTTGTCTTTCCCGGTTGTGATCTTCCCGGTGTATATGGTGCCGGCGCATTTCAGACTATTCTTAACAGAGATCTGATCAAGCCTACCGAGAGGTTGTTCATAGTCGGAGGAGGGAACGTAGGCCTTATAACGGGCTATCACGCGATTCAGGCCGGGATAAAGGTGGTGGGCCTTGTCGAAGCGCTCGATAAGTGTGGTGGATACAAGGTCCACATCGACAAATTGAAGCGGCTTGGAGTGCCGGTATTTACCTCCCACACTATATTGAATGCTGAAGGTGATGGGCAGCTTGAGAGTATCACGATCTGTTCGATAGATGAAAAATTCCAGCCTGTACCCGGATCCGAACGAAGGTATGACGTAGACACACTGCTTATAGCGGTGGGGCTTTCGCCCGTCAATGAACTTTACGAGAAGCTTCGGGAATTCGGAATGAAATGCTACAACTGCGGTGATTCAGAAGAGATCGCCGAAGCGTCTGCGGCAATATTCAGCGGGAAGATCACAGGCAGGAAGATAGCGAAAGATCTCGGGTACGAAGTCGATATACCGTTCGAATGGGGAAAGACTCAGGAAATACTCAGAAGCAAGCCTGGCCGGACCGTACCCTTCAAGCCGGAAAAAAGAGATATGAAAGTGTTTCCGATTCTCAGGTGCGTCGAAGAGATACCCTGCAATCCATGTGTTGATTCATGTTCCAGATGCTCGATCACAATTCCCGGTGAGTCGATCATGGGTATACCGGTTTTTGATGGAGAATGCACCGGATGCATGAAATGTGTGGATGCCTGCCCCGCGCTGGCGATCACTCTGGTCAGGCCGGGATATGATGATGAAAAAGGTACTTCTCTTGTTACCATTCCTTTCGAACTTGATATGGATGACCTTGAAGAGGGCTCTATCGTGATAACGGTAGATATGGAGGGGGATCCTTTGGGCAGGGGGGAAGTCGTCATGATCAGGAATTCTCCATTCGACAAGAAGAGAAAGCTTGTTTCACTGGAAGTCCTGGAAGCAGAATCCTGTGAGGTGGCTGGATTCAAAATCCTTGATATCGAGGACGGGTATGAAGGTGTGGGGCTGGAAGAAGCTATCCCCGATGATACGATCGTATGTAGATGTGAGAGGATAACTGCCGGCGAGATAAGGAAAGAGATCAGAGCTGGAGTCATAGATATGAATATTCTCAAGGCGACGATCAGGACGGGAATGGGAGCATGTGGGGGAAAGACCTGTACGGAATTGATACTCAGGTTGTATCGAAGCGAAGGGGTGGATATCTCGAAAGTCACTCTTCCGACCAATCGGCCGTTTGTTTCTGAGGTTCCGCTATCGGCTTTTGCTCATCTGGTTGACGAATAAGGATAAAGGGTATGGAGCGAAGGAAAAACTTCGACGCTATAATAATCGGTGCTGGAAGCGTCGGTCTGCCTACAGCCTATTTCCTGGCTCTTGAAGGCTTGAGTGTGCTGGTCCTCGACAGCTACCCCTCTCCAGGGCAGGGTCAGAACAAGGCCGCTATAGGTGGAGTGAGGGCTACCCACAGCGACCCCGCCAAGATATCTCTCTGTCTTCAGAGCCTGGAGATATTCTCAGGCTGGAAGGAAAGGCATGGAACCGATATAGGCTGGATCGGCGGAGGATATTGTTTTCCCGTTTACAGAGAGTGCGACGAGAATGCTTTGAAAGGCCTGCTTCCGGTCCAGAAGAAGTTCGGGCTGAATATCGACTGGGTCGGTGCTGACAGGATCGCAGAACTGGTTCCTGGAATAAACAGAGAAAATCTCCGTGGCGGCACATATTCTCCGGGGGACGGCCAGGTCTCACCCCTTACATCGGCAGCAGCGTTCTGGCAGGAAGCGAAAAATAATGGCGCGCATTTCAGATTCAACGAACCTGTGACGGGATTTTTGATCGAAGGAGGATCGATAAAAGGCGTAAAGACAGCCATCGGAGAGTACCATTCTGACGTCGTCGTCAACGCGGCAGGCGCGTATGGCCGCGAGATCGGAAAGATGGCAGGTCTGGACATACCTGTCATTCCGGAAAGCCATGAAGCCGGGATATCGGCCCCCATGGAAAGATTTATCGACCCGTTGATAGTAGATATCAGACCTGGACTTGAGCTACGTACGGCGAATTTTTATTTCGGGCAGAACGACAGGGGGCAAGTCATCTTCTGTTATACTCCGATCGAACCGATAACAGGGACAGACAGGGCAGTCACATCAGAGTTCATGCCTGTCATAGCGAGAAGGCTTATAGAACTTATCCCCAGACTGAAAAACATGCTTGTAAGGCGTGTATGGAGAGGATTATACCCGATGACCCCGGATGGGATCATCATCCTCGACAGCGTCCGGGAGGTCAAGGGACTGTATCTTTGCGTCGGAATGTGTGGACAGGGATTCATGCTGGGGCCGGGTGTCGGTCTCAACATGGCAAAATTGATTGTGAATGGTGAACCTGTTATTTCCAGGGAAATCTTTGGGTCCGTAGGTTTTTACCGCGACTTTGACTTCAAGAGGACCGAAACCCTGAAATAGTTTTTCAGGGACTTTAGTGACATAATCCTATTCATTTCCGAAAAGAGTGGACAGTCGATGAGGTGATGAGGGTCATGTAAAATCACCATGGGGCCAAAAATTACTTGAAAAAGGATGTCCTTTGGATATATTCCTTCATCGGGAGCTGGCGTAGCTCAGCTGGTAGAGCAGCGCATTCGTAATGCGCAGGTCGTCGGTTCGACTCCGTCCGCCAGCTCCATAGAATCAATTACTTACAAGGGCCGGGAACCTCTTCCGGCCTTTGTTGTGTCCAAAATTGTGGCTATCAAGCTTTTTTGGACATCTGGTGATTTCCCATTGTAAATACCGGGAATGTCGAATAGCGTCATTAGGAGGGATTGGAGTATGAGAGTTTTTTTAGGTTTGTTATTGACAGGGGTTGAGAAATGTGGTTACATCAACTTTGATGTAAATATTGATATCACTTATTGCCGTTGTGATGGAGGTGTTTTGTGGTAAGAGGTCGCATGAAAAGAATGAATTTCAGCATAACGGAGGATGCCCGTATCAAGCTTGATGAGTTGAGTGAGAAGCTGGAGATCGACAAATCTAAAGTGATGAGAAGGGCAATCGGTGAAATGCACACACGCTATATTGTTCTTGGAGAGAGCGGCCCTGACAATACGGAGATAAAGAGTGCGATTATTAAGCTTTTGGGGCCAAGTATGAGGTCGATTTTGATTGATGCTGCTAAGGCCCAAGATGGGGAGGGGGAAGATGAAAAATAAAAAGCCTACCTGCGCGAACAGGTAGGCGGAACTCAGGAAGTGCGATCACATAGTGATCGTCGGTTACCAAACTGACCCGCTCGTGCATGCACGGTGGGACACCCTGAGCCTTTTGATGATGGCGAATATTACGATACTTGTCAAGAGTCAAGGGCGGGGATGACGACGGGAGAAAAATCATGTCTGATGTTCAACAGAATTTATACACGCTCAAAGAAGCCGGTATCTATTTAGGCCGCACAACCTGGTCAGTACGGGAACTTGTCTGGAATGGCTTTCTGCCAGTGATCCGGACACACAGCCGGGGCAAGCAGTGGATAGCATTGGAGGACTTGGAGGCGTTCAAGACACGCCACAAGCGATTTGAATCACCTTCACAGGGCAATTAGGGGGTGCAGCATGTTTGATAAAGATGAAGGAAGATTCAGCAACCGGGAAGAAGACAGGCCGCTGTACGATGATGAATTTATCCCGACTCTGGGACTGACCCCAAACTATTTCGGGAATGATGAACGGAAACCGGCGGATGAGGTTCAGCCGCCTGGCAGGCCGCGGATACCGCTAATACTACCCGGACAGCATGAGCCGATTATGCAGCTGTGGGTTGAGGCACAGGCTGAAGACCGCGAGCCGTTCACATATGAATACCTAAAAGTGATGATGTTTGGAGCTAATCAGGCCGTACCCGAAGCCAGTGTTATCGACATATCATCGACAGTGGAGTTTCTGGATATGTCTACGGACCGGCGAAACGAGATATTGAAAGCGATTCTCAGGACATCCGATTCAAAGCGGGAACTTGCGGATCACTTCGGTATCGACCCTGAGACAGTCGAAAATCTATTCTGGCATTTCTACAGCAAAGCAAAGGCTCTCCGGGATACAGGCCAGCTTGATAAACGGGACTATGCAGATTTCAGTGGCGGCAAGTGGACGATATTTTGCGCGAAGCTGAACAGACTTAGCCCGGTAGCCATCCGAGAGGAATATCCACAGCTTACGAGGCAGAATATCAATACGACTTTATCGCGGTTGGAAATATTATTGAAAGATTGATTTTTATCCGACAGGCCGTGTAAACAAATTGTATGATTTTGATGTGAGGGCGGGAAGCCACACTGATTTTATTTCAGGAAGGACAATCATGAATATCGAATTTTCAAAACCTGTGTCGCAATTTATCAGCGATTACTCGGAGGCTGCAAGGGTTGATCCGGGCGTGTTTGTTGAACATTGTCTGGTCGATTTAATGGCAAGGATAGCAGTCCAGGAACAGGCCGGGGAACCTGTGCTGCTTCCATATCTGACCCGGGTTGACGATGATGAGTTACTGACAGGGTATCCATTATTTTCATTTCTATTCGGGCAATATAGGAGCCAGCATTTGCTGTCAATTCCTGCGAAGCCGAGGACTCCCGAAGAACTCGAACATATTCTAGAGGCCGATAAACGCAGGTGTGAGGAAAGCGACCAGATGAAAGCTGAACAGGCCGCTGGCAGGATACCGCAGGGTATCACATGCAGCCCGCACACGGCCCTGTCATGGCTCAAGCTGTTCGACGATGGCCAGATCGACCAGGCCGGACTAGATGCACTTTGGGAAGCACAGCGCACTCTTGGCGGTTATCCTGGGGATCGTACAGAAGCCGATTCTGAGTAGTGGGAGAAGGTGACGTGATGGAAGCGGTACAAGAAAAAACCTTAAGCATCGAGGACATGAGGGCGGGACTCGAGTCGATGTATGAAAATACTGATGAGAATATCCAGGTCACGGGCCGGGCTATTACGGAACGTTGCGCAAAGGAATCGACTTCGATACCTGGTCTACCTGATGTATCGGATATAGGCAACTCGGAGCGCCTGTTTAATCTGTGTGGCAACCGTGTAAGGTACTCGTTCGATTCAGGACAATACCACGTCTGGAACGGACGAATCTGGACCCCTGACTGTGCCGCTCAACTCAACAGGTGGGCAGTAAAATCAGCCAAGGGTATATATAAGGAAATCCCGAAGGTCAACGATGGGAAAAAATACAAGATGTATTTTGCTCGGCTCATGAAACACGCGGCCAGCAGTGGCGGGCGGTCGAGGTTGGATGCCGCGATAGACTTGATGAAGTCGCACGAAAAAGTGGAAATCCTGGCGTCTGAATTCGACTCTGACCCGTACCTGTTCTGTTTTGCAAACGGAACGTTAAATCTCAAAACTGGCAAGCTTCAGAAGCATGACAAAACCGATCTCATCACGAAAATGTCGCCGGTCAAATATGATGAAAATGCCAAGTCAGGAATATGGGAAAGCTTTCTAGACAGCATCACGCAGAACGATAAGGAACTGAAATTATTTCTCCAGCGGGTAGCCGGATATTCCCTTTGCGGTGATGACAGTGAGGAAAAACTATTTTTTTTATATGGAGCTTCGGCCACGGGCAAAACTAGCTTCAAGGACGCACTCAAAAGCGTTATGGGATCGTACGCAGTCACGGCAGATATATCAACCTTCCTGAAGTCGCGCGGTGTCAATACTGGACCGCGGCCTGACATTGCAAGGCTTGCCGGTTCGAGAATGGTTATCAGCGACGAGATCGACGAGGGCGCCACTCTTGCGGCTGGCCTGGTCAAGTTATGGGCCGGTGGCGATACCCTGGTTGCAAGGTTCCTTTATAAAGAACATTTCGAGTTTCGATCCAGGGGCAAGCTCTGGTTGATCGCTAATCACGCGCCGAAGGTATCGGCCTCTGACGGGGCAATGTGGCGGCGTATTCTTCGAGTCCCGTTCCTTCATGAGATCCCCGAAGAGGAACAGGATCATGGTCTGAAAAAGGTGTTATGCGATACGAAGGAAACGGGTCCAGCTATCGCGTCCTGGATGGCTGAAGGTTGTTTAATGTGGCAGGATAACGGCCTGGATGTACCCGAAGCCGTGAAGCTATCCACAGAGGAATACAAGTCTGAACAGAATCCTGTGTCAGGATTCCTGAACGATCGCTGTGAGGTAGATATCGACAATTTGACGATTCAAACGACATCAGAAGACCTTTGGGGTGAATATGAGCGATGGACTGAGGATAATGGGATAAAGCATCATATCACGAGGATTAAATTCGGTAAGAACCTGAAACTACATGGGTTACAACAGGGACAGCGAACTGGAGACAGGGCAAGAATGTGGTATGGAGTACAGATTCGGAACGCATAAGTACACATAGTACACATAGGTGTAAGAACTTCGCGTATGAGAGAAAAAAAGGTATATAAGGAGAGTTCCCGTACTAGTGCGTTCTATACGTTCCTTGTGTTCCGGAAGGAAGGGAAATGACATGCTTGACCAGAAGACGATAAAGAAACTGATCGCGGCAACAGGTGTGCCGATTGAGAGCGATGAGAAGGACAATAGAGACCCGGGGGACAGCGAGACCCATGTGAGCAGGATGATTACCACATGTACAGCCTTAGCTTCTAGAGCGTATCCCAAACTCATTGATTAGTCAAGGAAGGAAACGGTATGGAAAAGGCACCTACAGGGCTGTCAGCGGGCAGTAAGGGTATCTGGAAGGCACTGGTCAAGGAATGGGTTCTGGATCGCTCCAACCTTGTCCTATTACAGACCGCGCTGGAAGCATACGACAGGATGATTCAGGCGAAGCGGCAGGTTGACAAGGACGGGATCACGGTCAAATCACCTTCGGGACTAGTCCGGCCACATCCTGCATTGAAGATTGAGAAGGAAGCCGGGAGCCGGTTTCTGCAAGCATTCAAGATGATCGGCTTCAATCTGGAGCCGCCGCGTACACAGGGCCGGCCAACGGGAAGGTAAATAATGGGAACACGAAAACGACTTGAAAAGCGCGAACACATTGAGAGCGGTATAACGGCAAAACAGGTCCAGTATCTACGTGACCGTGATCTTATGACGGGCGGAAAGATTCCATTCGATAACAACGATCATCTTATTGAGATGTGGCGCAAGTACCGGGATAGAGTGATTGCTGAGCATACCGCTGACAGGCCAGGTACACGTCCCTGGGCGTTCTGGAGGTATGACGCGGAAGAGCCGCGCCGGTTACAGTCAGGTGATGAGATAGAGATCGAAGGCAACTGGAGGCACCAGTACGGTTGGCCAGCGGCGGGCCGCATTGCTGAAATAAAGTTTGAGACACAAGCGCAGTACTTGGATCGGCTGGAATTGCTATCAGTCGATGAGCGGAAGGCATTAGAAACGGCTGAACGCGGTTAAGCTACGCCGCTTTTTGCATAGACCAGTTCGCGGTGAATGAATCTCCAGGTGAGTACTAATTCTCCACGGCGGTCACCTCTCCCGGGCTATATGGGCGGGATCGTTCGCGGTCCTGTCCTTGGCCCTGTAAAATCCAGACAGGCTCATGAGAGGGAGCTTCTCGGGTGGATGATGTGCGGATGATGGGATAAGAGAGGCTCCCTGTATATCCGACCGTCGAGGGTTGTGAATTATGAAGTGATGGGAAAAATCGATGGAAGGAAAATTCTATGAAAACCTTGCAACAGCTTCGAGGACGGTTGGTCACTGTCACTAGCGAAGCAGAGACTCTACTGAGAAAAGATGAAGATCCAGACTATGTTTATACACCCGAAGAAAACGGGCGGATGTCCGAGCTTATCGCAGAATCAAGGACCCTTCGCGATAAGGTTGAAATTGCGGAAAGTCAAAAATACCTCGATGAGCCAGCCGAAAATTTCCCACCCATTACTGATGGGTTGGATGGTACACCCGGAGAGTACGGGCTGAATCGCAGCAAAAGGGCTGCGAGCATAACGGGCCGATCTTATCGGAGCATGTTTCCCGGTGTGGATATCGACTCCGGCGGGTTCGAGAATTTCCGGGAGTTCAGTCATCATGTCATGTACGGTATTATTGATGACAGACTAAAGAGGTCCCTGGTCGAAGGAAACGGGCCTGATGGTGGGTTTACGGTCCCGACAGAGTACAGCCGGGAAGTATTCGATATCGCTCTTGAGTCTGAGATTGTCAGAAGCAGGGCGACTATCTACCCGATGAAATCGAATGAGCGCAAAGTGCCGGGAACTGTTATCGGCGATCACTCTAGTTCGCTCTATGGCGGAGTGGTTTGCAGTTGGGATAATGAAGGGGATACGCTTTCTGAGAGCGAACCGACCTTCAGGAATATTACCCTGAACGCGAACAAGCTCACAGCACTTGGTAAGGCTTCCAACGAATGGGCTGAAGATTCTGTCGGCGGTGCGACTGTTGAAAAGTCGTTCGGTGGTGCTTTGGGCTGGACTCTGGACCGGGCTTTCTTTAACGGGACTGGAGTTGGACAACCGCTTGGGATTTTGTCGGCTGACTGTACGATTGATGTCAGCAAGGAAGGCGGCCAGGCGGCCAGCACGATTCTCTATCCCAACCTGACCAGCATGCTCTCAAGGTTGCATCCAGCTTGCTTCGGTAGATCAGTTTGGATAGCCCATCCAACGACCATGCCATCTTTGCTCGAGCTTTCGATCACAATTGGAGCCGGTGGAAGTGCTGTCCCGGTGATGTCAGAATCCAACGGTCAGTTTAAGATTCTGACAAGGCCTGTGATCTTCTCCGAGAAGGCACAGACACTCGGAACGAAGGGTGACATCATGCTCTGTGATTTTTCGCAGTACGTGATCGGTCTTCGGAAGGACATCAGACTGGATACCAGCAAGCATGTCGCGTTCAAATCGGATGAGCTTTATTATCGCGGCATAGTCAGAGTCGATGGCCAGCCGGGTTGGGATGAAGCCCTGACCCTGGCAGACGGTTCGACTACTGTTTCCCCGTTCATCGTTATTGAGACAAGGAGCTAAAATGAGTTATCTGGATTTTCTGAACGAACACCACATCCCGCGAGGATTCCCGTCCAGCATTATTGCTGCGAATGAGGACATCTTTAACGGCTCCCCGGCCAGTGATGTTATCAATATGTCGGAGTGGCGCGGGTTGCTTGTGATCTGTGCAAAGAATACGGGAGCGGTCGGTACAGCCGCGTTCACGGCCCTAAGCTGTGACGATACGACTCCCAACACTACAACTGCGATTGCGTTCCGTGAGCGGCATTGTACGGCCTCTGACACGTATTCCGCGTGGGCTGATACAGCATCGACCGGGAAAGTAATCACGGCCGGTGCTGATGAGGTATGGGAATTTTTCATTGATTCCCGGGACCTGTCCGGAACTGATAAATACATCCAGGCAAAATTTACCGAGGATGACAGCACGGCTGTCGATGGTCACATTATTACAATGCTGATCGGTCCGAGGTACGGCAAGGATGTTCCCGACTCTGTGCTGACCTAAACGGCCCCTGACGTTTCAGCACATTCGATGAAGGCTGGGGTCTTTATTCCTTTCCCCTAATGGCCTTCTATATTGTGGGCGCATGGGTTTTTCTGTTGCCTGTGCGCCCTGTTGAATATTCTTTAAATTAGTGTTATGCTCCAGCCTTGCCAAAGGAGGGGCATAATGGTTGATACTGTTTATGTAGCGAATTTGAGTGATGGGGGTGTTTGGGATATGGTAGTAAGTGGAGCATCAGTAGGAGCGACAATTCTTGCTCTTATTGCAATCACTTTTACAGTGAGGGGAATATATTTACAAAAGAAGGCATTGCAAACCAGCGTATTCAATACCGTTGTATCAAGAGTAAATGAACTAGAGAATGAGTGGCAGAATTGTAAGGCAGATTCAGGAAAATCTGAGGGTTGTTATGAAAGATTGTTTTCCGCATTTGAATATTTTGCATTTTTGGCAAATCACAAACTTTTGGATGGAGCGATGATTGACTATTACAGAGGGGGGATTATTGAGTGTTGGTCGAGACTAGATGAGTACCCAAAGCTAAAAAATCACTATGAAACTTCAGCAGAGGGTCAAATGAGCGAATTCAGAAAGCTCTATAAAAAATATACTGGTAGTTACCCGTTTTAATCTTCTTTGGGTTCAACTGGTTCCTGTTCCTGTTCCTGCTCCGGTTCCGGCTTTCTGAACGGTTTCCAGCCTCTTTCAATACGTCGTGGCTTCTGTGATTGTTGATTGTCGGAATTAGTGGAGCTGTTGTTGTTTTCATTTGAACTAAAGAGCTTTCGCATCCAGCGCATATCATACCCCCATTGTCAGCACTATCAATTTGATACCATTTTATAATTAATTGGGGTTGCTGTCAATGGTGGCCTGAGTTCTGATGCGCTATAATCAAAGGATGAGATACTACAAAGCAGACCCTGGGGAAGACACACACCTTTAATATTGCATCCCGAGCATATACGCATTATGCTGTCCCCGGGAGCCAGCATCCAACCTTGTAGCTAGGTGTCGCAACCAACCTCAAGGGCTGGTTCCCATATTTGTCGCTTGACTTATTTTCCGAATATCAGATACAGTGTCCGTATGCGACACCTAGTATTTTCAATACAGTACTATTTCAACAGTGTGGGTCTGTTCGCGCCTTGTGTCGGGGTGCGGGTAGTATCCGAACGGTAGAAAGCGAGGTTGTCAAGTGGGGTTCAAGGGATTCTGTCTCATGTTTTTGATAATGGCGGTTATCGCATTTGTGTGGATGAAAATAAAAGGTGACCAGATACTTGAGCGTGAACGGATCGAGATCGAACGAAAAAAACAAGAAGCTGAACATGCTGAACACATTTCAGCGAGCAAGAAAGATGGGTAGCATCCTTGTCTAACAAGGCACGGGGGAGCAACAGCTCACAATAAATATGCATACTATGTTTAGAACTCAATAACCCGCCCTATTTTTCTTGAAACAAAAAAGCGAGGTTGGATTATGGGAACGGTTTTTAAGAGAGGCCAGACCTATTGGATTCAGTACTTCAACCGGGGGAAGCGGATTCGTGAAAGCGCGAAGACGGATAAGAAGACGGTTGCTGACAGATTCCTGAAACAGAGGGAAGGGCGGATCGCAGAGGGCCGCAGGCCGGGCGTAGATTTCGACCGTGTTACATATAACGATCTTGCCCTGGCATATATCGCGGAACTGGAAGCAGACGAAGACAAAGACTCAAAGCGGGCAAAGGACGTTCACAGGTTGCACCTGATGCCATACTTTGGAGACATGACCGCGAACGAGATCAACCCGCCATATATACGGCAGTACAGACAGGTGAGAGGGCGGGCTGGAGCATCGAAGGGGACTATCAATCGGGAGCTTGCTTTGCTCAAAGCGATGTATAATCTCGGGGCGGACGATGAAGTTATTGAGAGAGTGCCGAAGATTCCCATGTATGAGCTTCATAACACGCGGGAGAATTTCTTTGAGCATGATGAGTTCCTGGCACTCCGGGAAGCACTTCCCGAACACATCAAGGGGCTTGTCACGTTCGCATATAAGACCGGATGCAGGCGCGGGGAGATAGTCAACCTTGAATGGTCACATATAGACATGAAGGAAGGCAAGATCACCCTGCCAGCAAGGAACACAAAGACCAAAGAGGCAAGGGTCTTCTTTGCGGATTCGGATGTGCGCGAAGTATTGAGCAAGCAGTTTGTCAACCGTCGTACCGATTGCCCGTATGTATTCCAGAAGAGCGGAAAGCAGGTCGGAGAGTTCCGCAAATCATGGAAGACTGCCTGCGATGTGGCGGGAGTTCCGGGTGCAAGATTTCACGATTTCAGGCGGACCGCCATAAGGAATATGATAAGGGCCGGAATCGACCGCACAGTAGCAAAAAAAATCAGCGGACATAAAACAGATTCAGTATTTGAGCGGTACAATATCACCAGTGAGCAAGACCTGAGAGAAGCGGCCTTGAAATTATCTGGGAATTGTGGCTAAATTGTGGCTATCAGAGTCTAAAAACACCCAAAGGGTGCAAAAGGACACAAAGGGCGGTGCGGTAAGTGAAGGAATATAACAGGTTAGTTTTTAAGGGTGTTACGGTTTTACCCTGATGTCATTCGTAATGCGCAGGTCGTCGGTTCGACTCCGTCCGCCAGCTCCATGTATTGATGTTGACCCATCTTTTTCAGTGGCGTATATGTCATGGAATACGAATCTTCCAGTCTCGTATCAGAGTCTGAAATGTTTCTTGAAATCTATAAATCCGATTATTCTGATATCAGGATTTTCCCCCACGAAAAACCGGTAAAAAAAGACTTGATTGTAGACGATTTCTAATATATATTTTGAGCGCAAATTTTCTGACCCTTTAAGTGTGTTAGCTAACTTTTGTGTTATCAGAGTGTTAGCCGGGACTGGAGAAAGAAATGACTGAGGAACAGTCGGCTTCAAAGAAGTCGGCGGTCATCAGGGTAAAGACTGAGTGGTGCAAGGGTTGCGAGATCTGTGTTGCTTTCTGTCCGAAGGATGTCCTCGAGATGGAAGGTGGCAAGGTCAAGGTAGCCAGACCTGATGACTGCATAAAGTGCATGCTTTGTGAGTTGCGATGCCCGGATTTTGCGATTACTGTTGAATAGGGACCCTGGACCAAGGGTCCTTTTTCTATTCGGCACAGGTAGATCAGACACCCGGGGCGTCAGCATCCGGGAGCAAGGAGAAGAGTGATTTGGGAAAAGATAATTTCCCCAATGTGCGTATGATGCAGGGTAACCAGGCTTGTGCCGAGGGAGCACTGGCTGCTGGATGCAGATTTTTTGCCGGTTATCCGATCACTCCCTCTTCGGAGATCGCTGAACATCTTTCGGTAGCTCTTCCGAGGGCGGGAGGAAAGTTCATCCAGATGGAAGATGAGATAGCCGCTATGGGAGCGACGATAGGCGCGTCTCTGACGGGGTTGAAATCGTTGACCGCGACTTCCGGTCCCGGGTTCAGCCTGAAACAGGAGAATATAGGTTATGCCTGTATGACGGAAGTCCCCTGTGTGATAATCAATGTTATGAGGGGTGGACCAAGTACCGGGATGCCTACTCTTCCAGCGCAGATGGATGTGCAGCAGGCAAGGTGGGGGACCCATGGAGACCATAGTATTATCGTACTGGTCGCGGCAACGGCCCAGGACGCCTACGAACAGACCATCCGCGCATTCAATCTTGCCGAAAAGTATATGACTCCGGTCATTCTTCTGCTTGACGAGATTGTCGGTCATACTACTGAAAAGGTCGTGATACCTGATGCTTCGAAAATAGAGTTGATCGACAGGAAAAAACCGGATGTTCCTCCTGAAGAATACAAGCCATACGCCGAGACGGAAGATCTGATTCCTGTACTGGCAAACTTCGGGACAGGGTACAAATATAATGTGACGGGGCTTTGTCACAACGAGACGGGTTTTCCGATCAATGATAACGCGATGATCGAGAAATTGATCGTGCGTCTTACGAAAAAGATCGTGTCGAACCGTGACGATATTATTTCGAACAGAACGATGAGCCTCGATGACGCGGAGATCGGGATCTTCGCCTATGGTTCGGTGGCCCGTTCTGCCCAGAGCGCTGTTACGAGGTGCAGGGCTGAGGGAATCAAGGTCGGGCTTCTGGAGCCGACCGTGTTGTGGCCTTTCCCGAAAGATGAAGTTCTGGAAATGGCAAAAAAAGTAAAAGCGATCATAGTTCCCGAGATGAATCTCGGACAGATGGCACGTGAGGTCGAACTTGCTTCTCGATGTGAGGCTCCGATACTCAAGCTCGGAAGGGTGGATGGTAATCCTATCCTGCCCGATCAGATCGTGAAGATGGTAAAGGAGGTGGTCTGATTGTTCAACTACCTCGAATACGTAAGAGAAGAGAATTTTCCTCACATCTGGTGCTCAGGGTGTGGGGACGGGATAGTCCTGAAGGCGTTGATAAGGGCGATGGAAGCTACCGGCATGTCCCGGGACGAGGCTGTGATGGTCTCCGGTATCGGATGTTCGAGCAGGACTCCGGGGTATGTGGATATCAATACGCTGCACACGACTCATGGCAGGGCTATTCCATTCGCGACTGGTGTGAAGCACGCCAACCCGGGTCTCAAGGTCATTGTAGTGACGGGTGACGGAGACGCGACCGCCATCGGGGGAAACCATTTCATACACGCCGCGAGAAGAAATATCGATCTCACTGTCCTCCTCTATAACAATTATATATACGGGATGACGGGAGGTCAGTGTTCCCCGACGACTCCAATAGGTTACAAGGCCTCGACAGCCCAGTTCGGGAATATAGAACCTACGTTCAATATCAGCGGGCTGGCGATTGCTGCTGGGGCTTCGTTCGTTGCGCGAGCCGATGTTTACAACGCGAAACAATGCGAAAAGATGATCGGCCTGGCCCTGGAGAAAAAAGGATTCTCCCTGGTCGAGATCCTTACGCCATGTCCCACCGCTTTCGGGCGGAGAAACAAGATGGCCAGTCCTGTCAAGTTGATGGAATGGTTAAGAGACCATGTGGTCTCCGGAGCGAAATGGGAAAAGTTGTCCGAAGAGGATCGTGAGGGAAAGATCAGGTCTGGTATTCTGATAGATGTAGATAAGCCGGAATATACCGAAGAATACAAAAAGCTCACCGAGAAGCTGAGGGCGGTATGATCATGGAGAGATACGAGATTCGTTTAAGCGGTTCTGGTGGACAGGGGCTGATCCTGGCAGGTAAGATCCTGGCAGAAGCGGCTGCTATTTATGAAGGCCGCAACGCTGTTCAGACACAGAGTTATGGACCCGAGGCAAGGGGAGGAGCGAGCAAGGCGGAAGTAGTGATCAGCGATGGGGAGATCGATTACCCAAAGGCTATCGAACTTGACCTGTTGTTGTCACTCACCCAGGAATCATGCACAAAATATTTTTCCGATCTCAAGGATGGAAGCATTCTGATCGTGGATTCCGGACTTGTAAAGGATCTGCCCGAAGGTGATTATCGCGTCTATTCTGCCCCGATCACTGATATCGCGGTAAACAAGGTCGGTAAAGCCGTGGTGACCAATATCGTCGCACTTGGTATAGTGACGAGAATATCCGGCATCGTTTCCGAGGAATCGATGAAGAAGGCGATCCTTGCCAGGGTTCCGAAAGGGACCGAAGAGCTGAACATGCAGGCCTTTGATGAAGGTTTTAAAGTGGGAGAAGAACTTCTGGGATGACATTTGTTCCCATGGAGTGATTTTTCCGTCGAAATAGTAGCGATCGATCATTTGGGGACCGGGGCAGCATCTGGCTGCTCTGGCTAACTGTTTTTTATGGAGGTTACCGATGGCTTCGAAGATGTCGAAGGAAGAACTTCTTGCAAAAGCCCAGCAGCCCGCAAAAGACGCAATGAGACTCCACCCTTTCTACAAGGGTAAACTCGCTGTAATGCCGAAATGCTGTATCAGGAACCTGGATGATTTCGCCATCTGGTATACCCCTGGAGTAGCCAAGCCCTGTCTTGACATCAGGGATAACCCCGAGATGGTCTACGAACACACGAACAAGGGCAATATGATAGCTGTCATCTCCGATGGCACGCGTGTCCTCGGCCTTGGCGATATCGGCCCTGAGGCGGCCATCCCCGTCATGGAGGGCAAGGCGATACTCTTCAAGTATCTCGGCGGAGTGGATTGTGTCCAGATCTGCCTCGATACCAAGGACCCTGATGTCTTTATCGAAACGGTAAAGCTTCTTCAGCCATCGTTCGGCGGATTCAACCTTGAGGATATCTCCCAGCCGAAGTGCTTCAGGATCCTCAACACGTTGAGAGAGGAATGTCGTATCCCCGTCTGGCATGACGATCAGCAGGGAACAGCCGCCGTGACAGTCGCTGGACTGATCAATGCTGTGAAGATCGTCGGGAAAGAAATGTCGAAGATCAAAGTGGCAATGCTCGGCGCGGGCGCGGCCAATATCTGTATTGCTAAAATGATTGCAGTGGCCGGCGTTAAGAGCGA
>JAGLYV010000159.1 GCA_023131975.1 Candidatus Krumholzibacteriia bacterium | reverse complement strand
CCGGTCGGCATTATGTTCGCTATCGCCAAGAAAAACCTCAACGGACCTGAAGACGGTCATCTGCGCAAAGGGACCGAACTGCGTGCCGCCGGCATATTCCTGATCCCGAACGGAGTCTTTACCCTGGCCCTCGCGGACACCGGCGTCTTCCGTTTTCATCTGGACGAGACTATGACATATGTCATCCCGGAGAATTACAAACGATTGGTCATCCCGGAGACTACCAGAGGTTGGGAGTTGTCGTTCAACTCGTCGAACCGCACGACCTTCGATCCGAAGGTCCAGGACTGGATAAACGAGAATGAAGCAAAATATTCATTCCGCTACTCGGGTGCGCTCGCGGAAGACTTTCACCGCCTTCTCTCCAATGGCGGGATGTTCATGTACCCCGCTATCGTCAATCATTCGAACCCGCAGAAGAACAGGCCTGCTGGAAAACTGCGGCTGCTCTACGAGGCCAATGTCGCGGCCTTTATAGCGCGTGAAGCGGGCGGCTGCGCGATCGATGAGAACGGCAACGATATCCTGGGAATACTACCCGAGTCTCCACATCAGAGAACGGCGCTTTATGTCGGCTCGAAACCGCTGGTCGAGGATATGCGCAAAAGGCTGCGGGGATGATGCCTGAAGAAAAACCACTCTGCGTTCATCTCATCCACTCCCTGGATATCGGTGGGGCACAGAAGATCCTCTACCACTACGCGAAGTTTCACGACCGGAACCGATACAGGATGGAAGCGATCTCGTTCATGCCCGGAGGATCCCTTATAGAAGAGATCGAATCACTTGGTGTAAAAGTCCATATATTAAACACCAGGTCTTCCGACATCCGAAGCCTGACCCGCATGACCCGAATCTTCAGAGAGAACGGGGCAAAGATCGTACATTTTCACAACCCTCTTCCTCTCTTTCTCGGCCTTCCCGCGGCATTCCTCGCCGGTGTCCCGGTCAAGGTGATGACTGAACACAGCATCGATTATCCGCAGCGGGCTGGTGGAAAACCGGGCAGGATCTTCTATCCGTCTATCCGTCGCCGCCTCGACATGGTGATCGCCTGCTCGGAAGAAGTCAGAAAATCACACATCCCCCTTCTCGATCAGGACAAGACTATTACCATACTCAACGGCATCGATACAGGGGCCACTTTGGAACAGACTTTCGGCACACCCACAAATATTGATTCAGAAACGGCTGGCCCGGAAACAGCAGGCCCAAACCCGAACGGTAGCACTCTCCGGATCGGCAGCGTCGGGACTCTATCGGCCCCCAAGGGATTCGAGTATCTGATCGAAGCTGTCAGAATACTGTCGGCCAGGGATATTCCTGTCCACCTCACACTCGTCGGAGATGGCCCCTTAAGATCATCGCTGGAAAGACAGGCGTCGGAAGCAGGCATAAAGAGATTCGTTGAGTTTACCGGGACCATCGGCGACATAGGGCCTCTACTGGGCAGCTTCGACATCGTAGCGGGATCGTCACTGCGAGAGGGACTTCCCCTCGCGATCCTCGAGGCCATGGCTGCCGGCAGGCCCATTGTCACCACAGATGTGGGAGGAAACAGGGAAGCGGTGGAAAATGGCATTACCGGCCTGCTGGTCGATGCCGGAGATCCGAAAGCCCTTGCCGACGCGATCGAGGATCTCTGGCATGACAGAGAACAGCGAGCGCTGATGGGAAATGCGGGAAGAAA
>JAGLYV010000158.1 GCA_023131975.1 Candidatus Krumholzibacteriia bacterium | reverse complement strand
TACAGGGCGTTACTATAGACATGGGAGCCTACGAGGGCGGCTTCTATTTTGTAGAAGCCACTGTTACGACCGATCCCGCGAATCTTGATATCATACTCAATGGTGATACGTTGACGGCTCCGAGCATATTTATGGCCAGGAGCGGCGAGACATTTGAGATAGGCGCTGTCACTCCACAGGTGCAGGGAGAGATGCATTACTCGTTCACCGGATGGAGTGACGTGGGAGATACGATCCACACCGTTATCATTCCGGATGACCCCATTATGTACACAGCTTCATTTTCCGGGGCGTATCTGTATGCTTCGGTCGACTCGATAGTCGATGTACCCGATGATCAGGGTGGATGGGCGAGGGTCTATTTCGGGCGGTCGTATTATGACAACCTTTCAGAGACAGGGTATCCGATCACACATTATAACCTTCACCGAAGGGTCGACGAGCCGGCGCTATTGGCAAGTATCCTGGCCGATGGGGAATCCATTACGGAAGATGTGACAGTCAAGCTTGCCAGCTCACAGGAAGTGCTTTTATCAGCATCTTCGCCAGGGTCGGGAAGCCGATACCTGTGTTACGAAGACAGGTATTTTGTGCAGGCGGACGAAGAATCAGCTGCTGCGCCGCCAGGGTTGTGGGAAGTCATCGAGACTGTCCTTGCCCAGCAACAGAGTCAGTATATTGCTCTCGCGCCCACGCTGGGAGATTCGTCAGCGACGATTCCATGGTCGGTCTACTATGTATCCGCTCACTCGACTACCCCGGCTGTCTACTTCGACAGCCCGGCCGACAGCGGATACTCTGTGGATAATATAGCTCCCGGAGTGCCACTGGGATTTGCCGTCGCCTACAATACGGGCAGCGGAAACCAGCTTGCCTGGGACCCCTCGCCTGAGTCCGATTTTCAGTATTATCGGATATACCGCGGGGACGAAGAGGGATTCATCCCGGGACCGGGGAACCTTGTCCATCAGACGGTGACCCCGATCTGGGCGGATCCCGAGTACGACGGATGGGATGTTTACTATAAAGTCACAGCCCTCGATCATGCGGGCAATGAGAGCGACGTAGCGTCGCCAGGAGCTGTCACGGGCGACGATCTGCCCGGTGTCCCGAAAGCACATGCTCTTTACCAGAATGTTCCGAACCCGTTCAACCCCGCGACCGTTATAAAGTTCGACCTGCCTCAGGCGACACATGTGAGATTGTTCGTTTACAATGTGAAGGGCGAGCTGGTCTCCAGAATCGTCGACCGCCAGATGACCGCCGGTCAAAAGCGAGTCGACTGGAACGCCATCGACAGTCGCGGTAGAGGTCTTTCGAGCGGGATATATTTCTATCGCCTGACAGTCGGCGACTTCGTGCAGACGAGGAAGATGGTGCTGCTCCGGTAACTGAAATATGCATTTTTTGCCTGGCAATTCCAAAATGTCATGCAATATGGAATTAAGAAAAAAGCGCTTCCCAGTCTGCAAAACAACAAGACCGGGAAAGCGCTCTTTTCATTTTAGATTTATGATCGTCGACGGTGACGATCTCCATTTTTCAGATTCCGGTACTAGTATACACCTATGTATTTCTTGCCAGTTCCGATGAGATC
>JAGLYV010000157.1 GCA_023131975.1 Candidatus Krumholzibacteriia bacterium | reverse complement strand
ATACACATAGAACCTTTCGAAAAGATTTTGAGAGTACGTTTCAGAATAGATGGACAGCTTCATGAGATGATGTCACCTCCCCACAGGATGAAGGGAGCGATCACTTCAAGGCTGAAGATCATGGCCGAACTGGATATTGCCGAGAAGCGTATCCCGCAGGACGGTCGTATCAGGATCAGGATCGGCAGCAAGAAGATCGATCTCAGAGTCAGTACCCTGCCTACGATCTTTGGTGAAAAAGTCGTGATGCGAATTCTCGACAAGAGTAATCTTGAGGTGGATCTGACCAAGCTGGGGTTCACTCCCGAATCACTTGAAAAATTTCTCAAAGCTATAGAATCTCCATACGGAATGGTTCTTGTGACAGGCCCCACAGGTAGTGGTAAGACTACGACACTGTATTCGGCGCTGGCAAAGATCAACCTTCCACACCACAATATCATGACTGCCGAGGATCCGGTCGAGTATAACCTCGAAGGTATAAACCAGGTAATGGTCCATGAAGAGATCGGGCTGACTTTTGCTTCGGCTCTCAAGGCTTTCCTCCGGCAGGATCCCAATATCGTGATGGTCGGTGAGATCAGGGATCTTGAGACCGGTTCTATCGCGGTCAAGGCCGCGTTGACTGGCCATCTGGTCCTCAGCACTCTTCACACGAATGACGCTCCAAGCACTATCAACCGTATGATCGATATGGGAATCGAGCCGTTTCTTGTGGCCAGCTCCACCAACCTTATCCAGGCTCAGAGGCTTATCAGGAGACTCTGTGAGCACTGTAAGAAACCGGTAGAGATCCATCCGGAGGCGCTTCGCGAACTTGGAATCCCGAACGAGGATCCCTTTCAGATATTCGAAATCGAGGGATGTCCGAAATGTAGCGGTACCGGGTACAAGGGGAGGCTTGGTCTTTACGAGGTCATGCCGATCTCACCGGAGATAAGAGAGATGATCCTCAACCGTTGCTCGTCTATGGAGATCAAGGATCAGGCGGTCAAAGAGGGTATGCTCACTCTCCGCGCCGACGGGATAATCAAACTTAAAGCGGGTATCACTAGCCTCGAGGAAGTACTGAGAGAAACGACGAACAACTAATCCGGCCCGGCTGACCCGGGTGGGGGGAGAAACTGGAAATGCTGAATCTGAGAGACCTGCTCCAGGAAATGATCGAGAAGAAGGCAAGTGACCTTCATATAACTGCTGGCGTGCCGCCGATGCTGAGGATAGACGGTGTTATCCACAAGACCAATCATCCGGTGACTACGCCCGAGATAAGTAAGCAGATAGCGTACAGTGTTCTTACGGAGGAACAGCAGAAACGTTTCGAGAACGAGAAAGAACTCGATTTCTCATTCGGCGTGCAGGGGCTCTCGCGTTTCAGGGCTAATGTCTATCAGCAGAGAGGTGTGACAAGCGTTGCTATCAGACAGATTCCTTTCGAGATACTCGATTTTTCCAAGCTCGGCCTTCCCCCGATCGTGAAGACTTTCGCTGACAAGCAAAAAGGGCTCATGCTGGTGACCGGTCCGACAGGAAGTGGAAAATCAACTACGCTGGCCAGCCTGATAGACAAGATCAATACAGAGCGGCGAGCGCATGTGATCACGATTGAAGATCCGATTGAATATATTCACCAGCACAAACAGTGCATAGTGAACCAGAGAGAAGTCAGAGCCGATACAGATACTTTCGGGACGGCTCTCAAGCATGTGCTCCGGCAGGATCCCGATGTCATTCTTATCGGAGAGATGCGTGATCTCGAGACGATGCAGGCGGCTCTGACTATAGCCGAGACGGGCCATCTTGCTCTGGCTACCCTTCATACAAACTCGACGTTCGAGTCGATCAACAGAATAGTCGATAACTTTCCGGCTGCCCAGCAGTCACAGGTCAGGGCACAGCTCGCCTTTGTTCTGGAGGGAGTGCTTACCCAGCAGCTGATACCACATATTTCAGGTAAGGGGAGGGTGCTGGTCGCTGAAGTGATGATGTGTACTCCCGCGATCCGGGCGGTCATCCGCGATGACAAGATACACCAGATATACGGTCTGATGCAGGCCGGACACAAACATGGGATGCAGACCATGAATCAGGCTCTTTTTGCTGCCTACTGCGACCGAAAGATCTCACTCGAAGAGGCTATGAGAAGGACTTCAGATCCGACCGAACTCGAGCAGATGCTTGGCGAAAGCGCAGGAACCGGTCTGAAGTACTAGACTTTCTACCTTACCAAGGGAGAACGAGATGGCTACGACATTTATATGGAAAGGCAGGACACCGACGGGAGAAGTACTGTCGGGAGAGTATACTGCCGAGAGCAAGACCGAATTGATAAATCATCTGCGCAAGCGCAAGATAATCATCACTCATATCAGGAACAAACCGAAGGATATTCAGATCAACTTCGGTCTTAAGAACAAGATAACGGTGAAAGATATGAGTATCTTCACGAGGCAGTTCGCTACGATGATCAACGCTGGACTTCCGATGGTGCAGTGTCTCGACATCCTCTCGACCCAGCTTGAGAAACCACGCTTCAAGCAGATCGTGACCGAGGTGATGAGCGACGTCGAGTCGGGATCGACCCTGGCGGAGGCGCTGAACAAACACGAGGATTTCGGTGACCTCTTTGTCAACATGGTCGATGCCGGCGAGACCGGCGGTATTCTCGATATCATCCTGAACAGGCTCGCCCAATATCTCGAGAAGGCAGACGCGCTGAGAAGGAAGGTCAAGGGCGCGATGACTTATCCGACCATCGTTTTCTGCGTAGCGGGCGGCGCCACTATCTTCATGCTCATGGTGATCATTCCGACATTCGCGAAGATGTTCAGCGATTTCGGCGGTGACCTGCCGCTGCCCACACAGATAGTGATGCTATTCAGCGATTTTCTCAGGGCCAACTGGTATATCCTCCTCGGAACGCTGATCGGTTCGGTCATCGGGATAAAAAAATATTACAAGACGGAGAGCGGGCATTTTCGGATCGACCAGATGATGCTGAAACTTCCCATTCTTGGCAATGTGGTCCGTAAGGGATCTGTGGCCAGATTCACGAGGACGCTTGGGACCCTTATTTCAAGTGGTGTCCCGATACTCAACGGTCTTGAGATCACGGCCCGGACGTCCGGCAACAAGGTCATAGAACGGGCGATCATGGATACAAAGCAGAGTATCAGTGAAGGTAATACTATTGTCGAACCGCTCAGGAAATCCGGAGTGTTTCCCCCGATGGTCGTACAGATGATCGGTGTTGGTGAACAGACCGGCGCCCTGGATGAGATGCTCGACAAGGTGGCGGATTTTTACGATGACGAAGTAGATACTGCCGTCGAGGCGCTTACAGCCGCTATCGAACCGATAATGATAGTAGTCATGGGATTCATCGTTGGTGGAATGCTTATCGCGATGTATCTGCCGATGTTCAAACTCGTCACGGTAGTGGCAGGATAACAGGTTTCGGAGGTTACAAGGTTATGAGCCTCTTTCCGCGTGCATTTCCTCTTAACGAGGAAGGAAAGTTGAAAAGACTCGTTCTGCTCAGGATGATCATGTCCACGCTGATCATCGGCGCGGCGATAATGGCAAGGCATCTGAATGCGGGCGCCGGACAGATCGTGCCGTTTTACAGCATTCTCGGGCTTTATTATCTGGGCAACGCTGCCGCGTGGTTCGCGATACTTAAAAAAGTAGATACAAAGCTTCTTGTAAGGTTGATGACGGCTGTCGATATAGCTACATTGACAATCGTCACTCATTATACCGGTGGCGCGTCTTCGTATTTTACGATCCTCCTGGTCCTTCCTATAGTAATATCCGGTGAATATTTCCAGATCGCGGGTGGACTGACAACCGCAGGTCTTGTGACATCGCTGTATTTTTCATACTCGTTTCTCGAGTTGGGAGGGATCATCGAGACTCCCGCGGGGAACTGGACGGGGAACAGCGCGGGGCTGGATATGACGGTGCAGCTTCTCAGGGGATACCTCCACATGGTGTTATTCGTTCTGACAGGTCTTCTCAGTGGATACATATCACAGCATATCCTTCACAAGGGCGAGCAGATCGCCGACAGGGAGAAGCAGATCCGCCAGATCCAGCTCGATACAGACAGCATTCTGATGAATATGAGCAGCGGGCTCGTTGTGCTCAATATGGCTGGTGAGGTCCTTTCACTGAATCCCTCCGCCATAAATATCCTGAGGCTCGATCTGGATGAGCAGTACAAGGGACAGGCAGTCGACACAGTACTCAGGCATATGCCTGAGCTGGCGAATGAACTCGAACTTGTGCTTGAAAGCGGAATGCCCAGAAAGAGACATGAGGTCGAACTGGCCAATGTGGATGGAAGCATGCTTCCACTCGGCATCAGTATCTCTCTTCTGAAGGATGAGTCGGGAGACACAAGTGGCGTAATAGCCATCTTTCAGGATCTGACCGAAGTCAAAGAGATGCGCGAGAAAATGCGACTGGCCGATCGTATGGCGGCCGTAGGTGAACTTTCAGCCGCGATAGCCCACGAAGTGCGGGCTCCGCTTGCTTCGATCTGTGGATCGATCGAGATGCTTAAAGGCGAGTTCGATCTTACGGGAGATAATGCCGAGTTGATGGATCTGATAATAAGGGAATCGGACCGACTGGACAGGATAATCTCAGATTTTCTCGAGTACGCGAGGCTTCGCAAGCCGTCGTTCACTCCGACCGATATGGATAAATGTCTCAGAGAGACGGTACTTCTGCTCAAACACGCTCCGAACGTGAGCCACAGCGCGAAGATACATTTTGACAGGGAGACTCCCGGAGCAAGGATATACGCTGATGAAGAACAGATACGGCAGGTCCTGCTCAACCTGGGGATCAATGCATGCCAGGCGATAGGAAGGGGTGGAAACCTGACCATCTCGTTGAACAATGTTGTGACCAGGTTGTCAGAGAATGGACACGAAGAGGAATGTGTCCGAATCGATTTCGAGAACGACGGGCCGGAGATCCCGGAAGAGGTGCTGCCTCATATCTTCGAGCCTTTCTATACAACCCGTGAAGGCGGGACAGGACTTGGACTGGCGACTGCCGCGAGGATCGTGGAGAGTCACTCCGGTCTTATAAAGGTGCGGAGTACGAAGAAGAATACCGTATTCTCGGTAACACTTCCCGTGCATTCGATACGTACCGATGACGGTCAGGAAATCGTCAATGAAGAAGAATCCAATTATCTGCAGGGTGTCTAAAAGGGGGGTCCCGATTAATGGCAGGAGAAAAGATCCTGATAGTAGACGATGAAAAGAGCATGTGCCAGTACTTGTCTATCATGCTGAAAAAGGAAGGATACACGGTAAAGACGGCCAATAACGGCAAGAAAGCAGTCTCAGATATAAAGAGCTCCAATTTCGACGCGGTCATAACCGATATAAGGATGGAAGGGATGGATGGGATAGAGGTGCTTAAATCGGCGAAGGAGATCGATCCGACCCTGCCGGTGATCATCATGACTGCCTATGCTTCCCAGAAGACGGCGATCGAGGCTCTCAATATGGGAGCGTACCATTATCTTGTCAAGAGAGCCGCGAAGAATGAAGAGATCAAGATGGTGGTGCGAAACGCTCTGGACATGCACAAGGTCAAAAGCGAAAACAGATTCCTCAA
>JAGLYV010000156.1 GCA_023131975.1 Candidatus Krumholzibacteriia bacterium | reverse complement strand
GTGTGCCTCCATAGGCCCGGGATCGTCCGGAGGTGATATCCGAGCCGAACTGCGCGCAGAGATCGAAGACACCGGCATGATTGATCAGGCAGGCAAACCTGTCCGTCTGTGTGCCGATCCAGCTTGCAAGGTATCCCCCATAGCTTCCACCCGCTACGGCCATGCGGTCCTCTGCCACAAAACCCTTCCCGACCAGGTAGTCGACCGCTTTCATCACATCGATAAACGGCTTCCGGCCATTCTCCCCGGTAATAGCGTCGGTGTAGTCCTGGCCGAAACTCGAGGACCCGTGAAAGTTTACCATTGCCGTCACATATCCGGGTGCCGCGAAGACCTGCGTGTTCCATCTGGGGTGGAACACATCGCCGAAGGTACCGTGAGGGCCCCCATGCACGAGTACGAGAAGCGGGTACTTCATCTCCGGATCGAATCCCGGCGGATAGAGGATGAACATCTGCACATCTTCACCCTCCGCCCCCGTGAAAGTGACGTCCTCGACAATACCCATCTCGATACCCGCGAGTATCTCATAGTTGAAGGAAGTGATTCTTTTAAACGAACCGCCATTTCTGCCCACTACACAAACGGTGTTCGGCTCCATACTGCTCTGGTGAAGGAATATGAGGCCGCCGCCGGGGAGTACATCGACCGATCTGTTCGCCCCTCCACGATAGATCTCTCTTACTTCTCCTCCGTCCATTCCAACGGTGAAGATCGAGACCATCGCCCTGTCTTCAGCACTGAAATATATGTTTCTGCTTTTCGGGTCGGATACCCACCCCGAGGGTGAACGGTCGAACGATCCCGTAAGTACTTTCTTGCCGTCAGTCCGCCTGTTGTATCGTACAAGTCGCACCCTGTCACCGTAGAATCCCAGTATCTTCTGCTTCCCGTACAGGATGTATTTCCCGTCAGGTGTATAGTGTGGCGCAAAATCATCGGCGGGATTATCGGCGGTCAGGTTCCTGACCTTTCCGGGTGACGATACATCGAGAAGATAGATGTCGGTCTCAAGCCGGTCGTAGGGAGGCCCTTCCCTGAAAGCTGTAAAAGCGATCTCTTCGCCATCCGGTGCTATGTCATACTCGATCCCGCCGGAATTGCTCGTATACTTCTCCCACTCCGGCATCAGGTCAGTTATCTCCCCGGTCTCAAGATCTATCACATAGAGATGACTGACATATCCGTCTGTCAACCAGTGGTCCCAATAGCGGTAATACCTGTCCTCGGTGACCTTCGCCGTCACCTTGCTCTCATCTCTTTTTTTCAATTCCTCTCTCAACCCATCCCGGTCATCCCCGAGCCCGGGCAGTGTCTTCGAAGAAAAGACGATCTTCCTGCCGCAGGGAAGCCAGCGGGGATCGGATACACCAAGAGACATATCAGTATATTCGATCGCCTCTCCACCCTTCACCGATATGACCTGAAGCTGGGCTTTTTCTCCATCACGCCTGGATATGAAAGCCAGGCGCGTTCCATCCGGACTCCAGGCCGGCGAACTCTCGGTAGTGCTCCCGGTCGTAAAACGGCGAGGACCCGAGCCATCGGTATTTACCAGCCAGATGTCGCCCTGCCCGCTGTTTTCATCTATATCGTATTCCATTACCGTTACCGCGGCCAGTCTTCCATCCGGGGACAACCTCAACGAACCCACTCGCTTCATCAGCCACAGGTCAGTCGCCGTGATCGGTTTTCTCTCACCGGCAGTGATCTGCGCCGGTTGCAGTGCCGCGACAAAAAGAAGGGCAACGGCAAAAATAACGATCTTGAATACTATTATAAATCTGTTCAATCTGACCTCCTGGATGCTGCGATCAATCAATCTCCAGGGTCAGATTACTCTTCTCGACCAGCGCTGTCAATCTCAGCCTGAACAGCTCCCGGACATATGAAAAAAGGGCGCCACGGTTTCGTGCGACGCCCCACAATCGAATTCCCTATGATCCTCTTACCGGATATCCATCGGCTCCATAATCGAATTTCTGCCCCCTACTACCATGTTCCAGGTCTGGGACA
>JAGLYV010000155.1 GCA_023131975.1 Candidatus Krumholzibacteriia bacterium | reverse complement strand
TTGAAAGCAAAGGGATGATAGTGATCGACTCGGGGGACGCGGAAGAGGACACGCTCCTTGAGATCGCTCTCGATAATGGCGCGGACGATGTCAAGGTCGAGGGAGACCATTTCGAGATACTCTGCGCCCCGGACGCGTTTGAAGGGTTGAGAGACTCGATAGTAGAGGTGGGGATCAGCACGCAGGTGGCCGAAATATTACTGCATCCCACGGTTACGGTGAATCTCAATATCGATACCGCGAGAAGTGTGCTGAAACTGATCGGCACGATCGAGGACAACGATGATGTTCAGAGGGTCAGCGCCAACTTCGATATTTCCGATGAGATCCTGGCGGAGTTGGAGAAAGAACTCTAGAGCCGGATTTACCCTCACGTTCCGGTCATTCCCGCGCGGGCGGTTTCAAACCGGACTTATCATTGCGGGTGTTCCATGTCTAATGTTATTGGAATAGATCCAGGAAGCCGGGTTACCGGTTATGGTGTGGTGAGACGTGACGGTAGCGGGATCGTTTACGTCGGTTCGGGCATCATTCGTGTCGACGCAAAAAAGCCCCGGCCAGAAAGGCTGGCTCATATCAAGAGAGAGCTGGATCTGGTCCTGCGCAAGTACGACCCGGTCGAGGCAGCTGTCGAGGAAGTATTCGTTGCCAAAAATCCGAAGAGCGCCCTTGTCCTGGGCGAAGCCAGAGGGGTGGCGATTCTGGCCATAGGCGAAGCAGAGATCGATTTTTTCGAATATTCGGCAAGGGAAGTCAAACGAAGCGTTGCAGGTATCGGCAGCGCCCACAAGAGTCAGGTAGCGACGATGATCGGTAAATTGCTCGGAATGAAGACCGTCCCGGCCACGGAAGATGAGACCGACGCGCTCGCGGTGGCTTTCTGTCACATGCTGCGGATGTCCGGAGTCGGGAGGTCGATGTGATATCGTCGATAGAAGGCATAATCGGAACCAGGACAGAGTCGAGTGTGATCGTGGAAGTCGGTGGATTCGGCATCCAGGTCTTTGTTCCCGAGAGAGTGCTCTCCGCGATAGGTAGTCCGGGCGAGAGAGTGAGACTTCTCACCTGGCTGTATGTAAGGGAAGATATCCTTTCCCTCTTCGGATTCCCCGAAGAAAGCGACAGAAAACTTTTTCTATTACTTATAGGAGTTACCGGTATAGGGCCCAAACTCGCCCTCGGAATGCTGTCTGCCTGCGATTCGAATGAAATCGCGTCGTATATTCATGCCGGCGACACGACGAGCCTGGTAAGGCTCCCGGGCATAGGAAAGAAGACAGCCGAGAGGCTGATCGTGGAGCTCAAGGACAAGGTCGATGTAATCGCTTCCGGCCCGAGTATGGCGAAGGGGTATGGAGGTATCGAGATCGGGATGTTTAAGGAAGCGGCAGCAGCTCTCGTATCGATCGGACTCACCGCGGCCAGCGCGCAGAGGGCGCTTGAGAATATTGATGTCAAAAGACTGGGAGAGGCTGCCACAGTGGAAGACCTGGTCAGGAATGCTCTCAGGAAGGTCTCGTCGTGACTTTCCGGAAGGAGTGAGGATTGGACGAAAGAATGATAACCGACCCGCAGGCTTCCCCGGAAGAGCTCAGATCGGAATCGACTCTGAGGCCGAGGACTCTCGATGAGTTCATCGGTCAGAAGAAGCTCAAGGAGAATCTCTCCGTATTCATACAGGCCGCTCGCAAGAGAGAGGAACAGCTCGACCACGTCCTTCTCTATGGCCCCCCGGGGCTGGGCAAGACGACCCTGGCGAATATCATCGCCAGAGAGCTCGGTGTAAATATCAGGATATCCTCCGGCCCGGTCTTTCAGTCCCCCGCTGAACTCCTGGGAATACTGACTCAGCTCGAGGCCCGCGACGTACTTTTCATCGACGAGATACACAGGCTCGGCAGGGTGGTCGAGGAACATATCTATCCGGCGATGGAGGAGTTCCGCTGTGAACTGATAGTGGACAAGGGTCCCCATGCCAGACATTATTCTCTTCCCCTCGAGCCGTTCACCCTCATCGGCGCTACGACCAGGGCCGGTATGATCACTCCACCGATGCGCAGCCGTTTCGGTGTAGTGATGAGACTTGATTTCTATTCTACCGAAGATATGCTTAAGATAGTGAAACGTTCCGCGGGGCTGCTTGATGTCGAGATCGACGAGGATGGCGCGGTCGAGATCTCCAGACGTTCGCGCGGGACCCCGAGAATAGCAAACAGGCTTCTACGCCGCGTAAGGGATTTCGCCCAGATCAAGGGCGAGGGACATATCGACAGGGAGATGGCCGATTATGCCCTGGGCATGCTCGATGTCGATTTCAAGGGACTTAACGAGATGGATAGGCGGATACTCTCGACGATTATCGAGAAGTTCTCGGGAGGTCCTGTTGGGATCGGTTCTCTCGCCGTAGCCGTGGCCGAAGAGGGAGAGACGATCGAGGATGTCTATGAACCGTTTCTTATCCAGGAAGGACTGGTGCAACGCACGTCGAGGGGCAGGATGGTGACCGACGCGGGATACTCACATATGAATGCCGAACGTGGACCTGCCGACCCGAAGCAGGGCAATATCTTCTAGGGCGTGCTCGCCGGATGGAATAATCATGAAACTTGAAGATTTTAATTATGGATTGCCGGAGGAGCTTATCGCACAGCATCCTCTTTCGGAAAGAGATGACAGCAGACTTCTGCTGCTGGACAGGGATTCAGGAACGGTACGTGAAACGGTATTCGCTAATTTCGCCCGATATTTAAAAGAGGGGGATATAGTCGTCGTCAACGAGACGCGTGTCATCCCCGCAAGACTTCTCGGAGAGAAAGAGACGGGGGCGAAGATAGAGATATTTCTTACCCGTTCTCTCGGAGATGGATATTGGGAAGCATTGTGCCGTCCGTCGAAACGCCTTTCGCCAGGTGACCGGGTCCTGATCGGCGGGTCTGAATACCCCGTTACAATCGAGAAAGAGATCGGGGGCGGCCAGTGGAGAGTGTCCATGCCTCCGGGGATCCCGGAAAATCAGTTTATAAAAGAGTACGGACATGTGCCCCTCCCTCCATATATCAAACGCGAAGACGCGGAAGAGGACCAGGAACGCTACCAGACTATTTTCGCCAGGAAAGAAGGTTCAGTAGCGGCGCCTACCGCGGGACTTCATTTCACGGACAGGGTGATGAGGAATATTGAACGCAAGGGCGCGGTCGTTATCCCGGTGACTCTGCATGTCGGCCCGGGTACCTTTCGTCCGCTGGACAACGATGTGGTGGAGGAGAACAGGCTTCCGCATGAACAGATAATGGTCAGAACGGATTACTGGGACCAGATACGCGGCGCGCGCGCGGATGGCAGGGAGATCATCGCTGTGGGGACCACGGTCACCAGGGCGCTTGAAGCGCTTACCAGCGGCAGGGTCGACGACAGGACCGAGGTGGATATCGATGGTGTCGAGCATATCCTCGGCGCTACAGACCTGTTCATCTATCCGGGATTCAAGTTTAAATTGATAGATGCTCTGGTCACAAATTTCCATCTTCCGATGTCCAGTCTCTTTGTCCTTGTATCCGCTTTCGCCGGTCGCGAGGAGATGCTCCGGGTCTACGACTGGGCGGTACAGAGAAAATACAGGTTCTACAGTTACGGCGACGCGATGTTTATCAGATAGTGAGGGGTGGATTGGCTTTCAATTTCGAATTGCTGGCAAAGGACCCTTCCGGCGCCAGGTACGGCAGGATAGAGACCGACCACGGAATGATCGAGACTCCCATCTTCATGCCGGTCGGCACTCAGGGGACAGTAAAGTCTCTCGCGCAGGAAGATCTCAGGGATATAGGGGCGGAGATCATCCTGGCCAACACCTATCATATCCATCTTCGTCCGGGCGAGCAGCTTCTGGCCGAGGCTGGAGGGATACACCGGTTCATGGCATGGGACAGGCCCGTGTTGACTGACAGCGGTGGCTACCAGGTATTCAGTCTGGCGGATCTCAACAAGATCACTGACGAAGGCGTGGAATTCAAATCGCACATCGATGGGTCAAAACGTTTTCTGACGCCTGAGAGCGTAGTGGATATACAACTCGATATCGGTTCGGATATCATGATGGTACTTGACCAGTGCGTCGAGTATCCCTGCTCGGAGGAGGATGCCCGAAAAGCCGTGAAAAGGACGACGGACTGGGCGAAGAGAAGTCTGGAGGCATACGGGCCCAGAATAGTAAGGAACGATTATGAAAGGGTCCTTTTCGCCATCGTCCAGGGCTCGGTCTATCCCGGGTTGAGAGAGAGGTCGGCACGTGAACTGGTCGAGCTGGATTTTCCCGGTTATGCCATAGGAGGGCTTTCTGTAGGAGAGCCGAAGGAAGATCTCTACGGGATGGCTGCCCTCGCTGCTTCATTTCTGCCTGAGGACAAGCCACGCTACCTTATGGGAGTAGGTTTTCCCGAGGATATAGTGGAAGCGGTAGCTCGCGGGATCGACATGTTCGATTGTGTCATGCCCACAAGGAACGCCCGGAACGGTACAGTATTTACTTCCAGGGGAAGGGTCATACTGAAAAACGCTGCCAATACCAGGGATTTTGGTCCACTCGATCCTGATTGTGATTGTTATGTCTGCAGGACCTACAGCAGGGCTTATCTGAGGCATCTCTTCATGGCCGGTGAGATGCTTGGCCCAAGGCTTGCCTCATATCACAGCCTTTATTTTTACTTGCATCTTGTCCGTCAAATGAGGCAAGTTATCAGGGAAGGAAATTTTACCGAATGGAGGGAAGAGTTTTACGCGAAATACGGAAATACATTAAAGAATAATTGACAGCAAAGTAAGAGGAGGAATTATGAATAATATCATGTTTGCATTGAGTGGCGCCGGTCAGGGTGGGGAAGGTGGAAATCCCTTCATGATGTTCGTGCCGATCATCCTGATCTTCGTAGTGTTCTATTTTATTCTGATCAGGCCCCAGCAGAAGAAACAGAAGGCGCATCAGGCGCTTCTTTCGCAGCTGAAGAAGGGTGACAAGGTCGTGACTAACGGTGGACTCTACGGTACCGTTTCAGATGCCAAGGATCATGTAGTGGTCCTGAAGATCGCCGAGAACGTAAAGGTCGAAGTGGTAAAGAGCGCGGTCGCCACCGTTATAGAGAAGAAGGAATAAAAGGAGCCGGGATAATTGCCCCGCAGCACTGTTCCGGAATAGAAAAAATGTCGACGATGCGTATTCATATATATGGGGACCCTGTTCTCAGAAAGAGGGGCGAGAAGGTCACGGAATTCGATGATGACCTCCTGGTGTTTCTCGACGATATGGCCGAGACGATGATCCTGGAAGATGGTGTGGGGCTGGCTGCTCCCCAGGTAGGAGTCTCGAAACAGATAGCCGTGATCAACAGGGAACCCGGTAATTCCGATACCCTTCTCATGGTGATCAATCCCGAGATCACTCTTTTCGGTGATGAGACCGAGAGTATGGATGAGGGGTGCCTGAGCGTGCCGGGCATCCGCGGCAAGGTCACGCGGTCGGTCTCGTTGGAGATGACTTACCAGGATGAAAAGGGCGAGCAGCAGGAGTTGTACGCGGAAGGACTAGAGGCCAGGATCATCCAGCACGAACTCGATCATCTCGGTGGCGTTCTTTTCGTGGACAGGCTGTCGATCGCCAAGAAAGTCCTTATCAAAGGGAAACTCCGTGAACTCTCCAAGAGGGGCCGAGAGGGGGGCTAGATGTCGAACGTGGTCTTCTTCGGTTCTCCCGAATTTGCCGTACCGGCCCTAAAGGCCCTTATATCCTCGGAATATTCTCCCGGAATGGTAGTGACTCAGCCTGACAGATGCTGTGGAAGAGGGATGTCGTCGAGGCCGACTCCGGTAAGGGAAGTGGCAGAGGCGAACGGGATCGAGGTGGTATGCGCGACCAGGTTCCGTGAAGGTGATATCATCAGCCGGCTCGAATCTGCCGGGGCGGATTTCTTTGTCGTGGTAGCCTTCGGGCTGATATTTCCGAAAAAGGTCCTGAACATTCCCCTCAAGGAGTGTATCAACGTACACGCGTCACTTCTTCCAGCCTGGAGAGGCGCCAGTCCGGTCAATATGGCCATTGTAAACGGAGATGGCTTCACCGGAGTCAGCACTATGAGGATGGTAAAAGAACTCGACGCCGGTCCTGTGTTCATGCAGGAGGTGCTCCCGATAGATCCGCTCGAGGATGCCGGTTCCCTTTCAGTCCGGTTGGCGGAGTCGGGTGCGGCTCTGCTTGTGAAGACTTTGCGGGCCATAGATGGCGGAGGATCGATATCTGTCGATCAACCTTCTGAAGGTATCTCTCGTGCTCCGATGCTGAAGAAAGAGGACGGCCTGATACCGTGGAATAAGAGCGTGTTCGAAGTACATGATCATATAAGAGGCATGAATCCCTGGCCGGGCAGTTTTACCTGGCACAAGGGCAAATATATAAAGGTCCTTCGTGCCTGTCCATGCGGCACGGTTTGTGTCTGCGGCAGGCCGGGCGAGATCGTCTGCGCTGGAGATGATGGTGTGACAGTGTCCTGCGGTACAGGGGCCCTGAGGATCGAAAGGCTGCAGGTAGAGGGGAAAAAGCCCATGGCCGCCAGGGAATTTTTGCGGGGGTACAGGCTGGAGGCCGGCGAGTCGTTCGTGGAGGAGAAGTGATGGAGGAAGAAAAGAAAAAAGGATACCACCCTTTAATATTCTATTTGTTCGTATTTGCGGGTGCTTTCGTCGTGGGGATCGTCATATTCAACTTTATTGTCCTGCCGCTGCTGGTCGGCAGGGGCGATATCGCGATCGTTCCAGAGGTAAAGGGGATGCTGCTTTCTCCCGCGGAAGAGGCATGCAAGGAAAAAGAACTTAATCTGATGGTCACAGGCGAGCGTTATTCTATCGAATTTCCGGCCGGGACGGTGATCGAACAGGACCCGGGTTCGGGCGAAAGTCTGAAGGGTAACAGGACGGTGAAGGTCATCATCAGTTCCGGGCCCAGACTGGAGACCGTGCCGGAGGTGGATGGAGAATCGATACGCCAGGCGGAACTGATGCTGGAGGCGTCCGGCCTGAGGAAGGGCCGGATAGTCAGGATCTTTTCGAACGAAGGAGGTCCCAACAGGGTGATCTCCGCGAGTCCGCCTGTGGGGTCCCTGGCTCCCACGGGATCGGGAATCGAAATGCTTCTCTCGATGACAGGGGAACCAAGGGTATATATGATGCCCGATCTGAGGGGAAAGGACCTGCTGTTCGTTAAGGACAGGCTGGAAAGCTGCGGATTCCACGTTTCGAGGGTCGTGAGCAGAAAAGATATGGATATGTTCCCCAATACGATCCTTTCACAGAATCCGGATCCCGGTCAGGCGATCAAGGAGGGAGGGACGATTGAACTCGTTGTCTCAACGGTTGATTGAGCTGGGTACTGTGGCAGTCGCCCCCTCGGTACTGGCGGCCGATTTTACCGATATAAAGGCTGAAATCGAAGCAGTAGAAAAATCGGGCGCGGATTTTCTCCATCTCGATGTGATGGACGGGCATTTTGTGGAGAATATCACCTTCGGTCCGATGATCGTCGAGGCGATAGCCAGGGTGAGCAAGCTACCTCTCATAACCCACCTGATGATCAGCGATCCCGCGAAATATGCTCCAAGCTTCATAAAAGCGGGGAGCGCCGCTGTCAGCATCCACTTTGAGGCCATGGGATCCGGTCACCGGGCAGTTCTCGAGGAGATCCGTTCCGGGGGATGTCTCGCCGGGCTGGCCGTCAATCCCGATACTTCGATCGATGAATTCGGGGATCTTCTCGACGGAATCGATCTTTTTCTCGCGATGACGGTGTTTCCGGGGTTCGGAGGTCAGAAGTTTATACCGGAAGTAATGGACAAGATCAGGGATGTAGTGGCGGTCAGAGAGTCGAAAGGCCAGGATTTTGTTATAGAAGTGGATGGAGGAGTCAATCTCTCCACTGCCGGCATGGTCAGAGAGGCGGGGGGGCAGATACTTGTGGCCGGTTCGGCTGTCTTCGGCACGGATGATTACTCCGGGGCGATAGCCTCGATCAGGGGAGCCTGAGGAATAGATACCGGATTACTCCGGCCCCCTCTATTCCCTTTATCTGTTTTCACTTGCCTGTCATCAGGAATCGTGTTATTTTATGTCATTTCCCGGCAGGAGTGACAGCAGTTGTTCCAGGACCTGAACGAAAAATTTGCCCGTGTTTTCAAAGAGTTACGGGGACACGGCAAGGTTCGAGAGAGCCATATAGAAAATGCTATGAAGGAGGTCCGAAGGGCCCTCCTCGAAGCTGACGTAAATTACAAGGTAGTAAAGGATTTCGTTAGCAGGGCGGGTGAACGGGCAACAGGCAAAAAAGTGCTTGAAAGCCTGACTCCCGACCAGCAGATCGTCAAGATAGTCCACGAGGAACTTGTTCATATCCTCGGGGAAGAGCCGTCACCTTTCCGGCTTTCCGGTTCGCCTGCCACAGTCATGGTCTGTGGACTCCAGGGTGCGGGAAAGACGAGTTTTGTGGCGAAGCTTGCCGTCCATCTGGTAAAGAAGGGACGGAATCCTCTACTTGTGGCAGCGGATGTGTACCGTCCCGCGGCCATAGAACAGCTTAAGGTACTCGGTGGCGAGATAAATGTCCCGGTCTTTGCGCCGGGAGCCGATGTGCCGGTGGATAGAATTGTCTCGGATGCGCTGAAAGA
>JAGLYV010000154.1 GCA_023131975.1 Candidatus Krumholzibacteriia bacterium | reverse complement strand
AAAGAATAAAATCCCGAAGTCCCGCCCGCGACAGCAAGTGTGGTCCACGGCGAAGCATTGCCCGCAAGAAGAGCCACACAGCCCGGAACGCCGTTCCAGCTTAAGGTATACGCCTCCGGGTCGCTACCCTGGTTCTGAAGTTCGACGGTGTAGGCGATCGTCCTGCCGCCGATGGTAGCCTGAAGCGAACTTCCTCCATCGCCAAGACCCGGTGTACCGAAGATATCATCACCATTGCCGTCGATCAGAGCATCGACAAGATACTGAGAACTTACGACCACCTGTCCCAGGACACTGTCTACAAAGTATCGTTTGTTCGATTTCATTCCATCTACGATGATATCGAAGGTGCCCCCCGTGCATGTCAGGGGCACAATGACCTGGAGGATGTAGTCGCCCGCTGAACAATTTGTCGGGGAAAGAACTCCGTTGAACAGCACCGTCCACCCCGCGGGAGTATTCCACTCTATGGCAAAGGTGTTCGCCCCACCCTCGTTTTCAACGGTCACAAGGAAGTTGATCGTATCGCCAGGATCGGCCATCGCCAGCGAACTTCCACCGAGCCCCGTTCCGAGAGGCCCGTATATATCGGCTCCGTCCCCGTCTATCATCAGGTCGGTCTCGCTCCCCGCCGATACGGAGACGCCGGCCGTCACACTTTCACTTATCTTGCTGTCGGTCATCGAGACCGCATCCAGTATCGAGATATATGTATTAAAGGCGGCATTGGCCGGTATCGTGATCGCCAGCGTGTAATTTTCCTGTGAATTTATGCCCAGCCCCGGGGTCGTCCAGGGGAAAGCATGGTCGGTCGTTCCGTCATTTATTACTGCCGACCAGCCTCCTGTCGGCTGTGACCAGTCAAAAGTGAACGAATCGGGAATGGATCCCTCGTTCTGGAGAACGATCGGGAAATAGACTGTATAGGTCTGCTGCCCCGATATCGTGGAGCTTCCACCGAGTCCGGCGCCTGTAAGATCTATAATATCGTCGCCGCTTCCTGAAATAACCATATCGACCTTCGGCGCTATGACACGGGTGACCGCTGTCACACCATCTGTCCTCAAGGTATCCGAGATCGACGAGGCATAGACGATCGTCTCGTAATCCCCTCCCGATATCGAAAGGGGGACAGTCGATCTGAGGGTAAACGAGGTCGTTCCACCCGGACTTACCGCCGAAGTGGTGAACATGCCAGGGTAGGTCGAAGCACCATATACAATCTCAGCAGTCAGAGGCGCCTCGGGCGAGAACCATACCCTGAACGAATCGGTGACTATCCCTGAATTCATCAATTCCACATCATATTCCACGGTCGTACCGACTCCAGACGCGATGAGGGAGATGCCTCCGCCTCCATCCGGATCGATCACGCCGAATCCATTCCCGTCTATAGCCAGATCTGTCAGGTAGTCAGACGGAACGACATTCACTACCAGCGATACGCTGTCGAATCTGAGCCCGGACAAAGTCGATACGGCGTCTAGTATCGTCGTATATCCAGCGACCGATTCGCCCACAGGAATGGTCAGGCTGACCGTTGCCTGTATCGTCGCGCCAGCAGCTATAACAGGTGTCGTCCAGGGGAACAGATAATCGGTGCCTCCATAGTTCAGTACGGCGATCCAGCCGGCGGGGAGTGAAACGGATATGGTGTAGGAGTCGACATCGAAACTTTCGTTTTCGACATCTATCAGGTAGGACACCGTTTCACCCGCCTCGCCACTGCTGGAAGAACTGCCTCCGCCGCCCGTACCGGGGTCGGCGAAGAGATCGTCACCATCGCCATCGACGATGAGATCGACATATTTTGTAAAGATCATGGACACGTCATCGATGAAGGTCCATGTCTCGAAAAGGTTGTCGTATGTGTCTTCCTGCCGGAAATGGAGCCTGACAGTCTGTCCGGCCCAGGGCGACATGTCAAAGCCACCCGGCCCGATCCAGCCGCTGTCCTTGAACTGGTTGTTCGCTTCGGAGAAAGAGAAATTCACTACGGTCGCCAGGACATTGTCCGAAAGGTCCCGGACCTCGACGATAAACGGATCGTAGTTGACCCCGTCGTACCCCTGCTGTCTGAACTGGAAGTAAAGCAGCGCGCTGGAAACGTCGGCGGGGATCGTGATGTCCTGATACATGAATCCGTGCCTGTTTTTGCGCTGGGTAGTGTACTTGAACCCAAGCAGGGCCGAGTAATTACCCGAGTATGGCAGATCGAGTACAACAGCATGATCGGCCCAGTTGTCGTTCGTCGCTCCAAGGCTGTTGGCTCCGCTGTGCGTCCACTCTGACGTGAAACCACCGCTCTCGAAAAGACCACCCATTATCAGTTCGCCGGCAGATATGGCACCGGGGAATACCGCAAAGGCCAGTGCGACCAGTATCGCCAGCACGCCCACCTTCGGGAACATCGTCGTAAATTTATTTTCAGTTCTTTTTGTCATCTTCATTCCTGTGCTCTTCAATCATGGAAATGTTCGAGTATCTTTTCGTTGAATTTCATCTTCATACCGAAGTGGAATCCGCTCCGGCTGAAATCGTTTATCGGAGAATCGGCATCCCTGTGCCCGCCGAAATCGTATCCGCAACCTACCCAGACATTCTCCGCCACGACCCGCCCGAGCTCAAGCCCGCCAGAAAACCGTACAGTGCCGGTCTCGCGCTGGTGTACTATCCTGGAGGCGAATGTGACATCCCAACTCATGCCGATCTTTCTTATCGCCTGCAGCTGATAGAGGAAACTGGCGGTGGATGCAGTAAATGATTTGAAACTGTTCTTTACCCACCTGCCTCCGATCTTGCCTTCGAGTTCCCAGCTTCTACCGAGCAGATAGTTCGCCTCGGTCATTATCATCAGGTTTTTGTCGACAGCTCCGGGGTGAGCCGGGCTGTTCTTTTCGTACGTCGTCTTCATCAACGAGAAAAGGGTCAGGGGGCCCGCGTCTTTCGGCCTGAATGAAAGTCCCAGCGTTCCATTGCCCTTCACCCTGTCGAGGTCGAGATCTTCGTTCGAGTACCAGAGGTCGCCCTTCAGGAGTCCCGCCCATCGCATGCCGATCCTTCTCAACCCCGCGAGGCCGAGGAGATGCTTTACCCTGTCCGGCTCGAACCTGATCTCATAGTCACCCTTTAACTTGTAAAGATTTTCTTTCGGCGTATACAGCCACCCGGTGGCGAGCGCCGTGAAATCGTCATTGCTTACTCCTGTGACGGTGGAGGTCTTCTCCGCGGTAAAGGTACCGCTGAGGTCCTCTCCCAGCCTGAACCTGTTCTTCAGCCCCATCACGGCCTGGCCGCGTTCCCCGCTGACGGCCCCTTCCATCCTGTATCGGGAATACATATTCAGATCGTCGGTCAACTTCGATTCGACCCCGAGCTGCGTCAGATGTCTCGCCCCCGAACGCCTGCCGCTTCTGTATTCGTGCTTGAACGTTCCACTGATATGTCTCCAAAGCTTCTGCGACAGCCTCGCCTGGATGCGATTCGGATACTCGTCGACTTCCTCGCCGGCTATCTTCTGGTCGACCTGCAGCTCGCCCTTCGTCCCGTTCTTTTCATACGCTATCGCTCCGAGCCAGAGCGCGGACGTCTGGCTGCCATCGCGGTCGTCGCTGTGAGAGGCCCCGGCAAAACCGGTGCTGGCCGAGAACTCTTTCGATTTTCGCACTCCACGGACATCCAGGTATCTCTTCTTTTCGCTCAGCTCGCGGAAATCGTGCATGAAGGTCCTTACGGCAATCGAATATTCCCGGTTCAATCCCCAGTCCAGATCGATGCCGGCCTTCTCGCTGCCGAGTTCCGTCTTCCCGCCGGTAAATGACGGGTTGAAGAAATCACTGTCTATGTTCCTGTAGTAGGTACTCCACTTGATCCCGTTATCGTGCCTGCCCATCAGCCTTATCCTGAATGCGTCACCACTGCCGAGCAGGAACTTTTTGCTGTGCGCGTATTCGCTCTCTATAGAAATGCCTGGCAGTAATCGCCCTGAAAGGTCGATGCCGAGGATAGACGAGTTCTCGCTTCCTTCGTCCTCCAGTATCACCGTCGCTCCGGTCTTGAGACTGTCGGTCAGGTCGAAAGACGAACGAACGCCGTATATGAAATTCACATCTTCCGTATCACGGCACTCATAGCTGATCACGATCATAACGGGGTTGAGATCGGAATCGACAGAGGCGACCGGCTCCTTGAACAGTATCGAGCCATCCATATAGTTGATGTCGTAATCCCTGCCGTACTGCTTGTAGTCCACCCGGACGATGGTCTCCGGCCTGTACCGGTCCCTGACCTCTATCCGTATCTTTTCGCTGTTCTGGATGAGGGGATAGTGACCGAGGAAATAGAAACCGCTTGTGCCGTCGGCCCGCATCTCTTCCTGGAATGTCGC